>CAVHHN010000005.1:7696-43661 GCA_963635855.1 Faecalibacterium sp. CAG:74 | reverse complement strand
CTCTCACCTCCATAACCATCCCTGTTTCCGTCACAACCATCGAAGATGGTGCTTTCGATATGTCATTCTATGGCGTGGGTGGAGAAAACATACTCGAACCGACTGTTGAAAATCTGGCCGGTACAACATTCAATAAAACTGAGGATAAGTGGGTAATTCAGAAGAAATTCGGTAAATGCGGAGAAGATACCACCTATGAATTGAATTTCATTGAAAAGACCCTTACCGTCAACGGTTCCGGAAAGATGGAAACATACCTCAGTGGTAAAGCACCTTGGTACTCTTATAAAGAATACATCACATCAGTCATTATCGGTGAGGGGATCACATCCATCAGTGACTTTGCGTTCGAAGGTATTGCGTCCATTAGCATCATTATTATTCCCGATCTGGTCGAGTCCATCGGAGCGTCCGCATTTGCAGGTTGTTCTCAACTTACCACCGTCATCCTCGGCAAGTCTGTCAGATCCATCAATGAATCTGCGTTCAAGGGTTGTACCTCACTTGCTTTGTATGTCGTATCTGAGGATAATGGCACTTACAAATCAATCAACGGTGTTCTTTTCAGCAAAGATAAGGTCACTTTGATTCAATACCCTGTGGCCAAAGAAGGAACCTCTTATGAGGTACCTTCATCTGTCACGATCATTAAATCTTCTGCGTTCAACGGATCTAAATATCTCACATTCCTCACCATTCCTGATTCTATCACCACCATTGAAAATGGTGCATTTGATGTGATCTTCTATGACCCAGAGGGTGAAAATGAACTCGAACAATCTGTTGAAAACCTGGCCGGTTCCACATTCAACAACGTGGGTGGAAAATGGATCAAACAAAAGTCCACTCCCTCTGAAGATCCCAACAAGGAACGTGGTAACTGCGGAGAAGACGTTACTTATGAATTGGATCTTTCCACAGGGGTTCTTACCATCATCGGTTCCGGAAATATGGAAACATATTCCAGCGGTCAAGCACCTTGGTTTACCCACAAAGATATTATCACGTCGATCGTCATCGATGGCACTGTCACAACTATTGGTGACTTTGCGTTCGAAGGCATTACCTCCCTCGTATCAATAACTCTTCCCGATTCCGTCGAATCAATCGGTGCTTCCGCATTCTCAGGTTGTTCTGAACTCGCTACTGTCGATTTCAGTAAGTCTATCAACTTCATCGGAGAGAGTGCGTTTGGTGGTTGTACATCCCTTACATCCATAAGTATCCCCGATTCTACCAAATCACTCGGGGCATCCGCATTTGCAGGTTGCATCGGACTAAAAGAACTCACTATTCCAGCAAGTTTAGATTGTGTAGGTTCTAACGAGGCCCCTAGTTTCTCAGGATGTGTCAATATCGAGAAGATCACCTTCACCAAAGGAAATGGAACCTGGTACAACTACGATACTGGCAGTTCCCAATCTGTTTCTTCAAGAAACAATTCGAAGTTACTCTATGACAATGTTCCTGAACAGTTGTCTGAATCATCCTATTACAAATACACACCGTGGCAACTTAGCAGGGCTACTTTGACCTCTGTGATCATATCTGACGGAATCACCTCGATCGGGGATTCGGCGTTTAAAGACTGTACTGCCATCAATTCCTTGTCTATTGGCAATACGGTCACCGCCATCGGAGATTCGGCGTTCAATAATTGTACTTCGCTCTCTTCTGTCATCCTCCCGGATTCCGTCGGAACCATTGGTGAATCTGCATTCAAGGACTGTATCGCCCTCACCTCCATTACTCTTCCTGATTCCGTTGGAACAATCGAAGGAAGTGTGTTCAGCGGGTGTAGTTCTCTAACTACATTCAAAGTCAGTGAGGAAAGTTCGAAGTATTGTATCTTAAACGGTGTGCTATACAACAACGACAAGACCGAGTTGATCTGGTATCCTGCAGGAAATAGTAATTCTTCATTTGAGATACCTGATACTGTAACATCGATCGCAGCATATGCGTTCCAAGGAAGTACATCCCTCACCTCCATCACTCTTCCTATCTCATTGAACTCCCTTGGCGAGAGTGCGTTCAACACAATATTTTACGACACCGATGGCGAGACTGTACTTGAAAAAACAACCGATCTTGCTGGGTTTACATTCAATAAAATTGATGACAAATGGGTAAAACAGAGTTCGGATATGATTCCTTCTCCATCCCCCTCTTTAGAGGGTACTTTTGAAGAGAGATCGGAGACAATGTATCTCTTGGTTGCGATCATTGTCCTTATTGCTTTATTAGCTGCCTTAGATTTTATTCGGAAGAAGAAAAAAGTTTTAGCATGTTAATACTAGCTTCCGACGATTTTTCTTACAAGTGTGTGTAGGAGATATTCCACCCAGACACAAACTATGTGACCGGTGGTTTGGCTTATCGTGAGCCACGGTAACACCAAATGGTCTATGGAACGAATCGATCTTATTCAGGATCGTTATTCTTGTTGCAATGGGGGAATTACTATGGCTTTGCACTCAGGAGAGTTCCAGTCCGAGATCATTTTTTGAAGAACGCATTTTTTGTTTTCGGTCATTTCGCTACTATGGACATCAGATATCACTTTTGAGAGGTTGTGTTCGGTCAGAAATCTTTCAACATAGAATTTGTATGTCACGGACACAACACCGATTTTATGACCTTCTTCGTAAAGTTCACTGATGTGTTCTACAGACCCAGCTCTTGGAACGCAAAGTTCGAAAGACCTATCGAGGCACCCTACAAACATTGTGACAAAATCTCTGAACCTGCAGGCACATCCGGTATAATATTTCTCGAAAGTTTTGTTAAGAGGGGCGTTCATGTATTCTTCGACCAGATGTTCATCAAAAGGGATGTTAAAATGAGAAAATGCCTCCGAGAATGCTTTTTTGTAACATTCTAATGTGTTTGCCACCGCGCTTTCGAAATCGAATATATACTTTTTGGAGGTCATGAAAATTACTTCATTGAATCGGATTTGAAACCGACATCTTTTTGCCATATATATGGTGGTTCTCCCCTGTTTGAAAAAATTAACCCTGATGCTTTCCGTACCATTAAAAAGGGTGACAAAATTCGAATACTTATGAAAAGTGACATCGAAATCGCCGAAAGTGCACCAGTCAAGAATATAGCAGAGATTGCAGCCAAGGTCGGTCTTTCACAGGAGGACCTAGAACCGTTCGGCAAGTATGTCGCGAAGATACCGCTCAACGTTATCGACCGTATGTCCAAGAACAAAAAGAACGGAAAATTGATTCTTGTCACCGCAGTCACACCCACGCCTGCTGGGGAAGGAAAGACCGTGACCACCATCAGTCTCATCCAAGGACTTTCTGCTATTGGAAAGAATGTCGTGGGGGCACTTAGAGAACCTTCCATGGGCCCAACCTTCGGTGTGAAAGGTGGGGCTACCGGAGGAGGTAATGTGCAGGTATATCCAATGTGGAAGATCGACCTGGAGTTCACAGGAGATATCCACGCTGTCGCTGCAGCACACAATCTTCTTTCTGCTGTGCTTGAGAACAATCTTGTTAGGGACAACCCACTCAACATAGATCCGACCCGCATTGTATGGAAGAAGACAGTTGATATGAACTGCCGTGAACTCAGGCATATTGTCGTTGGACTTGGAGATACCAAACTCAACGCAGGCGTACCACACGAGAGTGGGTATCTTATAACTTCTGCATCAGAGATCTCTGCGATCCTTTGTCTTGCCGAGGATTACGCAGATCTGAGAAAGAGGCTCGAATCGATCGTCGTTGCATACACCTACGATAAGAAACCTGTCACTGCCGGACAACTCGGTTGTGTCGGTGCTATGATGGTCATTCTAAGGGAGGCTTTGAGGCCCAATCTTGTTCAGACCATCGAAGGACAACCTGTATTTATCCACGGTTTCCCATTTGCGAACATTGCACATGGAAACAATTCTGTTATTGCGACCAAAGCAGCGATGAAACTCGGGGATTATGCTGTCACTGAAGCTGGTTTTGCTGCGGATCTAGGTGGCGAGAAGTTCATGGATATTGTGTGCAGGCAATCCGATATCCGTGCGGATTGTGTCGTTATCGTCGCTTCTATCAGGGCACTTATGACCCATGGTGGTGCAGATGTCAAGAATCCCGAGACCTTTACTGCAGAGGCATTAGAGAAAGGATTTTCCAACCTAGACAAGCACATTGCGAACATGAGTTCTTATGGAATTCCTGTAATTGTTTCGATCAATCATTTCTCTTTCGATGATCCCGTACACATGCAGATGGTCCGCGATCATTGTACCAAGATGGGTGTTCCCTGTGCTCAAAACGATGGTTTCCTTGAAGGAGGAAAGGGTGCTGTCGAATTGGCTGAGAAGGTTGTTGAAATCGTCGAGAAAGGCAAGGTCGATTTCAAGTTTGCTTACTCCGATGAGATGTCAATTTGTGACAAGATCAAAGCTGTGGCCACAAAGATCTATGGTGCCGACGGTGTTGAATTTTCCGATGCCGCATTAAAATCAATAGCAGATTATGAGGCTCAGGGGTATGGCAAATTGCCAGTATGCATAGCAAAGACCCAGTATTCCATATCAGATAAGGCGGAGCTTAAAGGTGCGCCTACCGGATGGAAGCTGAACGTCAGGGAAGTGAACCTTTCCGCCGGAGCAGGATTCATAGTTCCTGTCTGCGGATCTATCATGCTTATGCCCGGTCTCGGAAAAGATCCCGCTGCTCTTCATATAGACCTTACTGACGACGGACGTATAACCGGACTTCACTGATCCAGTCGGGGTTCAAACCCCGAAAACAATTTTATTCTGCATCAGGCAGGGGATTTTCCATCTGCCATCTTATACCAGCGTTTGGATTCATCTGGATCTTTGTCAACGTCATCTCCAAAGGCATACATATCACCTAACAACAATTGTGCACCTTTGTGGCCGTGGGTTCCAGCGGCCGAAAGCCATTTCACAGCTTCTTTAACATCCTTGTCGACGCCAGCTCCAGTTTTGTAAAGCTGACCAAGGACAAATTCAGCCTCTAAGTGGCCGCCTTTCGCAGAATCCAACATCAGTATGAATGTTTTGGAAAGATCGCGAGGAACCCCGTTTCCATCCATATACATGAGTCCTAATTCGTACATGGCCCTCACATCTCCATCTTCTGCAGCTCTTTCAAAAAGATCTGCAGCTTTGACCGGATCAGCATCAATGCCATAGCCACGGAGATAGATCTTCGCTAGAAAATAACATGCATTGAGATTTCCTTTGTTAGTTGCCCTTTCCAGCCATTCTTTGGCAAGACGGAAGTCCCTACCGACCCCTTGACCTCTGGCATAGACAAGTCCCAGATAGAACTCAGCTTCAGTATTACCCAGATCTGCTTTGGAGGAAATAATTGAAAGAGCGGCTGGGTAGTCGCTTTCATTTTTGTATCTTATGACGAATTTGGCCCACTCAAGGGGTTCCATATGTCCGTCATTTCCTCCGATCATATCCCGTCCATTGCCGATTTCGATATTAAAGTTTCTAGATGCGTTGTTTTTGCGGAAATTTGTTGCACAAATGCTCAGAGCACTGAGGATGGATGTGGATTTGAAGTGAAATATTGACATAATTGCTGATTTGCTATCTGAGCTTATATAGTTCACAGGGGGAGGTGCTTGAAAGTGAGAATCCACCAATTGTGATTTTTCCGCTATTTTTTATAGGGAATTATATAATGGGCCTCTTGATGAATAATAATAACATCGGGGTTTCGGATAACACTGCCATTGCCGTCAGGAAATTGATGGATGTCGGTTCCGTAGACCGTGATTTAAGCAAAGCTTTCGAGATGGCTCGCAGTAATGCTGACCGCGATCCCGAGTCCGCATATCTCTACGGACTTCTTCTTTACACTGGTAATGGGGCTGAACGGGACAGGAAAGGTGCATTCGAAGCGTTTATTTCTTCGTCTGATAAAGGATTTCATCCGGCGACGATCGTAAAAGATGAGATCGGTCGCAATTCAGAGGGCGTGCAGGACCCTATTATGGACCTTCGTTTCAGGGCCGAGGCTGGAGATCCTTCTGCCTGCAAACAGATCTTTTCTTTGTATGATACAGGAAAGAACCCTGATGGTACTCGCGCAACTGTTCTCAAAGACCACGCTGAGGCGATCCGTCTTTACATGCCTTGTGCTGAGAAGGGCGATATGGAAGCACAGAACACCATCGGTTTCATGTATCTCATGGGAAAAGGTGTTCCCAAAGATTATGATCTGGCTGTGAAGTTGTTGAAGGCATCTGCGGATTCTGGATGTGCAAAGGCGGCCTATAGGCTTGGATATATGTATGATGCTGGTCAGAGCGATGCTGGTCAGAACCTCGATGAGGCTGTTGTATGGTACCGTCGTGGTGCAGACCTTGGAGATCCTGAGGCTCAATACCAACTCGCTGGGATCCTTGGAATGAAGGATAGCAAATACTACAATGTGACCAAGTCCAACGAATATCTGATGAAGGCCGCAGAACAAAACCATATCGAAGCATCATATCAGCTGGGTACGATGTACGCATATGGAAGCAATGGTGTTCGTCGCAATGTCGATAAAGCAAAGAAATACCTTGTTGCTGCCTGTGAAGGCGGTTATGATCAGGCCATGGTCGACTATGCCTACATGTGTTTTGAAGGGCAGGTTCTGCCAAGGGATCTGGAGAGTGCGGCAAAATGGTTCCAGGTGGCAGCCTCACATTTCAATGGTACGGCACAGTATGCACTCGGTTGCATGTACGGTAATGGAATTTATTATGATCAGGACAATGCTCAGGCCGCCAAATGGTTCGAGGAGGCTGCGGAAGGTGGAGAGCCCAATGCGCAGTATGCCATCGGATGTTTCTATTACGAGGGGCGGGGGATCCCGAAGGATGCAAAGAAGGCCATTTCCTGGTTCCAGGAGTCTGCTGAACAGGGTCATCCTGGTGCGATGTCATTTATGGCCATGTTCATGATCAACGGACATTTCGTCGATCAGGATGTTCAAGGTGGACTCCAGATGCTTACGAAACTCGCGGAGAATGGATATCCTGAGGCACAGTTCTATCTCGGGAAGATCTATGCCGAAGGCGAGGTCATCGAGAAGAACATCCCTCTTGCTAAAAAACTATTGACCAAGGCCGCTAATCAGGGAGATCCTGATGCAGCTGAACTTCTAGCCACGTTGAAGAAGATCAAAAAGTGAATTGAGTACATGAACCAGAACATCGTCAAGGCCGCACGCAACGGAAATATCTATGCCATCCTGGGGCTTGCATACCAGAACCAGCACAGTCTGGATGTTGGAGCCGATCCTGAGGAGGCCATCAGACTTTATACGGCTTCGGCGGAGAGGGGATGTGCTCGTGCAAAATGGGAACTTGCGAAGATCTATCGTGACGGAGAGATCATAGAACCCGATCCCCACAAATTTATGGATTGGTTGATGGCCGCCGCTGATGCGGGCGTACCCGAGGCAATGATGGATCTAGCACTTCGTTATATCAATGGCATTTTGGTGACCAAAAACTCCGATTCCGCATATTCCTTGATAACCAAGGTCGCCGAGATCGGATATCCTGAGGGGGAATTTTACCTCGGGGTCGCATATACCCATGGTGTTCATGTCGATAAGAATCTGGGGCTCGCCGAATTACTCTTTGCACGCGCACGTGAACACGGGGATGCTGAATTCATTATCAGCATGGGTAGGAAACTCGAGTTTGGTCTTGATGGTATCGGGATGGATCTGGAAATGGCCAGGAACTGGTACAAGTATGCTGCAGATATGGGGTCGGACAAGGGATTGTATTCATACCTCGCTGTAGAAAAGGTCCTAAAAAGCGGAAAATGTAGCACTCCAGAGGAACGTCAGAACGGATTGATGAACCTTCCTAGTGCTGTCGAGGAGCGGAGAAGGTCGGAATTTTTGGAAATGGCCGATATTGCTATGGACGCTTCTGAGTACACGAATGCCTTCAAATTGTATGAGGAAGCCGCTGAACTAGGTAATTCAGAGGCCTTGTTCATGCTCGCCGTTCTGTATCACGATGGTGAGATCGTACGTCGTAATGACGAAATTTCCTATGGGTATCTCGAACGTGCCGCCATTGCTGGGTCTGCCGAGGCTAATATGGAACTTGGACGGATCTATGAGAATGGGAGAGGGAGAAAAGAGAACAAAGCCCTTGCAGTGCAGCATTATGCACGTGCTGTCGCTCTTGGTAATCTCTTAGCTTATTATGAGCTAAGCAGGTTCATGAGCCATCCCGAAAAGTATGTACGTGAACATCACAAGATCCAGAGATGAACTATGGGCTTCAAAGAGGTATTAGAAAAGGCTTCCGCAGGCGATCCGCATGCGCGTAATGCGCTTGGATACATCTACTATCGCGGAGATGGGGTGGAGAAAGACCTTGACAAGGCATTCATGTGGTTCGACCTATCTGCGGAACAGGGCGATCCCGAAGGTCAATGCAATGCTGCCCATATGCTTGTTCATGCTGAGGGTACGAATGCCAACATCGATGAGGCGGTCAGGCTCTACAAGCTTTCCGCAGAGCAGGGGTATGTCATATCGATGTTCAATCTGGGACACATGTATTCGGATGGTCTTGGAGTAACTCAGGATTGGAATGAGGCCATTCGTTGGTACACTAAAGCATCCGAAGGGGGAAGTGTTCCTGCATGCTACCGGCTTGCTGTGATCTATCAGGAAGGTAGAGGTACAGGCAAGGATCCTGTACGTGCCGAATCCCTTTACAAGAAATGTTCGGATGCAGGGTACAGTAAGGCCTCTGTCCGTCTAGGACTTATGTATGTTTTCGGCGAGGGCGTTCAGGTCAGGACCTCTGCAGGGATCAAACTTTTGAATTCTGCGGCCGAACAAGGGGATGCAGACGCCATGTTGTGGTTAGGAAAACTCTCCCTTTCCGGAGAAGGGATGATGAAGAGTGTGGCGAATGCCAAAAAATGGTTGAACAAAGCCTCTGTCCGTGGAAATGAGGAAGCAAAAACCCTTCTTCAGAACCCACCCTTCATCTGAATTCCAAATATTGCATCCTGATATATCCACCAGAGACACAGCCGTTATACACGAATCCTCTGTTGCTGAAGATCGAGAACTGTTCTTTTTTGCATCTTGCACTGATGGATGCATAGCAGACCTTTTCGTTGAACGTTTTTACGACATTCATCGCATATTCGATCAGGGTATTTTCGATATCTTCCGTTATTCCGAAAAGATTCGTCACTTCAAAGATCGGGGTTCCGAGGGCCCTACTTAATTTAGGTCCGATGGTAAAATACCCCAATATTTGGTTATCAAACGAATTGAGAAGCAAGTAGGTATTCATAGACCCAGACATTTCAAGTTCTGTTGCTTTTCCAATCAGATATTTTGTTTGATTTTTAGGAAGATCAGAGGTCCTACAAATCGCATCGATCCCAGAAATCCCACATAGAGGAATGTTCTTGAGTCTTGTTATGGTCATATGCATCAGTGCCACCTCTTTGTATATTTATCGCAGATCGATAACGACTGATGGTCGTTTTTCTCAGCACTCTTTTCCTCACTGGCCCTTGCCTGTTTCATCAGATACATATTTTCTTCATTGCAAGGGGTATTAAAACCGCTGAAGAGTACAATGAACATTTTTGTTCATCAAAACCCTTATTTCCACTGGATAGTATTAATTTGGTGTTTACATTAGGCCATTTGGTTCGTATGAGGATGAACGAAGAACAGCTTGAACTTGTAAGGCAACTGCTGCTTACAATAAAGGATAGGAGCCCGTTCTACAGAAAGAAGTTTGCTGATATCAATCTAGCTACAATTACTGATCAAACCTCTTTCGAATCACTTCCTTTTACCGACAAGGGCGATCTTCGTGAAGCATATCCCCTCGGTATCATGGCAGTACCGGAATCGGAGATCGTGAGGATCCATTCATCCTCCGGTACCACTGGTACTCCTGTAGTCATCCCCTATACGAAAAGGGATATCGAGGATTGGGCCTTGATGTTCGAGAGATGTTTCCGTATGGCCGGCGTTACCAAAGGTGACCGGATCCAGATCACGCCTGGGTATGGACTTTGGACCGCAGGTATCGGATTCCAGGCCGGTGCCGAGAGGCTTGGTGCTATGGCTGTTCCGATGGGTCCTGGTAACACGGAAAAACAGTTGAAGATGATGATAGATCTTCAGACAACTGTTCTTTGTTCCACATCTTCATATGCTTTGCTTCTTGCGGAGCAGATAAAAAAGGAAGGTCTCAAGGACCAGATACATCTTAAGAAAGGGATCATCGGATCTGAACGTTGGGGAGCTAAGATGCGTAGAAGGATCTCAGAGGAACTTGGGATCGAACTTTACGACATTTACGGACTCACGGAGATCTATGGCCCCGGTATCGGGATCAGTTGCGGACATGGCATCGGGATGCATATTTGGGAGGATTTTCTTTATCTCGAGGTCATCGATCCGGTCACTCTCAAGAATGTGCCAGATGGTGAGGTTGGAGAACTTGTGATAACCACCCTTCGTAAGGAAGGCGCTCCACTGATCAGGTATCGTACCCACGATCTCACCCGTATCATTCCAGGTGATTGTCCTTGTGGAAACAGGTTCCATCGCATCGACATCATCACCGGGCGTACAGATGATATGATCAAGGTCAAAGGGGTCAACATGTTCCCTGCTCAGTTCGAGGAGGTTCTTTCTGCCATTTCGGGAGCGAGCAGTGAATACCAGATCCGTATTGAGCATGTGGATGGTAAGGACCAGTTAACTCTGTTTTTCGAATCTTCTGTCGATATCTCGAAATATCCTGAGGTCGAGTCACAGGTAGTATCAAAATTCAAGCAGGTTGTCGGACCGACCATCATCGCCAAGGCCGTACCTCTTCAGGAACTTCCACGTAGTGAGAAAAAGACCGCACGCGTGGTCGATATGAGGTACCGCTGATAACAACAGCTTCATTGCTTTTCGTATTTGTTACGCCAAATCTGAATATTGTATAAATCACAATGTTCTGAACTAACTTACCTATTGATACTAAATACTTGAAAGGGGTGATTCTTCCAACGGAAATATTTCTTCATAACCTCCGTTGAAGGTCGTGAACGGCCTGAAGGTGAAAAAATGCACATTATGGAAGGATTCCTTGACCCGTTATGGTGCGCGGTTTGGTTTATTGTGGCCATCCCGTTCGTCGTACTCGGAGCCAAAAAAATCGTTGAACTTGTCAGAGAACATCCCGAACAGAAAATGACCGTAGCTCTTTCAGGTGCGTTCATATTCTTGTTGTCTTCGCTGAAGATCCCATCTGTCACGGGATCCAGCTCGCACCCTACCGGTACCGGCTTCGCAGTCGTCTTGTATGGGGTTTGCGTCACATCGTTCCTTGCTACCATCGTCCTGATCTTCCAGGCCCTTTTGTTGGCCCATGGGGGATTGACCACCCTTGGAGCGAACATTGTTTCGATGGGTATCGTCGGACCAATGTTCGGTCTGTTTTTCTGGAGGGTTTTGATCAAAGCTAAGGTCAGCATCCCTGTCAGTTTGGGAATTGCGGCACTTTTTTCCGATCTGATGACCTATGTTGTCACTTCATTCCAAATGACCCTCAACCACGGACAATCTGTCTCAGCTCTCATCGATTTCTTGACCAATTATGCTGCCACTCAGGTACCTTTGGCCATTGTCGAGACCATCTTGTTCTTCATGTTCGGTGTGTACCTTATGACCAACAAGCCCGAGATCTTTGACGAAGTTTCCGAAAATATGCCACAGGAGGCAGCTGCATGAACAACAAGACAATTTACATTTGCGGGTTTGCAATAATCGCACTCCTGGTCCTTGTCACTCTGGCCTACGGAGCCTCTAGTGGTTTCGAGTTCGGTGGAGCTGACGACGGTGCCAGGAATGTCGTTGATGATGTCGACCCAGGATTTGTTCCTTGGACCAAAGGTATCTGGGGAGACTACGAACTCCCCTCTGAGACCGCTTCCCTGCTTTTTGCTTTGCAAGCAGCTATCGGTGCGATCATCATCGGCTACTTTATTGGCCGGCACGTGAGTAAAAAATCTGAAAACTGAGGTGGACCTACCACGTCAGAGCAATCCCAGATGGACACGTTGGCCTACAGTTCCCGTATGGTCGGATGGGCGCCCTTAGGTAAGCTCCTGTTCGTCATCGCGGCACTTGTGGCCAACATCATGACCGAATCGATCGTCATCTCCATCGCCACCCTGGTGCTGGGACTTGCTCTGATATGGTATTCCACAAATATGCGGATACCTCTGATAGTCGCAATTGCGCTTGTCGAGGCGTTCGTTATTTTGATCTTTGGGTGTGGGATGGTCTCCATTACCGGAGATGAGGGGACCGAGGCCATTTGGGACACCAATATCCTATGGGTGAAGGTCCACATGACTGTGGACAGTTTCAACAAGGCATGGCTCATCTTAATAAGAGGTGTTGCCGGAATGGCCTTGATGATGTCCTTTGCCACTTCGACCCCTATCCCCCACCTTTCAAATGCACTCAGGCAGATCCGGATACCTCCGGAGATTGCCGAACTCGTGGTCCTGATCTATCGTTATGGTTTCCTCCTCCTCGAGAGGATGGAGGTCATGTGGAACGCGGCATCATGCAGGTTAGGATTCAATGGATTCAAGCGCACCATGTCCACCACCGCGTCTATTTTGGTAGGAATGTTCATCCAATCCACCAATATGGCGGACAAAGGTCAGATCGCTTTGGACTGTAGGAATTATAGGGGCTACTTTCCCTTGTACAATATGCCTGCGAAGGCGGGGCCGAAATGGATCGTGGCCTCAGTTTTGATATTCCTTGTTATAGTGATCTGCGGAAAGTACACCGCAGGTTGGATTGACATGCACTCCGTGTTCTTCGGAGGGTCGTCATGACAACGCTCCTTGAAACGAAGGGCCTCAGCTATTCCTATGCTTCAAGGAAACATGCCAAACCCCTTGACGGTGTTTCTATCAAGATAGATGCAGGAGTTCGCACCGCCGTGTTGGGCGCCAACGGTGCAGGAAAATCAACTTTGTTCTATTCTTTGAACGGCATCTTGAAACCGAAGTCGGGAGAAGTACTTTTCAAAGGTTCGCCTTTGGAGTATACCCGTGAGGCCCTCAGAGAATTGAGGTCCGCGGTATGCGTCGTGGTACAGAATCCCGACGAGCAGATATTCTCTTCCACTGTGGAAGAGGATGTGGCCTTCGGGCCGCTGAACATGGACCTCCCCCGGGATGAAGTGGAGGAAAGGATCGTGGACTCCCTCACGAAAGTGGGGATGTTGGAATACAGGTACAAGCCTGCCACCCACCTGTCTTACGGGCAGAGGAAGAGGGTTGCTTTGGCCGGAGCGTTGGCGGTGGATCCCGAAGTGCTCATCCTTGATGAGCCCACAGCAGGTTTGGATCCGAAGATGACATCAGAGATGTTGGAGATAATTGATCTGTTGACCGCCACTGGTACAACAGTGATCATGTCCACACACGATATCGATATGGCATACTCATGGGCCGAGGACGCCCATATACTTTCTAGTGGGCATTCTGTGTACTCCGGACCTCCTCAGGGTTTCTTTTCCGATGAACGGAAGGTCTTGGATGCAGGTCTCGTCATGCCCAGAATAACCAAACTTCACGAATCGCTTGGATTTAACAAGGGCGATCCGCGCACTGTGTCCCAACTCTTGGCATGTATGGACGGTTCGGTCGGAAAGATAGAACTTCATACAATTGAAGAGGGAGTGGTGGATCCGGAAGGAAGATGTACCAGTGTGGTCGGTCCGACCGCTAGAAAGTTGTTGAAAGAATCCGAAATCAAAGTGGATCTGCAATACGATGCTCTCGAAAGAGCATGTATCGTCGCCCTTGGTGGCAATGATGTCGTTATGTACACTGACAAGACCTCGATCGATGCCGTGGCCAATAAAATAAGGTCCCTCTCCAGGTTTGGAAGATCACCGGAGGTTGTACTTTGAATCCAGAGGTCATAAAGACCGAATCGGTAGAATATGCCTACAAAGGAGAATCTTATCGGTCTTTGGATAAAGTGGACCTGACCATAAGGAAGGGTGTGAAGACCGTCATTCTTGGTGCTAACGGGGCTGGGAAATCCACGTTATTCTACACTTTTAATGGTGTAATCAAACCTGATGAAGGAAAAGTGCTGGTAAACGGCGACCCCATCTCTTATCGCAGAAAGGGCTTAAGGGCACTTCGTTCGAAGATCTCTGTGGTCCTTCAGGGTCCCGACGACCAGGTGTTCGGACAGACCGTTCACAATGATGCGGCCTACGGTCCGTTGAATCTGGGTCTTCCTTTGGATGAAGCGAATGCCAGGGCCGATGAGGCACTGCGTATGGTCGGCCTGACCGAATTCGCGAAAAACAATCCGTTTCAGTTGTCGTATGGGCAAAGGAAGAGGTTGGCGATCGCCGGAGCTTTGGCTATGCGCCCAGAGGTCATGATAATGGACGAGCCCACAGCCGGTCTCGATGCCCCTATTGCATCCGATCTGATGGAACTTGCCGAGATATTACATGCATCCGGGACCACTGTTGTGATATCCACTCACGATGTTGATCTGGCCTACGCATGGGCGGATGAGATACATGTGATCTGTGAGGGGAAGGCCGTTTTCTCCGGCAACCCCGATGAGTTCTTCGGTAACTCACAGAAGGTTTTCGACGCGTCACTGTCGCTTCCTACCTATTTCAGTTTGAATGGATCCTTATCAAAGGCCCGCGGGGTCCCGATATCGCCTTACCCTAAGACCGAGTCGCAGATGCTGATCAAGTTCTCTTCTGAAAAGAGAGGGACACTGACCATCTGCACTAGTGATAATGTTCCAGAATCTGCGTGTACAGGCGTCTATGGACCTGCAGCACGCCAAACCCATCCAGAGGCCTATTATGTATCTGAAGGTTTCGACTCCTGTGTCCGCAGGGTGTTGACCGGAGATGATGCAGTGCTTTTCTGCACCCCTGAGAATCAAAAAGTAGTGGATGCGAAACTTGAGGAACTGTCCAAATTCGGCGATATGTTTGAGGTCAGGCACGTCCGATCCGAGTGACCTGATAGGATATTTTGAGTACGGACCTTTCGGTCCATACCAAGGTTCAGTGTTTACTTCCAATTAGAGCGAAATATGCCAGAAGTGCTTCCAACTGTATCTTTTCGTTGCTCCCTTCGATCAAACGGAATTCAATATCTCCGGTTTTGTCGACAAGTGTCACTTTGGACGCGGTGTCAAGAGGTAGTTTGAAGATCTGGGCATGGAGCTGGCGGATAATATCTTGGCCTGAAAGTCCGTAATCGACCATGACCTTGTTGAGTTTGTTGACCGCTTCGGTGAAGTTTCCTTCAAGTGCCAGCGTGAGGATGTTTTTGATGTCCTCTTCGTTTGCGGTACCGGATACCTTCGCAATGACATCCGGCGTGATGGTACCTTCGATGGTGGAAGCGATCTGGAGGGTATTGACAGCACGCCTCATGTCTCCGTGTGCGATGTAAACCAATGCATCGAGTGCTTCATCTTCAATATCGAGGTTCTCATTCACTGAGATCTTCTTGAGATATTCCTTGATGTCTGCGGAATTCAAAGGTCTGAAGCGGAAAAGGGCACATCTTGATTGGATCGGGTCGATGATCTTTGATGAATAGTTGCATGAAAAGATGAAACGACAGGTCTTGGAGTATTTTTCCATGGTCCTTCTCAGGGCACCTTGGGCATCGTTCGTCAACGCATCGGATTCATCAAGGAAGATGATCTTGAACTCAGCTCCTTCGACAGGAGCAGTACGAGCGAAATCTTTGATCCTACCTCTGACAACATCGATTCCTCTGTCGTCGGAAGCATTCAGTTCGATGAAGTTACCTTTCCAACCTTCGCCGAACATGGAGCGGGCCAGAGCAAGCGCGCAGGTGGTCTTTCCGGTACCAGGTGTTCCTGCGAACATGAGATGGGACATGTTCTTTGCTTCAACATATCCTTTCAGTCTGTCGGTGACGTTCTTCTGCCCGATGATGTCGTCCAAGGTCTTCGGCCTGTATTTCTCAGTCCAGATTTCGTTCATAACGGGCCCTCATATCGTTCACAAGAATAAGTATTTTCGGAACATCACATCCGTTTCTGGAAACTTCCAGGCACAGTGCTTTTTATCTCTCTATGATATTGTCCGCAATATGAAGATATATGACGCTTATAAACTGGCTGTCGAGACGGGTATGAAACACGATCCCCGTCCGAAGGAGGAAGTAGATCTTGTCCTCCGCAAGGCCAAAGAGGCGTATGAGGCACTTTCCGACGAGAAAAAAGAATATTTCGACATGGAAAGTCTTTGGAATCCATATTACGACTGCCGTTTTGCATGGGGTGCAGATATTGCCAAAGAGACCGAAGCGGAGCGCCTCATGTGGGGTATCGACATCGGTGTAGGTGAAATGCTTCTCGCTGACCGTCTTCGTGAAAAAGGACAGAAAGTGGATGCTGTGGTCGCTCATCACCCTACCGGACCTTCCAGGAATCCGTTCCCCAAGGTCATGTGGATGCAATCCGACATCTTCCATGACTGTGGTGTTCCGATAAACGTTGCCGAGGGTTTGATGAAACCCAGGATCGATGAAGTCCTTTACAACGTGATGGGTTCCAATTATAACCAGGCGGCCGATTCTGCCAGGCTGTTGGGGATACCTTTCTTCAATATCCATTCAGTAGCAGATAACATGGTGCAGGAATACCTTGAGAACAGGATCGAAGAGGCCACTCCCAAGTATCTCGGAGACATAATCGATCTGCTTATGGAGGAACCAGAGTACAAGTGTGCTGCCAAGTTGAACGATCCTCCCCGCATAGTGTCGGGGAGCAAGGACTCTCGCTGTGGAAAAGTGATCGCAAAGATGACCGGCGGAACCTCGGCCCCCGATGGGATTTATGAGGAACTTCAGAAGGCGGGTGTCGGCACCATCGTTGCTATGCATATGCCCAAGAGCAGTCTTGAGCTTTGTACCAAGCTCCACATCAATGTGCTCATCTCCGGTCACATGTCATCCGATTCTCTTGGAGTGAACCTGATATGTGACGAGTGGGAAAAACACGGTATCGAGGTTTTCGGGGCTGCAGGCTTCACTCGTTTCAGTAGGAACTGACATGTTCGAGCGTAAGTCCAACATCATCAAAGACGGTTCGACGCTGTCCTTCGATTACGTTCCTGAGAAGCTTCTCGGAAGAGAAGCTCATATGACCCAGCTGGAAAATCTGTTCAGTCCTTTGGCCCTCGATGGTAAATCCTGTACCGCGTTTTTGTATGGTGGAGTAGGTACCGGAAAGACCGTCACTGCCAGACGTTTCTGTATGGATATGGACACCTATTTCCGTCAGAATGGGAAACATATGGGAAATCCTTATGTCAATTGCCGTATCAAAAGCAGTGAATATTCGGTGGCATTGGAGATCCTCCGTTTCTTCGATCCCGGATTCCCCGAGAGAGGGTTCGCCATAGACGAGATCCTAGCACTTATCAAAAGAGGAATCGAGAGCAAGAGGGAGGCATTGGTCATAGTGCTCGATGAGGTCGATGTGATGCTGAAGGGCGCAGGCAAAAATCTGATCTACCAACTGACCCGTATGCCTGAGGAACTCAAGGCAGGTTCGATGTCCCTCCTGCTCATTTCACAATATCCTCTGGCATTGTTGTTGGATGAGGCCACGATGTCTACTTTCCGCAGGTCCAATATGATCTCTTTCGCAGGGTATACTGCGGAGGAACTCAGGAGGATCATCCAATATCGTGCGGAGATCGCCTTTTACCCGGACACCCTACCGGAAGAGTCAGTGGAAGTTCTGTCTTCGGCTGCAGCGGATTATTGTGATGCACGCTTTGCTGTGGAGGTCCTTGAGCGTGCCGCCCACATCGCTGAATCGAACGGTTTGGACAAGATCACTCCCGATTGCATACGTACTGCATCTTCCGCAAGTTACAGTGACCTTTCTGAAGAGAAACTGAAAGACCTTGACCAGAACCGGAAGATCGTTCTACTTTCGATCGCCAGGGCCATCAAGGCACTTTCTTCGATCAGTCTCACGAAATGTGAAAAGACCTATGCGATCGTCTGTGAAGAGTATTCTGTCCCTGCCAAGAAACATACCCAGTACTATAATTACGTGCAAGATCTGGAGAAAAGAGGATTGCTCCGTACAGAGGTCAGAAGGGATGTGGATGGAGGCCGGGTGACCTTCATTATTTTGGACCACGTGCCATCCAAGGAACTCGCTAACAAACTTGAATATCTTCTTGATAAGGAAGACAAGGGAGACCTTGATCTCTGATGAAATGCGATCTGTGCGGGCAGGATGCTGTAACCTTCTTGAAATACAATGGTTCCCACCTTTGTTCTGACCATTTTATCAAATTCTTCCAGAAAAGAGTGAAGAAAGAGATCCGCAAAGAAGTTTCACTTTACAAAGGCGACACCGTTGCCGTTGCCGTTTCTGGTGGAAAGGACAGCATGGTCACCCTCAGCATCATGCATTCCATTTTCGACGGTCGTAACGGGATACGCCTTGTGTGCATATCCATTGACGAAGGGATCGAGGGATATCGTCCTCCGAGTTTGGAGATCGTAAGGAAATATTGCTCTGATAACGGGATCGAATATCACGAACGTTCGTTCTCGGAGCTCAGTGGGTTGAGTATGGATTCTATCGCTAAATTGTCAAGAGACAACAGCCCCTGTACCTACTGTGGAGTGTTCCGTAGGAAATTGATGAATGACGAGGCGAGGAAGATCGGAGCCAAATATCTTGCAACAGGTCATAATCTTGATGATGTGGCTCAGTCAGTGATGATGAACTTCGTTCGTGGTGATGTTGAACGTCTGGCACGTCTGGGGCCGCATACGACCATTCTTCCCGGACTGATACCTAGATTCTACCCATTGAGGATGATCCCGGAGAAGGAATCTCTTCTTTACGCTATTGTTGCAGGGATTCCGTTCTGGGACGGAGAGTGTCCCTATTGGACAGAGGCTCTTAGAAATGAATATCGTGCGGTGGTGGATGAACTTGACAGCCGTTCTCCTGGAACCAAGTTCAGCATTGTATCCTCTTATGATAAACTGAGGCCACTTCTGAAGGAAAATTCAGATCCGCATGAGCCTAGATTTTGTTCATGCGGAGAATCCTGTAATGGAAAACGTTGCAAGGCCTGTGAGTACGAGGAGTTCCTTTTCGAACAGCTTCGGAAATGATCAAAGGTCCCTGTTAGGGACAATGTCACAACATCCGCATTCAAGGCACATGGTCTTGAAGGTGTTGGTGTTCATTCCGTACTTGTTAAGAATTTCTTTATGGATCCGAGCGACCTCAAGCATCTCTTCTGGAGTTACCTTTGCAGGGGTACCGATGGCGTTCTTCAAACTTTCGCCATTATATGCGTTATAACGCAGGGACCTTACAGTAGGCAAGGCACCGAGGCGACAGATCGATTCCATACAATTGACAAGTTCTTCGTGCGTCTCACCCATTCCGAATATGATGTTGGATGTGACACGTCCGGGGCCGAATATGCTCACTGCCGCTTTGATACAATATACAATGGAATCCCGGTCGAGGTCAGGGCAAACTTTAGAGAAAAGTTCGGGGGTGGCGGTTTGGATATTGAGTTTGATCTCATCCCCTCCTGCATCTTTAAGTTGCTTTACCTGCTCCTCGGTTTGGACATAGGGTTCTATACCTATTCTGATGTCTGGCACAGCAGATCTTATAGCTTTGATGCAGGAGACGAAACGGTCGATCTCTTTCTGTACATCACCATCATAGACACCACTTGTGAGAGCCACAGAGATGATCTTTCCTTCGTTGTATTCTTTCTTCGTGTTTTCTGCGATCTCTTCATCGGAAGTGCCCTTGAAATCACTTTTTGGTAACCTTGGGGAAGCGCAGAATGCACAGTTATATGCACATCTGGGGTCCAGGGTGTAGAATGCCTGTCCGGGACAGTGGTGGATAACTGGTTCCAGGACCACTTCGTCGAGGAAAGGTTCGCCATTGTGGGTAAGGCTGAAATGTCCATCCTTCCCAACATGGAGTTCGAATTCGCCCTTCTCGTACGAGACGCCTTTTTTCACACGAAGTCCGTTGAATCCGATAGCAACTGCATTGTTCCCTGCACCAGGGCCGGCGGTGGAATGAGATACTCTCACAGGAAGTTCGAACCCTTCGGGAAGTTTGATACCTCCACCAAGTGCCAGAGTTGCTTTTTTGAATATCAGATCTTTTTCCATTTGACACCGTCCGATGAATCTTCCAGTGTGTATCCTGCATCTTTAAGGCGGTCACGGATCATATCGGCGAGGTCATACTGTTTCTTTGCCCTCAGTTCTTTCCTAAGATCGATAAGGAGAGACATGATAGAATCGAACGCTTCGTCCTGGCTTCCATCTTCTTCATCTGGGAATATGCCGAGCACCTTATCCACTTTTGCGATGAATCCGAGTACGGATTCCGCACCTTTTTTGGAGATGGTTCCGTCTGCCATCATTTTGTTCGTGGAACGTGCCAATGAGAATAACGTTTCGATGGCCGCACGGGTGTTGAAATCATCATCCATGGCAGTTTCGAAATCTTTCTCGGTCTCAGAGATGATCTTCGATGCATCATCATCACCGTCAGTGTTGCCACGAACGTATGCCTGAAGGTCGCGATAGTTGTTCCACAGCCTTTTCAAGGCCGCTTGGGCTTCCTTCATATTCTCTTCGCCATAGGTGAGCGGGCTTCTGTAATGGGTATTGAGGTAATAGAAACGGATCGTTTCTTTGTCATAGAGTTTTGCAACATCTTCCACTTTGAAGAAGTTCTTGAGGGACTTGGACATCTTCACGGTCTTTCCATCCGCACCTTTCGTTTCAAGCATACCATTGTGCATCCAATAGCGTGCGAGTTGCGTGCCACACGCCGCCTGGGTCTGTGCGATCTCGTTTTCATGATGAGGGAAAATAAGGTCATTTCCTCCACCGTGGATATCTATCATTTTACCGAGGTAATGGTCGATCATGGCCGAACATTCAATGTGCCATCCAGGACGTCCTTTGCCCCACGGCGAATCCCAGCTGACTTCGCCGGGTTTCACACCTTTCCATACGGCGAAATCCAAGGGGTCTTCTTTATTGGGATCGAGGTCCACTCTGCCTGCGGACCGCATTTCCTCGATGGTCCTGTTGGAGAGAGTACCGAAGTCTTTGATCTTCTTGACGCGGAAGTATACACTTCCATCGGCAGTGGGGTATCCGAACCCTTTGTCCACGATGTCCTTCACCATGTTGATGATGAACGGCATGCTGGTGCTTGCCTGCGGGTAAATGTCCGCTTTGTTCACACCGAGTTTTTTGATATCTTCGAAATATTTGTCGATGTATTCGGATGAAAGCTGAAGGGCAGGAATTCCCCTTTCATTCGCACGATTGATGATCTTGTCATCCACATCAGTGAAGTTTGTGGCAAAAGTGACATCGAACCCTTTGTACTGGAGGTACCTTCTTACTACATCGAAGGTTATGATGCTCCTTGCATGGCCCATGTGAATGTCGTCATAAACGGTGACCCCGCAGACATACATTTTCACTTTTCCAGGTTCCAAAGGAACGAATTCTTCTTTTTTGTTAGTGAGTGTGTTGGATATCATCAGGGTCATTTCTGTTCCTCCTTCTTCACGGATTCCAGTAAGCAGTGGTATTCTTTTTTGAGTTCGATCAGTTCTTTGCGCATTTCCTTCATTTCATTTACCATATCCCGGTAGACGCGTTCTTCGACATCAGGTAGTTTGTCATGGTCGAGAGCGTTGGTCATATCCACTCTGACCCCGCAGTGTTTTACGACCCTTCCGGGAATTCCGACCACAGTGCTGTCGGAGGGGACGTCTTTGAGTACGACCGATCCAGCTCCGACCCTTACATCATCTCCGATCTTGATGTTTCCGAGAATGATGGCACCGGCTCCCACGACTATGCGATTTCCGAGGGTCGGGTGTCTTTTTTCTTTTTTGGTCGATACGCCACCGAGGGTCACGTTCTGATAGATGCAGACATCATCACCGATGATCGTTGTTTCACCTATCACCACTCCGGTGGCATGGTCGATAAAGAACCTTTTTCCGATGGTGGCCCCCGGGTGTATGTCGCACCCGGTCATCTGGTGGGCCTTGTAGTTGATCTCCCTGGCTTTCATGAACTCTCCTTTCATCCAGAGTTCGTGACTTTCTCTGTACATCGACACCGCTTGGAAACCTAGATGGAATTTGATGGCATCTTCTTCGTCAATGATCGATGGATCGCGTTCCATCACTGCTTTAAGGTCTTCGGGGTCATAGTACATAATCCCCCGATTCGCGCGCGACTATTAAAGAGATGCACTCGCTCAGTCCATGGGGCCCCATAGTCCTTTCGTGAAATATCTGTCTCCGCGATCAGGGAATATTGTCACGATATCCTTATCTTTGACCTCCTCTGCCAATTTCAGTGATGCCCAAAGCGCCGCACCTGATGAGGTTCCCGCAAGTACACCCTCTTTCTTTGCAAGTTCCCTCACAGTTTCCATTGCATCTTTGTCGCAGACCTTGATGACCTTGTCGACAAGAGAGATATCCATCGTGTCGGCGATGAAGTCGTTCCCGATACCTTCGATATCGTAATCGGAATGTTCTCCGCCCCCGATGGTGGATCCCAAAGGATCGGAAAGTACGCCTTTGATCCCGGGGTTCTTTTCTTTTAGGTATTTCATGATCCCGGAAAAGGTCCCTCCCGATCCGGCCCCTGCCACGAAGTAATCGATATGTCCGTCAAGGTCCCGGTAGATCTCAGGTCCTGTCGTCTCATAATGTGTCAGGGGGTTGGATTTGTTGTGGAATTGGCTCATGCTGACGCAGGTGTTGTCTTTTTTGAGAAGTTCGTTCATGTATCTTTCGGCACCCAACATGCCCTCTTCTCTGGGGGTGTTGACGATCTCCGCACCGAGTGCACGCATGATCACCAGTTTTTCGTGCGAGAACTTGGTCGGCACAATGAATTTCAGTTTGTATCCGCGATTCAACGCGGCCATTGCGATCCCTATGCCGGTGTTACCCGCTGTGGCTTCCACAATGGTGTACCCTGGTTTGAGCACACCTCTTTTCTCCGCATCGGCGATCATATACATCCCGACACGGTCTTTTATGGAGCCTCCTGGGTTGTCAAGTTCCATTTTCGCATAGATGCGGTTTCCATTGGGAACATCCATATTGTTGATGCGAAGGATGGGAGTATTTCCGATCCCATCCTGAATACGGTTCAGATAGTGCATCTTCGGCCCCTTCAGATCTTGGCAATATCAAGGGCCTGTTGCAGGTCTTCGATTATGTCATCCTTGTCCTCGATCCCTACGGATAAGCGGATGAGTCCCTCTGTGATGCCTTCTTTTTCCCGGAGGTCTTTGGGTATGGAAGCATGGGTCATGCTTGCAGGATGGCATAGAAGCGATTCCACGCCACCGAGACTTTCGGCGAGAGCGATCATCTTTGTGGAAGATAGGAATTTTTTGTGATCGTATCCCTTTGTCAGTTCGAAGGAGATCATTCCTCCTCCGGTCTTGGCCTGCTTGCGGTTTATCTCATATCCTGGATCATTGGGAAGTCCAGGGTAGTAGACCTTGGAAACAGCAGGATTTTTCTGCAGGTATTCCGCAATATATTGGGCATTTGAAGAGTGTTTGCCCATCCTCACGCCGAGACTTTTGATCCCTCTTATGACAAGGAAAGAATCGAAAGGTCCCAACACTCCGCCGGTGGCATTCTGGAGGAATCCGATCCTGTCGCCGAGTTCTTTGTCCTTCACGACGGCCAGACCAGCGACCACATCGCTGTGGCCTCCGAGGTATTTCGTGGCACTGTGGACCACAATGTCAGCTCCGAGGTCCAGTGGTCTCTGGAGATAGGGGGTCATAAAGGTGTTGTCCACGATAGTGAGTACACCGTGTTTCTTATCTATTTCAGAAACAGCTTTCAGGTCGGTGATGTACATGAGGGGGTTCGCAGGACTTTCGATAAGGGTCGCAACGACGTCTTTGGTAAGGTCCTTCTCGAAAGAAGCGAGGTCCGAGGTATCCGAGATGGTGTATTCGATCCCGAAGTTTTTGAACACTTTATCAAGCACACGGAAGGTTCCTCCGTATACGTTCTTCGATATGACGATCCTGTCACCGCTTTTGAACAGGCTGAGGACGGCCGTGATGGCGGCCATTCCGGAACCGAACGCAAATCCTCTTGTACCGTTTTCCAGTGCTGCGATCGCGTTTTCCAAAGCCTCTCTTGTAGGGTTACCGGTACGGGAATACTCATAACCAAGACAATGGCCCAATTCTGGTTGTCTGAACGTCGAGGTCTGGTAGATCGGAACGTTCACGGCACCTGTGCGGGGGTCTTCCGAGTTGTATCCGTGTATGAGTTTCGTATCGATTTTCATTTCATCGCCTTTTTACGTATTTCATAGATGATTACTATGATTTAATCCGCATTAATTGCTAGTTGTATTTAAATTGTTTTAAAAAACAGCGAGTAGGAATGCATATTTCCTATCAAATTACAGGATAAATTTAGAAAAACATGGTTGTATCCAACCAGTTCAATGAAAGAATGGCCGGAACATCAAAACATCGATGTTCCGGAAATGTTTCAGTTGTCGAATCCTTCTTCCTTCTCTTTGGTAAAGGGAGAGAAATTCACAGCAGGGCATGAACCGTAGCATTTCATGCAGAAAATACAGTCATCGCCATGGATGTGGACCTTTCCGTCCTCCATGTAAAGTACTTTCTCTTCGCATCTGGCGGCACAGAGTCCACAACCGACACAGTTGAATGCACGTGCTATCAGCTGTATCGCGTGGTCCATGTTGGTCTTCGCATCACTTTCCGTGTAGGCTTTGGTGATGATCGAACCTGCACCGTAGAATGTCGTGTAATTTGCATAGAGCACATCTTCCTCTTCATCGAGTTTGATGACCCATCCCAATGCGTGGGAGAACGGTTCGAGGACCTTTAGATCGATGGGGCGTGACAGTGCCGCTTCGATACTATACCCCATAGAGCAGGGGGAATAGCCCTCCTGCACTTTGATCGCAACAGGGCCATCTTCTTCGCTTGATTCTGGTTTAACCACTTTCATTGGAGGAACCTCTTTTCCAGATATCCTCTTGATCTCATCTTTGACGGATTGGGGTACACTTTTCCATCTCCATAAGCCATATTTTTTCCATTCTTCAGGTAGTTGGTATTTTTCCGAATATTCCTTGAGATAATCATCCCAGCGGTCGTATTCAGAACTGGCACTCTTGATAGTATCCAGATCTGCGAGGTCGGATGCAGGGCACATCAGACAACCGATTCTGTCAAGTCCATGGGCATACCAATAGTTGAACGGCGCCTTCTTGTAGAATATGTAGAGCCATATATGCATCGCACACCAGTTTTGGATCGGGGACGCTCCGATCTGACCCGGCGTCCAAGGATTCTGCCAGACCCGGGGTTTTTCATGCCTTGCTTCGGATTCGTATTTTCTCTGACCGATAAAGGAGAGTACTCCTTTCGGGAAGTTGTTGGTGATGGCGGCGACAGTGGGACCCAGTTTGTTGGTTTTACAGCACCAGCGGTAGTCCTTTGCAGGCGGTCCGAAGAATACCAGATTACCGTAAAATGCATTTGATGGAGCATCCTGTTCAATAAGTGCCAGATCGTAATCTTTGGCAAACCGATGGACGAATTTCACGGTCTCGTCAAGCTCAAGTCCGGTGTTCACGAACATTGGGGGGATGTTAACTCCCGCGTCCATGGCAAGGAGCATGGTGGCAAGAGAGTCCTTACCTCCGGAGAAGGATACGACGGCGGGGATATCCTTGTGTTTATCCATGACATTTTTGATGAAGGACACTGCTTCATCTCTTCTTTTTTCGATCACCCCACGGTTGGCTTCAACCGCCTCTTCCCAACTGTGTGCGACATTCGAAGTGATGGGATCCTCAGGTTTGTGCCAACGGGTCTTGACAGCGAGCCCTTTGTTCAGATCCTTCATGTCCTTCCCGGACATCTTGGCCACACCCGTACCGATGACGGTACGGTCTGCGAGTATCATTATGACCTCATCATCGATCTCGATCCCGGGGTCGGCATCACAGATCCCTGGTGCCATGAGGTTTTTGTTCTCTCTCACGAACGGTGCGGCATCAGGGTTCAGGACGACATACCCTTTGGTCATCGTTTTTGCAATTCTCATCGCACCCTGGGTACGGATGATGAACCTCCACCCTACACCCACATCGAACCTTTCTGTGGCGACGATGGTACCGTCGCAGAACACCTCTTCCATTCTGTCGATGGCGGGACATTTGTTCATCACGACAAGATGTCCTTCGGGGATCAGTGCCTTTCCACATCCCGGTCCGAAACAATCATCTGCCATTTTTCTGGTTTTTTCGATATCATAATCGAATCCGGGCCTGGAATCGGCAGGAGGGGTCAGTTCGGTCTCGGAGGTTGCAGCTCCGCATATCGGACAGTTCTTGACCTCCATGATTGGGAGGTTGCACTGGAAGCACCACCGGAGATGGTTTCTTCCGAGCTTTGTCATTGCCATAACCGGCTATCGGTCGGTTTCCCTATATACCCTTTGATACGGATATGTCTTTTAGGGACAGTTAATAATTATAATACGGATGATACTGATGTTACGGTACGATGGCAGACGCGGTGACAGAAAGTGTTAAGACGATGCTGGGGGAGCCCCGTAAGGCAGTTCTCAGTATGGTCGTTCCTGTATTCATCGCCTTGTTGGTAGGGTATCTGAACACCTTCGTTGACAGTATCTGGTGTTCCTCGCTTGGAGTGAATGCCCTGTCTGCGATTAACCTCGTATCTTCGCTTTATTTTGTCATTGTCGGGATAGGTAATGGTGTCGGAGTAGGACTCAACGTATCTATCTCTCGGCGTATAGGGGCAGGCGACAGATCGGGTGCGGAGAAATGTGCCAGTCAAACGATCCTGGCAATGATTATTCTTTCTTTGCCTTTGATCCCGATCCTATACCTAGCGATGGATCCGTTGGTCTCGGTGTTGGGAGGTTCCAGTATCATGATAGAGGCGACGGACTACCTTCTCCCGTTCGTCCTTCTATGCCCGTTCACCGTGATGGTCGGAGTGATCTGCGGTTCGCTCAGAGGAGAGGGGGCGGTAAGACTTTCCACCATGATCAATGTCAGTGTGGCGTTGATCAACATAATCCTTGATCCGATCTTCATCTTCGTCTTGGATCTGGGTCTTTTCGGTGCATCACTTGCCACCATGGTCGCCACTATCATCGGTGTGATGATCGGCGTGTACGCATATTATTCGGGTACGACCTACATTCGTCTCCGGCGCTCCGCTCCGGAGAAAGCCGTTCTGGCCGATGTTGCAAAAGTGGGGATCCCTCAGGCCATTGAACTGAATTTAATGTCCATGATGAATTTCTTCCTGATCTATTTCGTAGTAAGGTGTGGTGGTACCGAAGGACTTGCGGTCTATGCGGCACCCTGGAGGATGATCGCACTTGCGGTGGTGCCTGCTGAGGCTGTGGCAACTGCCATGGTCCCTGTTTGTTCATCTGCCGTGGGTCAAAGGGATCCAGAGCGTCTCAAAAGCGCATTTCATTTCACCACGTTCCTGGTTTTTGCACTCGGATTCACGATGGCGTTTGTTCTATGGGCGACCTCTGGTCTGACAGTGTTTGCATTCACCTATTCAGATTCTATGGTCGGTTACAGGGAGGCCATGGCACACATTCTCCGGATCTATGCACTTTTCGTGCCGTTTTACGGACTTATCTATGTGGGTTCAGCCATGCTTTCGTCTTTGGCCAAGAGCGAGATCTCTCTGATCTCCACTTTTCTTCGCAACGTTCTGTTGATCTTCATGTATGCAGTGGCAAGTTACCATTCAATGGAATGGATCTATTGGTCTGTCACCATAGGTGAGATCATCGGTGGATCGTTCATGCTGGCACTCGCGTATTGGCAGTTCGGTAGGAAATATCGTTCGATGACCGGATCTTTAGCTGTTTGAGTCCGTTCTTTGCAAATAGTTTATAATGCAATCTCTGATGTCTGGGAAAGAGGTTTACTTATGCAAAAGAAAATGAGAGCATCCAGGCGTTCAATGGGCATGAATTATGCGATCCGTGAGGTCACGGTTCCCGCTGCTCAGGTTGCCGCTACTGGGAAGAGGATGTTCAATTTCAACATAGGTGATCCGAACAAATGGGATTTCCAGACCCCTGAATATTTTAAAGAAACTCTCAGGCAGGCCGTGGACAATACCGACAACGGATATGCTGATTCTCAGGGTAATATCGATCTCCGTGAGGCCATTGTTCAGAGGGAGTACGAGAAAAACGGTGTGCACATCAATGCGAAGGATGTCTACGTCACCGCAGGAGTATCCGAATGCATTAATATCATGATGGGTGCCATGATCGAACCAGGAGATGAGGTTCTGGTTCCCGGCCCGGGATATCCGTCCTATGCCCAGTATATCGGGTTCTATGAGGGAAAGGTCGTTCCCTATAGGATGATCGAGGAAGAGGATTGGGCGCCTGATGTCGATATGATCCGTTCCCGTATCACGAACCGGACGAAGGCGATCGTGATAATCAATCCGAACAACCCCACCGGTGCAGTATATACCGAGAAGGACCTAAGGCAAATAGGGGATCTGGCCGCCGAATACGACATTCCTGTCATTTCCGATGAAATCTATGACAAGATCGTCTTTGACAAGAAGTTCTTCTCCATGTCCCGTCTGCCCGAGGACATCCCTAGAGTGATCCTCAATGGATTCTCAAAGGTCAATCTGATGCCTGGTTGGAGGCAGGGATATTGTTACTTCATGGACAAGAACGGACTCATGGACGAGATCCGTGAAGGTATGATGAAACAGTTCAGGGCAAGGATCTGTGCGAACGTTCCCTGCCAGGAGGCCGCACGTATCTCTCTGCAGGGCCCTCAGGATTATATCATTGATATGAACCGCAAACTCAAAGAACGTGCCGAGTTCACATATAAGAGACTCAATGAGATCCCGGGATTGAGCACCAACAGGAGTCATGGAGCTTTGTATTCATTCCCGAAGGTGGAACTTGGTGATACCTGGAGGTCCGACAAGGATTTCGTTCTCGATCTTATGAAAGAGACCGGTATTGTGATGGTCCACGGTTCTGGGTTCTGCCAGGAGTTCGGTCAAAGCCATTTCAGGTCCATCCTTTTACCTCCGATGGAGACGTTGGTTGAAGCTTATGACCTTCTTGAGAAATTCATGATCAGACATCAGTGAATCCTCTCACGAGAGTTCAGAGATCTGGCTGGTTTTGGATAACTTTGAAATATAATGCATACGCATTACGTATGCATGGGATCGCCAGGTCAGACCTCAGTGCAGATATGTGTCAAAGTAAATCCTTTACTTAAAGGAAGAATGGACCGTGCGATGGGTTTTACCGGTGGAACGGCCACTGAGTTTGTCAATGATGCGTTGAAATTTTACATCAATTACATCGAGGATCACAAGCTCTACATAACGAAGGCCGACGAGAATAATGATTTTGAGGACTGAAAAGGTCCTGGCGGTTTTACCCGCCAGTAATCGTCCAACCAACAAAGGGCGATTGGAGTTAAAATTGAAACATCCGATATAAACCCTGTTATCGGCGGACCGGTAATTTTCGGAATAAATCTGAACCGGTCCGGCCTAAAGGGATCATGCGGTCACTTTGAGTGACCCTTTTCTTGTAGAGATCATCAACGAACCGTTTTCGACGTAAAGGTCCCTGATCTTGTCATTACGGAAATTCTCGATTGTTTTTCCGTTGACCTTGTACACATCTATGGTCGACCCGAATCTGCGGATCACAATTACGAAAAGATATGTACTGTCCTCTTCCATAAGAGAGAAGCGGCGCACAGTATATTTCCCAAAAGGCATTTTTCCTCTGACATTCCAGAGGTCAAGCGTCCCTATCACTGATCTGTCAAGTAGAGCATAGCTCCCAGTTGTCCCATCCATATGCATCCCACTTTACTGTTATGACTACAACAAATAAAATAGTTTTGGATGACATCTCCTTTAGGACGTCGTTAGTAAATCCTTACTATGACCCAGAATTATGATTTCTATGACCAAGAAATCATCCTGGATGTGAGTGTTCATGTGGATGAAGCACATCAGAATCACGACAACGGTCGCCGGTCTTCCTGTACTTCACAGGGGGTGAAGATTCGGTTCTTATCGAGCATCCACTCTACTACGTTCACTACCTTGATACCATTGAACGTGCCCAGGTTGAAGCGGTCAAGGGTCAGTATGGTCTTGGGGAAGTTGTCCTTGATACACTCCAGCGAACGGAACTCACGTTCTTTCGTTTCATCGGACATAACAGTGATTGCCACCTGGTAATATTCCACCTCGCTCCCTTTGATCGCGGTGAAATCGACCCCCCTATCACGGTACGACCCGGTCCTGACCGTGTATCCCCTGCGGACCAACTCCAGGAATACAGCGTTCTCCAGTGGTCTGCTCATATCATCTGTGCTGGACCCCTTCAGGGCCATGTACCTCATCCCCAGGTCTGAAGCGTAGTACTTGCCGTTGGTGGACAATAGCTTTTTCCCAACGATGTTGTACTTCTCGGAGTGATAGAACAGTTGTGCCGATTTCATTGCGGTCACGTACCTGTCCACCGTGCCAGGGTTCAGTCCCGTCCCCTTCGAGATGGTCGCTATGTTCGTTATGTTCCCTATGTTCGAATAGAGAAATCTGGCGATGGAACGGATTTTGCCAACATCATCGGTCTTCAACCTTGACAAAACATCCTTAACCAGGACGGTGTCGAACACACCCTCCAGGTATCCGAGGCTGTGTTTCTCTCCCCGATCTGGATTAGTATCCGGGAGGCTGCCGTACCTAAGGAACTGGATGAACCTGCTGTCGACATCTCCTGGGTGGAGTTCGAGGAACTCTCCGAAGGACAGGGGGAGCATTCCTATCTCGATGTATCTTCCAGATAGATGGGTGGCAAGGTCTGTTGATAACATGTCCGAGTTCGATCCCGTGATGTACACGTCAAAGTTCTTCGCAGCTTCCAGCGAGGCCACTATCAACTCCCATCCCTTGACGTTCTGTATCTCATCAAGGAGGATGTAGACCATCCTGTCTTCGGGAAGACCCTTAAGTTTATCGCGGAGGCTGTCGGAGGAGATCACATCATATCCTTCGAAAGTCTCGAAGTTCATGTGGAAAATGCAATTATCTTCTACGCCCTCGGCTTTCAGATCCTCGATGAACTGCTCCATGAGGGTGGATTTGCCACATCTCCGCATTCCGGTGATGACTTTGACAACTCCGGTCGCGCCCTTTGAAGCGTGAAGTTGCGCCAGATATCCTGATCTTCTCACAGTCCGGTTCATAGATCTGTTCACGAATTTTGATTATAAATCTATTGTGATAGAGTTTTTCAGATATTTTAAAAAATAATCTATTGCAAAAGATTTTTTTACACATCTAGGTCCGACCTTTCTAGCATAATCCTAAAGGAAATAACTTGGCCCCTGAAAACTATGTAATATCACGTTGCCATTTCAACTTCGATAATATGCCAGGCAGGTGTTGTAAAAGACGGACGGAAATGGAGGCATTGGGGATGTCGCGCGTCGTTATCGAGGACGGGAAAGTCGTCGAGGTCGGTGAACCTAAACTCAGCTATTGTCCGTTGTTCAACAAACTGTTGAACATAGAGAAGATCGATAAGGAAACCGTTCGTAAGAACATCGAGTATCGTATCGGATCTTTTGGGTTGGGCACTGAAGACCGTGTTGTGCGTGCCGGAGATTGTGTCACGTTCGGAGTTTCGGAAATATTGAACACCGCATTATCCGAGGGATTGATCGATGCAACGGTCATTGCTGCCGATGGTTGCGGGACCGCGATCATAACCGAACCCGCCTTGTTGCAGGGGTTGTGCGGTAGGATCTCCGGCATGGTCAGCACCACCCCTCTCGACACGGTCTTGGATGCTGTCGGTCGCGACAATGTAGTGGATCCTGAAAATACGCCGATCGATCAGGTCGCCGGTGCTGAACTTGCCGCTTCTAAAGGATTCAAAAGATTCGCAGTGACCGTTTCCCGTCCTGAGGATTCCGCTTTGATCCGTGAAAAGTATGGGGATCAGGTCTTGTTGATCGCTGTCCATACAAGTTGTGTTTCGGTGGAGGGGGCACACACCTTCTATGATAATTGTGATATGATCACTGCCTGCGCATCCCGCACCCTGAGAGAGATCGGATACAGTAGGGAAGACGTTCTTATCGCTGGCAATAAGGTACCAATTATCGGCGTGACAGAGATCGGTAAGAAGCTTATTCTGAACAAATTGCATTCGATTGGAAGAGAACCTTGGGATAGAATAACGCCTACAGACGATCCTTGCCCATTATTGTAACAAAAATCTGTTATTAATAACAACCTACAAGTTATATATTTCGAATATCTTCATTATCCTGGGGATTATATGACGAATGTAGGAGAGAGGTATTTGCCCGAGTGCATCGGGAACGTGAGGGTGGAGTTCTTCACGGTGTTCGGATCGTTCGCCTTGGAGGCATGGCGTGGCACTCATGATTGCAAGGTGACTACCTCTTCCGGAGGCCTCAAGCGCAGTGTCAAAATGAAATTGGATGACGCCCAATGGTCTGCCCTTGTCGGCCCATTGACCACCTCTGGATTCTGGAAATGGGACAGAAGGTATGATGGATATGGAACAGATCCTCGGATCACTTGGCGCTCTGGTATCATGACAGATCACGGATGGTTCCATTCCTCCGGTGACGGTTGCGGCCCCGATGGGTTGTATGAAATGCTCAAAGGGCTCACCGAGTTCACTGCATCTCTGGAAAATCGTAGGTCCGAATCCGCATCGGTATTTCTTTCCCCATTGTTCGGAACGGGGATTGCCTGAGATATATATCGGAGAATGGAGATTCACTTCCTATGAGGAAGAACTTCGGTGCCGGCGCGGTGATCTACCCGATGCCGGTCTACATAATCGCCTCTTACGGAGAGGATGGAACCCCGAACGCAATGAATGCCGCCTGGGGCGGTATCTGCGGTGAGAACAGGATTTGTATCTGTGTCGACAGAAGTCACAAGACCACTGCCAATATCCTTGCTCGCAAAGCATTCACGGTCAGTCCTGCCACCGTCGATCGTCTCGTTCCCTGTGACTATGTCGGAATAACCACGGCAAACACCGTCCCTGATAAGTTTTCAAGGGCAGGATTCACCATCGAGAAAAGCGAGAATGTCGACGCACCGATGATAAAGGAACTTCCTGTCGCTCTCGAGTGCAAAATGGTCAGTTATGATAACGACACAGAGGTCCTTATAGGGGAGATCGTCAACGTCTGCGCTGATGAATCTGTACTTACAGATGGAAAGATCGACATCACCAAGTTAAGGCCGATCACATATGATCCTGTCTCTCACGGTTATTTTGTCGTCGGAGAAAAGGTCGGAACCGCCTTCAGGGACGGAAAACCACTCAAGTGAAACACCCGCTCCCGGTCATCGGGGGCTACACTCTTATAAACATTATAGATATCAGCACACTATGGCGAAACAATGTCCCCGTTGTTGGGAGAAGATAACTCCTGGTTGTGAGAAATGTCCCAACTGCGGATTCGAGTTTGTTCGCAGGTCTTCTACCGAAGGCAATGAAGCATCGGTGGAACAGAAACGTGCGATCTTCCCGATGGAGAAAAAGGATTCTGACAAATTCGGTTTCACCTACAAATTCGTCTTTGCGCTCACCATCGTCTGGGCAGTGTTGGCCATCGCAGGCGGGATATATCAGATAGCCAACGGTTCGACCATCGGTGGTTTAGGTTTCCTTCTTTCCGGAGTACTTTCCGGGGCAGCGTTCTATCTGATCCGTAAATTGGAACATTATTTCGTGGCAAGCATCTTCGTGCTTGTAAGCGGTGCAGCGACGTTCCAGATCCCCTTGTTGATCGTGGCGTTTTTTATTTCGTTCCTGGTTTACAGCAACAGTAAATTCTTCAAGTCGATGTGACCTTGGAACCGAGGCGTATCTCGGTTTCCGGGTATTCGGTCTTCACGATACCGAAGACAGTATCAAAAGTTAGGTCAAGATCACGAGCGATCCTTACGCATCCACTACCGAGTTCGTAACGGATGATCACGGCCTGCCGGGTCTTTTCAGCGATCTGGACCGGCCTATCGGAGTTCAATACGGTATTTTGTGAATTCCATCTGCGGGACTGACATCTGGGGCATCTGTTAGGGGCGGGGTTGATCGAAAACCAGACATGATCGCAGTTGCAACAGATGTGGCGGTGGCTGTTTTTCCAGATCTTACTCTTGCATTGCGGACACCTCTGGGGAGGAGTGTCACGTTTCGGTTTCCAGGTTGCATTGCATATGGAACAGACATATCTGTCGGGTTGTTCCATGATGAATTCAGATTTCATAGGTCCTCGATCGAATTGAAATCATAGTTTCAACTACGATTTTTCAATCGCCGTATAAACGATTTATAAATTGGTACGAACATTTTCAAAATTATCCGATCTAATTCTTGGCAGGAGTCGTTATTAAAATCGATCGTCGTAGCGACCTATCTTTCAAATCGTTCATTATGAGTTGTCTTTAGAAATGAAAATATGGTCCCCGATGGGGGAAAGGGTTTCAGTCGATGACCAGGGAATGGTCGCCGCTGTAGATGGTCAGGAATGAATCTGAGACGGTGATTTTGTAGTTACCGGTCACATCTTTGCCACTGGTGTTTACCACTTTGTAATCTATCTTCATCGTGTAAACGCCGACAGCCGTGGGATGATCCGTACTGCTGTCGTAGGTCACTGTCAATTCAACCGAATCTCCCTCGGAAAGCGTACCTATGACCGTGTAGGTGGTCTTGTATGTACTGGGTAGATCATCTGCTGAAAGAAGCAGATTATCGACGATCACGATCAGTTGGTTAATCTGGACCCATACTGCATAGAGCCTGAGGTTGTTCACCATTGTGACCGGAGTTTCGAGTGAGAAATTCACATTCCCGTTTTCGGTATAACTCCACCCGATCAGTTTGTATCCTTCACGGGAGAATCCTGTATCGGAGTCAGAGGGAAGTTTCTCCAATATATTCTTGTAAGTATATGTCATCGTTTTGTATTCGTATTTAGAGCCGTTATTGTAGAGGTTGTATGTGACGGAAACAGAATCGTTCTGACTACCCCAGTATGGATAAAGTTTTAGTTCATCGGTACCGGCACAAGATATTACATCTCCTGGATAGTCTTCGGTGCTACCGCGAGTCCAATACTTAAAGGGAATAATGGCGCCATTACGGTCGAAGGTGTTGGGGGCGACCACGATATGATCGATCGTTGTGTATCTCAGGAAAGTCCTAGCTACCTTCTCTTGATCGTTAGAATAAGTTATTTTCTGGTATTCGTCCGATGCGGAGATCACTGTCAAGGTCAGATCGCAGAAGAATTTGAATCCAGTATTAAAATCATACGCTCTCCCATTGGGTGCTATAATTTGATTTCCAACAAGACCCTTTATTGAGTCTGGGATGCCCCCCTCCGAAATGAAAGTATCCTGAGTGGGGAAAGTGTCCTCGTAAGATTTGGAATAATTCTTACTGTATGTTGTTACAGTAAGTGCGGATGCGTCTATATAACTCCATTTGATTTTCAGAGTAATTGTAGAGACGTCTTTATAAGAAAGACCATCAAAATACTCGATAAGATCGAGATCGGTATGTGTTGTTAACGACTGTCCGTAATAACAGACCGCATCCCCATGTACAGAATCTGAAACCA
>CAVHHN010000005.1:0-7216 GCA_963635855.1 Faecalibacterium sp. CAG:74 | reverse complement strand
AGAAAATAGTGGTGGACTCGTCGCTGTTGATTACCTTGTTGACATTCTTTCCGATCTCGAGATACACCAATCCGGTACATCCATTGAACATATTGTTCGTCTCATTTTTAGTACGCAAAAATGTGTTGAATATGAGTGGATCTGTCTCTGATGATCCGAGACTGGTACACCCATCAAATGCATTATCCGCTCTATGAAGTACATTGGGAAGTGTCAGAGTTGTTAGGCCGCTACATCCCTTAAACGCGGACCCGATATCGATTTTACCTGCATCTTCTGGTTTGAGAACGTTCGGGTCGTCATTATCGACAACGAATTTCACCTCTGTGAGGTATTGATTGCCTTGAAATGACTGATTAAACTTATAATCCGAAACATCGGGCACGATGATCGTAAGTTTGCTTATGTTCGCTCCTTTAAAGTCGTTGCAATTAACTTTGGACACAGTATATGACACCGTAGAATATGAACCGTTGGAATCTTGTTCATAGTAGGTTATCTTTGCGGGGATAATAATGGAAGCGCCTGTGGTTTGACTGCCGTATTTTTCTACCGATACGGATGTGCTATCCAACTGATATGTGATCCCCTGATCGTCAGTGTACGTTTTGCCATCAGTATTCTTTGTAACAATATTTCCGATAACCTCATAGGTGGTTGTACCATCCGTTATATGGGTCGGGAATGTGGTGAAAGAAGAGCTTCTCGGATCACGTTCTATATCAGTGATCTTCACGCCCGCGATGGTCTGACCATTACCAAAATCGTAAGACACTAAAGTGTAGATAAGTTTGGCGTCACCCTCTTTGTCGATGAACATATTGTCATCGTAAGAGACGACAACTCTCACATCGTCGGTGGAGTTTGCCCCCCCCCGTCCGCCCTGGAATAGTCATATGCAAAGACGGCGGAGACCACCAGTAGCAGAACAGCCACTGCAGCTAGTACGTACATTACCTCGGTGCGTCCTTTGAGTGATCCGATCGATAACATTTACGATTCTCCTGTGGTGGATCCAAGTCCACTCTGATGCCCCGGATTCTGAAACGTGAATATATAATCGTTATGAAGACATTGAATAGACATAATGATAGATATTAGGGCCCCCTACAGCGTTTTTTCTATCATTAATGCACTTTTTGTGTACATTTGAAATTCCAATCGGCTTTGAATAAAGATGTCCTGAGATGGCCCATCGTGATGATAGGTTCCTGGAACAATAGGGCATATGCCCCCAACATCCGATGGACGGAGATGTTGAAATACCTCTGTATCTTCGGGAAATACCATGCCCTGTTCCGAAAAACACGCAGAAATGATCGAGAACGAATACGAGACCCTATACTCTGTGAAGGAACTGCTCAAATCCCGTCGGGATTCGGAACTTCAATTCTATGGTGAAGAGGCAGGATATATCGAGGAACTTCTCGAACGCACCGAGAAGCTCCTTTTGAAATTAGTGCGTGAACAACGCAATCATTGAGCAGTTGTTGGTTGGTCCTCGTACATCCATTTTCTGCATACAGGAATGATGACCCCACCTACCAGGTTCCCCAATGCCACGACCACGATGAAAAGGAACGCATCAAGGGAATAGATTCCTGCAGAACAGAAGTAGAACATATCCGCGATGGAGTGTTCGAATCCTGAGAGGATGAACACCGGAACACAGATGATGGCGGCAAGGTACTTCTTGTGCACTTTGTAATAATCTGCCGCAATGAACATCAGCATTCCGCAGAACACTCCTCTGCAGAACACCCTGAACCAGTCTGGGTCAGTTAGTTTTCCGTTCACCATCGAATCGAGGATGATCCCGGAACCGTTGGCGAGAGTGTCAGCATCGATCATATATCCGCATATCACACAGCCTACGAAGTTACCTATGATCACCACTAGAAGATAGATCAGATACCGAGGTTTATTGTCGAAGAGATATCCGACCTTTCCTGTGTAGAGGTCGAGGTTGAAGGTGAACACCGTGAAGAGTCCGATGCTGAACAAGACCGCACCGACCCATCTGTTATCGGGACTGAATCCCCAGACGCCCAGATACACGCAGCAACCGATGCTGATGGCCATTCCCGCAAGGATGGCTCTTACAAAGCTTTTGGAATAATTAGGGTGGTCCGCAAACATACAGTATTCTAACGGTTGGGGATTATTTAATTGGGTGTTTACGTGGAAGGTTAAAAAATATCGGCCCTTGCGGGCCGGAAAGATATTCAGAAGGATCTGATCCTTTCAAGCATCTTCACTGCGGTGTCGACGACATCGCGTCCTTTTTCGATACGGTCCATGGCCTGGAGTTCGCTCATGCCAGGTCCGGTGACGCCGTATGCGACAGGCTTGTCGTATTCCAAGGCAAGATCGGTGATCTTCCTTGCGGCCTGTGCTGCGATGACCTCATCATGTTTGGTCTCGCCGGTGATGATGGCACCGAGGGTGATGACCGCATCGACATCATCTTTTTCGATCATTTTTTTGATGGCAAGGGGCATGTCGAACACACCGGGCACCTTGATGACGTGGTTGATCTCCACTCCAAGGAACTCCGCTTCTGCCTTTGCCCTCTCGAACATGAGGCTGGTGACCTCATAATTGAATTCTGCTACTACTGCTCCGAGTCTGTATTTCTGCATTTTCTATACCTCTGTTATTGGGATCAATTTGTTTTTCTGCCGGACATGACAGGTCCCTTATCGGCGAAACCCTGTCTGAGTCCGGTACCGGCCCTTTCGATCAGACGTTCCGGTCTGAAAAGCATGTCATAAACATTCACGGCATGCTCCCTTGTACGTCTGTCTGCAAGCCACGCGAGTTCACTATCATCTTTGGCTTCATCCTCATGGACGAAGACCTCGATGATGTGGGTGTTGGTCATAAGCTGTGCTTTGATCAGTCCGTTGGAGGCCTCATCCGCACACATCTTGTCCTTTGCCATGGGTCCGGGCATACCGAGGGCCATGCAGATATCACAGTGCTGCTCCTCGATGAGTTTCTTACAGGCCACGGGAAGGTCTTTCATTCCCGGGACCGTGACACGGATGATCTTGAATCCGGTCCCGGTATGATTGAGTTCGTCGATGGCGGCCTTTCCCATATTGTATCTTGCGAAGGTGGTATCTGCGATACCGATAAGTTTCATTGGTTCCCTCCCATTTTCTTGATCTTTTCGATGATCCTGCGGGTTGCATTCAGATCATCGGCGGTCTCGTTGGCGCGTTTCACTTTAACTTTTTCAAGTCCGTGTTCTGCGAGTTTCTTTTCAAGATCCTTTTCATCGAAGTCTTGATCGAATCCCAACACGATGATGTCCGGGTCCACGGACCTTACTGTATCGAAGAAATCTCCGGTGTTCGTACCTACGATGGCTTTGTCCACAGGTTTCAGATTCTCGACGATCTTCGCCCTCATATAATCCGGGGTGATAGGTTCGTGTTTCCTTTTGCGGACAGTGTCGTCGCAGGCGACCACAACAATGAGTTCATCTCCCAATGCACGGGCCTGCTGAAGGTAGGATATGTGTCCCGGATGGATGATATCGAACACGCCCGAGGCCATTACCCTGACCATTATTCACACGTCCAGTTCGGGGTGGACCATCTTGTATATGTTCCAGGCCTCGATTATTTCGGTACCGTTGACGATGGGCATGCCATGTTCTTCGGCATACTTGTAACAGTCCTCTTTGGACCGGGAGTTCCCATCGTGACCCATCATTTCACAGATGGTGGCGGATGGTTTGACGCCTGCCATGTACATCATTGCGGTGGCAAGTTCGGTGTGACCGTGTCTGTCTGTAAGGATCTTCTCAGAGGTGTTCAGAAGATGCACGTGTCCAGGGGCCCTGAATTCTTTACCGAGGTCTTCAGCGATCTCTTTTGGATCTTTGTCTTGGAAAATGACCTCCGCATATCTTTTGATGGTGAGTGCACGGTCTTTGTCGGGAATTCCAGTGTAGGTCTTCCTGTGATTGATCGTGATGCCGAAAGAGGATTTGGTACGATCATATGGAATGTCGCTGGGGGCCATTTTTCTGAGGAGGGGGTATTTCTCACCGACGTCCCAGAACACATCGGAGAGGAATGGCAGTCCGATGTCTTTCGCAAGTTTGTTCGGAGTGGTTGTACAGAGGAGACCTCCCGCATCCTCCCTCATCTGGGTGATCTTGTCGTAAGTGACGAACTCGGAGGCCATGGTCATGTCCGATTCCCTTTCACGGTCATCGAAGTCGTAGATCAGGATGATCTTACCATTTCTTATGGCGTCCAATGCTTTTTCGATACTCATCATTCTGCCTCTTGGTGTTGGTATAGGTATCATTAAAATAACCTATAGGGAACTACCCAAATTTTAGTAAATCCGCAATTATTGGTTGAAAAATATCAGTTAGGTGTGTGTCAAGATCTAGTTATCATAGGGGATAGGGGCCACAATTTTGTATTAATTTCAGATCAATATGGCCATTTTACGCTTATAACTTGGAAACACCATCGTTCATGATGGAATCGATCCTGACCTTGGGGACCTTGTTCCAGAATGCGATAGCCACAAGAATGACGCGGCCTTCCATACCGTCGTAGTACCTGCGGTCGTGAATCTGTTTGAAAGCATCTTCAACGCGGGTATTCAGATCGTTCTTGTTCTTGGCAACTTTGAGTTCCATGATCAAGAATGGCACTCCGCGATCCTTAGGGGTGAGAATGATGTCGACCCTGCCCTGTCCTTCAGGATCCTCGACCTTAACCCTATATTTGTTGGAAAGTGCGTGGACCAAGGTCATTACAACAGCTTGATAGGTATTTTCTTTCAAATTCAGGTAACTAGCGGCGGATAATATCCTTGAAAGCGATTCTTCCATCAATGTGGCGTTCTCTTCAAGTATGGCTTTGTTGAATTGGATAAAATCATTCGTGTCGATCGGATAGATCTCATTCATAAGTTCACGTACAAGCACCCTTACTTCTTCGTTCGGTATAGTTAACTCATACAGAGTGTTGCCTTGAATATCCTTCTCGTCGGTCCGAACAGCATTCAGATACCCAGACATGACCATGAGGCTGTACAATGGTTTTCCGGACTTCTTTATGACCTCATACGGAAACGCATCCATGATCTCACATTTTATCGTCCCACCTGTAATGAGTTTCATGATCTCGGTGTACTCTTCCGTAGTGATGCTCTTGAGGAGATCTCTGATGAGTACATCACTACCGCTACCGACCCAGTAAGCTTTCTCTTCACATTCCTGACTAATGAAATTCATGATGCTGAATGGGTTGTATACTTCGGCATTGCCGAAGTGATATCCATCATACCATTCCTTTGCAATATTGAATTTATCTTCATATCCGAAATCTTTCAGTGCCTTCTTTACCTCGGATTCGGTAAAACCGAATCTTTCGTCAGACTTTTTGGAAAAGATGTTGTTCACGATGATATTGTTCAGATCGGAGAAAATGCTCTGTTTTGCGATCTGCATGACGCCCGTCATATACACCATGCCCCTGTCAGGATTGGTTTTCAGAGCTGAACGGAGAAACCTCCCCAGAAAATCGAGAGTTTCCTTGTGCGATTCCTTTCCGAAATTATCAGATACCGCACAATCATATTCATCAACAAGTATGATTGGCTTTTTTCCTGTTGTGGCATAAATTGCTTGTGAGAGGCTTTTGATGGATGTGACAAGCAAACTTTCCGAGATCTCATACTTGATCACAGAATCAAACAGATTTGTAAAATCAGAATCAACATCAGTTTTCTCTAAAATGTATTTGTGAGGACGATATGCATCTTTCACTGCATCACGCATCATATCCATGAACGATCCGTAGTCCGGTGCTTTCGTGTCATTCAGATTCAGATGTATCACAGGAAAAGCGTTCTTGTATTTCTCAAACTCTGGGTATTCGGATATCGCCAGTCCGTCAAACCAAGTATTGCCTTTGTATTGAACATTGAAGAACGCATCTAACATCGATAGATTACAGGTCTTACCGAACCTGCGGGGACGGGTGAACAGATATACTCCATCGCTGTTGGATTCGAGGATATCCTTGATAAGGAGCGTCTTGTCGACGTAGTACTTATCTTTCGTGCGAAGATCTGCGAAAGACAATCCCCCGAGGTCTATCTGTTTCATAAATCTCGTTATAAAATGCGTATTGATAATTATTTGTAATGTGTTATTGAGCAACCAGAAATGTCATTGCACATTGCCGTTGATGACGGAATCGATCCTGACCTTAGGGACCTTGTTCCAGAATGCGATACCCACAAGAATTACACGACCTTCCATACCGTCGTAGTACCTACGGTCGTGTATCTGTTTGAAAGCATCTTCAACACGAGCGTTCAGATCATCTTGATTCTTGGCAACTTTGAGTTCCATGATCAAGAATGGTACTCCGCGATCCTTAGGAGCGAGAATGATATCGACCCTCCCCTGACCTTCAGGGTCCTCGACCTTGACCCTATATTTGTTGGAAAGTGCGTGAACCAAGGTCATCACGACCGCTTGATACGTGTTCTCTTTCAAGTTCAGGTAACTGGCTGCGGATAATATCCTCGAAAGCGATTCTTCCATAGCATTTGCATCCTCGTTCAGGATGCCTTTGTTGAATTGGATAAAATCATTCGTATTGATCGGATATACCTCATCCATAAGCTCCCGAACGAGTACTCTTACTTCTTCGTTCGGTATGGATAGATCATAAAGGGCGTTGCCTTGAAGACCCTTCTCGTCGGCCCGGACGGCGTTCAGATACCCAGACATGACCATGAGGCTGTACAATGGTTTCCCAGATCTCTTTATGACCTCATACGGGAACGCATGCATGAGGTTGCATTTTATCATCCCACCGGTAATGAGTTTCATGATCTCAGTATACTTTTCGGTGGTGATGCTCTTGAGGAGATCTCTTATCAGCACATCCCTGCCACTATCGACCCAGTATGGGCCTTCATTACACTTTTTGAATATGAAGTACATGATACTGAACGGATTGTATACTTCGGCATTGCCGAAGTGATAACCATCATACCATTCCTTTGCAATATTGAATTTGTCTTCGTATCCGAAATCCTTCAGTGCCTTCTTCACCTCAGATTCGGTGAAACCGAACCTCTCGTCGGAGTCTACGGAAAAGACATTGTTCACAACAATATTATTCAAACCCGAGAATATGCTCTGCTTGGCGATCTGCATCACACC
>CAVHHN010000004.1:0-47534 GCA_963635855.1 Faecalibacterium sp. CAG:74 | reverse complement strand
GATCTGGGCTAGATAACAACCGAGAGAAATATGCCCTGCGTATTGTACCACATTCTATGTTTCGAAATCGATCGGTTAAAGTAGATCGGATGTGGCAGTACGATTTCAATGGGACCGTTCAGTCCCATAGCTATATAAATAAAGAGCTAATCAACCACCTTACGTAAACTCAGGACCCGTTCCGGACACGGAACGAAAACTGAGAGCGCAACCTCACAAAGGCAAGCGCTTGAGCTTTCCACATCAGAGATGGTGTGGAACATTTACGGAGGAATGAACAATGGCAGCACCTAAAGCAGCTAACCAGAAAGCAGATGCCGCACCCGCTGAGAAAAAGAAGGGTCCGAAGAAATCTGCAAAATCCGAGGGCGAGGATTTCAATTATATCGTCCGTATGGCGAACACCGACATCGACGGTCTCAAGTACACCGTCATCGGACTTCAGAGCATCAAAGGCGTCGGAAAGAGGGTTTCTCAGATTATCGCCAAAAAGGCAGCTATCGACCCCTCTGCAAAGATCGGTTCACTCGACGACGCGACCATCGCTAACCTCGAGAAGCTCGTTCTCAGCTACGTAGAGTACGCCCCCAACTGGGCCGTCAACCGTCAGATGGATTACGAGACCGGAGCAGACATGCACCTTCTCGGTAACGATCTCAACATCATTCAGACCGACGATATCAACAGGATGCAGATGGCCCGCAGTTACCGCGGTGTCAGGCACTCCACCAACCACAAGGTAAGAGGACAGAGGACCAGGTCCAACGGAAGGAAGGGACTCGGACTCGGAGTCAAGAGGAAGAGCTGAGGTGAGTTGAATGGGAGATCCTAAATTTTCAAGAAAATGTTTCGATACCCCCTCACACCCGTGGCAGGGCGAGAGGATCAAGAACGAGAACGAGGTCGTACGTCAGTTCGGTCTCAAGAACAAGACCGAGGTCTGGAAAGCAGACACCATGCTGAGGAACTTCAGGAAACAGTCCAGGGAACTTCAGTCCCGTCTCAGAAGTGGTGACCAGCAGGCCAAGATCGAGGCTGACGCCCTTATCGCGAAGTGCTCCCGTATCGGAGTTCTTCCCGTCTCCGGAGGCGACCTCAACGCTATTCTTGTCCTTAAAAACGAGGATATCCTCAGCAGGCGTCTTCAGACCATCGTCTTCCAGAAAGGTCTTGCAACCACCATCAAACAGGCAAGGCAGCTTATCAACCACGGACACATCTTCGTGGACGGTCACAAGGTCACCGTTCCCGGATATATCGTTCTCCGCGAGGAGGAAGGTTCCGTAGCTTACAACCCTGCATCGCCCTTCACCGACGAGATGCACCCCATGAGGAACGGAGGCGCAGCCCCCGCAGCAACTGTCGAAGTGACTGAAGAGATCGAAGAGGTCGTAGAGGAGGTTTCCGAATGAGTTCAAAATGGGGAATTGCCAACATCTTCGCCAGTTACAACAACGTCATGATCACTCTCACCGACATCACTGGTGCAGAGACCCTCGGTAAAGTTACCGGTGGTATGATCGTCAAACAGGCCAAGGACCAGTCTTCTCCTTATGCAGCACAGAAAGCGGCTGAGAAGATCGCCGAGATCGCTGCAGAGAAAGAGATCACTGGAATCTACGTCAGGGTCAGGGCTCCTGGAGGAAACAAATCCACCTCCCCCGGCCCCGGTGCACAGGCCGCCATCCGTGCTCTTGCTCGTGCAGGTCTCAGGATCGGTCGTATCGAGGACGTCACTCCTATACCCCATGACGGTACCAAACCTAAGGGCGGACGCAGAGGACGCAGGGTCTGAGGGGGCTCGTCATGCAAATACAGATTGTCTCAATGGAGGACACCAAGGCGAAGTTCATCCTCAAGAACTCTTCGCCCGCCATGGCCAACGCCCTCAGGCGTACCATGCTCCAGGACATTCCTAAGATGGCGATAGACAAGGTGGACTTCCACCTTGGCCCTATTATGGGCGATGACAAGGAATACGAGTCTGTGACTTCTCTCTTCGACGAGGTCATCGCACACAGACTTGGTCTCGTTCCTGTCCCAACAACTGACCAGTTCACGTTCCAGGACAGATGCTCATGTGGGGGGACCGGTTGTCCTGGTTGTACTATCATGTACAGCCTTAATAAGGTCGGACCTTGCACGGTCGTCTCTGGAGATCTTGCACCTTTGGGCGACCAAACCCTCAAGGTTAAAGATGAGCACATCCCAATAGTCGAACTGACCGACTCTCAGGCCGTTCTTATCTACGCAACAGCCGTGATGGGTACCGCTAAGCAGCATGTCAAATGGCAGGCTGCTTTCGGTGTTGGGTATTCCTATATGCCCGTTGTCAAGATCGATGCTAAGCTGGCAAAAGATCCTGAGATCCAGGACAGGGCACTCTCTGAATACCCTGGACTCTTCAAGGTCGAAGGCGGAGCACTCGTCGTTGACGATCTCTTCAAAGCATGCGTAGTTGGAAAGGCGGTCAATCAGGATCCAAAACTTGGTGGTGCCGTGCATGTCGAATGGGATGACAAAGATTTCATCTTCACATTCGAGACCGATGGTTCACTTACTGCTCAACAGGTCCTTGACAAAGCTGTAGAGATCCTTCTCGCAAGAGCTAAAGAATTCCAAAACGCCGTTTGCGTAGCGGAATTCTGATTTCAAATCACTTTCCCCCATATGGGGGATTTTTCTTTCCATAAATTTTAGAATCTGACTCTTAGCAAGGAGTGATCAGAACATCAGAAGAAGTCATCAAGCAATGTCTTGACCTTGTCATTTTTGAAAAGAGAATCCATGCTTAGTTTGATGATTTCGATCCTTTCAACGGTATAACTGTCGAGACCATATTTGTCGCATACCATCAAAGATACATCTAGGTACTTTCTGACCGAAGCCTCACGGACCGTCATAGTGAGTTCGTTTCCGCAGGCGCATCTGCCACTCAGGGGCACTCTACGATATTTACGACCACAATTTGTACACCTTACGGTCTGTGTTGCGAAACTTCTGAGATTTCCGACCATATCGGGCATAAAGTGCTTGTTGATCACTTTGTTTGCAACATCTCTTTCATCTACAGCACGACATTTCTTTCCGAGGTCCAACTGGGCCATCATCTTTTCTTTCATGCTACCGAGTGTAGTGTAAGAGGATTCTTTCGGCCCTTCAGAGATATCATGGGTGTCGTGAGTGAAACCCAATGTTTCATACTGATTCGGGGTGCCGATACGGCCGGCCACCAGGTCCATAATGCTTTCGATCTCTTTCGGATCTTTCATTTCCATGGCAGCCTGATAGAATTCCAGAGGATATGCCCTGAGGCAGTCTACGTTATGGGCCTCTTTATCGATCTCGTTGGGGTCCAATCTGGTGGTCAGAACAAGAGGACTGTCCATAAGTCCTCCACGTCTGTCTGGAAGGAAAAGTTTGGAGAAGTTCAACAGCCCATCAAGTGCGAGAATGATACAATCCTCATCACCATCGCAATTCCTTCTTTTGGATGCGTGGTAGAATGGGTGTCCATAACATCCTCTGACCGAACTGTATCCTATGATCCTACAAAGGATACATCCGGATGTGTGGGGGGCAAGGCCGAAGGCTATGCTTCCGATGAGATCAGATGCCTTCTTTGCATTGTAATGTGGTTCCATCCCATAGATATACTGAAGTTCGTCATCGACGAAATTGGCCACTTGGACCATATATTTTCCACAGTCCTTGGAGGGGATGATATCCTGCACTTTTAACTCAACAGTTTGTTCTGGGTCCGTAAGCGGATCTCCGTTCCAATCATGGGTGTAACCGAGTTCATGTGCCTTTTCAATTGAAAGTCCGATCTCCCTTGGTTTGAAGTGTGTCAGGGGGATATCGGTCATATCATACCTGACAGTTCCGTCTCTAAAGATGGAAATATTGTTCTTCCTCCTGAGGATCCCCTTTTCCAAGGTCTCAGGGGTCTTAGTACGAGAGGCCATCTTGTCCTGACATCTCAACGCTTCCTTCTTTGGGTTGAATTCAGGAATGTACATGGGCTCGTCATGAGTTTTATCATATTCTGCCTTGATCTCAAATGCACGTTTGGTGAGGGCGGCGACGGCATCATCGTATTCCTTTTCGATGTTCAGGTCAACGGTGTTTTCACTGTTGTGGATGGGTTCCGTGTGGCATTCACATTCTCTGCACCAAACACGGAATGTCCTGTCTCCGCAGATAGGACAACAGCGAAGACCCAGATTCGGGTGGAGGATGTGTTCTTTATTGAACGGGGCATCAATCTTCTTGGTGCTTTCGAACGCTTTCCTGGCGGCAGCGGTATCTTTGATACCCTTATGTGTTTCGTCTTCAAGTCCGATCAATACCTGGCAGACAGGAGAACCAGCCCTCTCCTTGGCCTTTTCGGGACGCCCCATCCTAGTACCTATGCGAGTGAGAACTCTTGCTCTGACCTCATATCCGGCGGCTTCACTGATAGCTTCAAGGGTGTTTTCCCCTGTCAGTTCTTTGATTTTTTTCAGTTTTTCGCCTTCGATACAAAGACCTAAACAGTCGACCAGGGGTTCGGAATAAACCGTGTCGACGTATACCATTCCTTCTCTGACCCTATGTGTGGCATTCAGGTCCTCGAGGATCCTTTTAGTGATCGGTTCATTGGGAAGGATAAGGTGACCATCCGAGAAGGAACTGTTCTCCGCCAAGGCGTCTTGAAGGATTATCGCACGTTCGATCTCGAGTTCGCTCCAGAACAGGTTGAATTTGGGGTGAAGTGCGACACCGTACAGTTTGGACATTTCTTTTGACCGTTCGTAGGTGGGGGATTTCCAGTCTTCCGGAAGTTCGCCGTTATTGTGTGCTTTGATCTCCTCGCGGTGCCATTCTAATGCATAACCGCAGGGTACGAGGACGTGGTTATTTTCACAGAATTCTCCATAAGGAACAAGGATCTCACCGTTGTCCGTCACTTCTGCGACGCTACGTTTGATCTCCAGGTATTCTTCTTTGGTCTGACAGTATACAAGATCTCCGTTGTTGAGGAGGACTGTAGGCCCTTCGATCGTATCGACCGGGGTCACGACACACGCCTTTCCAGGACGTTCGATCTTGCATTGGGTACCTAGTGCCATGAACTCATCCATGGCGTACATGCTAGCGGGATTGTAAGCAAGAGATGCCAATCCTGAGGTTCTGGCACGACCATATCTGAGTCTGAATGCTCCTTTGGCACAGGGATGTCCGAAGATGGGACGTCCTGCGACCATGTCACGCAGATATTTGGTGGCCGGTTCGACCTTTTTTACGTGGTCCTTTTTCCCATCGTCTACGGTCTTATGACGGTTAAGGTATTCTGCAATGAAATCCCATCCGGTGATCTTCAGCTTGTCTACGTGTTTCTTCAGTTTGGATGCTTTGAGACACATACCTTCGGCAATGACCAGACAGGCACCACCTCTGACACGGTTGGTCTCGATACGTGCCAGGTCCCTGAAACCTCCAAGTTCCACCTTTTCGGTACCTTCTCCGTCGATCATGACCGGACATTTGGAGACGATCAGTTCGATATCATCTGCTTCTGGCATGAACTGCAGTGCAGCGCACTGCCTGTACAGTGGGATCTCTTCCTGAAGCCTACCAACTTCTTCTTTGGTAGGTTTGTATTTATCGATACCCATTTTCTGGCGTACGACGTCACAAATGAGGACACTCATAGCCTGACCGGTACCTCCTGCGGCACGAATCGGTCCTGCGAATACCAGATCGGCAAAATCAGTCCCATCATCATTTTTCTTGATCCTGGTGCAGGCGATACCTTCCAAAGGAGCGACGAGGACACCTTCGGTGATGATGGCGAGACCGATCCTCACTGCACGATCAAGTGTTGCTTCACGAGTTTCTGCGGGTTTATCGGCATATTCTTCTGCCACTTTCAATGCGACGAATTCACGGTTGTGGTGGATGGTGGTCAGTCTGCGGATGTCCTCCGCCAGACCCTTTACATTGTAATCTTTGAGAAGTTCTTCCACACGGGATGCAAGGTCCTCTGCACGAGGGATCTCCACCTCCGTGGTGGGATCCTATCCTTTCTTCCTTGCTGCTTCAGCGATTTTGTAAAGTTTCTCTGTTTCGGAGGTGAGTTTTGAGAAATACTCTTTCATCTCCGGACTGACGACAACCTCGGACATTGCTCACTCCACCTCTTCAAGTGGTGTGGCCAACGAGTTCTTTCTGAAGATCTCTCTCAGTTTCGGAAGGAGGTCCTTCTTGAACTCTTCCATACCTTCGCCGGTCTTGGTGGAGATGCGAACAGCATCACCTTCGGTTTTCAGGATGTCACATTTGCTCTCAACGACGATGATCGGAACATCCTGGAAGTTGGTTCTGATGTTATCTAGAAGTTTATTTTGGACATCGAGTCCATATCCGCACGACTCAGATGGGTCGATGATGAAGATCATCAGATCGGTCAGATATCTCAGTGCAAGAACGGCCTGTTTTTCAATGTCGTTCCTGTCTTCGAAACTACGGTCGAGCAGACCAGGGGTGTCCACGATCTGGTACTTTCTCCAATCGTCCTCAATATGACCGATGGTGATACCTTTGGTGGTGAACGGATACGGTGCGATCTCCGGTGCTGCAGTGCTGATATAAGTAACAAGACTGCTTTTCCCCACGTTCGGGAATCCGGCCACAACCGCAGTAGGGACCTTCGGGTCGATGGTCGGGAGTTCTCTGAATTTGTTCTTGGCGTCCTGCAGGAACAGCAGGTCCTTGGATATCTGTTTAACATAAGATCCGAGGCGTCCATAGAAACCTTTCTTGATCGCTTCGATTCTTGCAGGGTCTTTGGTACGTCTTACTTCTCTTAAGGACTGATTCTTCAGCAGTTCCGTTCTCCCAGCGGCCCAATTGAGTGCCCCCAACGCTTTCTTGTACCTATCGATGCCGATGACAAGATTCACCAGTTCGGGGAAGAAATCATCCTGTTTTTCTAATCTAGGAAATTTTTGGATGTAGCCGACGAGAGTCGTCTCGACTATGTCGCCCGAAGCCGTGATCCTTGCAAGCGTGGTTTTCTTCTTTGTGTCCAGAGAATCGCTACCTTTCTTGGAGATCTTGGCGGCCCTGCGGAATGCTTTGTCCATTAGCTCCTCCGATGTGAGGACCGTCGGTATAGATGTGTTCATTCCGGCCATAACTGCTCTATTGTAATCGCGTAATTAATGCTTATGAATGAGGCCCTCCTGAACGGCTTTGTTCATTTGTCCTTGCCATTGCTGATAGGGCCTCATCAAAGTAGAGGTACGAAATCCGATGTATCTTCAGTTCATATACTCTTTTGGGAGATCATTTTGTTATCTGGGTCATTGGAAACTCAGGACCCTGCCGCTGTGAACGTCAAGGTCATGAAGTAGTAATCGTAGATCATCCCTTTTTTTACATTGAGGGTTTGCGGGATGATCTCGTATGGACAGTTCTTGATCCCGATACTTGCCTTGACCTTGGGAGTTCCAAGGTCACATCCGAACAGTCCTCCGACCGCAGATAGATTCACGGCAATATCTACACCGAGAGTGACCTTCTGATCTGTCGCAGCTGATATTTTCGTCGGGAGTTTGATGCCCCCGTACACAGATATTCCGACATAGACATCATCGTACACCACACTGTCGATGTTTATGTTGTAAGGGTCGTCGATGTTGAGGAAAAGAGCCTCTGCTTTACCGAGAAGGTATTGAAGAACATCCTTTACAAGTTCACTTCCTGCCGAGACATAGATCTTGAATCCAGATCTGCCTGTTGAAGTAAGGTCGGCGAAATCCACTGAGACATAGATCGAACCTTCGACTATGCAGCTGGATATGCGATCGATCCCATCATCGATAGCATACTTTACGGTCCGGGTGAACAGTTCTTCAAGTGCTTCAACCGTGTACACGTGTTTCATTTCGGTCATTGCCTTCACAGCAGCTGTTTTCACAATGTCCATGACAAGCTCAGTACCAACACCGTCCTTGCTGAATATGCCACTATTGTTCGCAGCTCCTGGAGTACCTTCTGCCATGGCCCATTTTGTGGAACCGTCGACGATCCTTTGATAAGTTCTTCCATCGTTGTAAGAGTCGGTACATTTTTCGGTACGGTCAACCTCTTCTCCATCTGGGTCTTTGAGGATCAGGTATTCTTTGCTGTTCAAGAGGAAGGTCCCCTGGAATTCTATGATGGTCCTTTCCCCGGGAGCGAGTTTCACATCCTTGATGATGTGTACTTTCTTTTTCGAGGTGGTGATGGTCCAGTCATTGAGATCGACCTCGGTACCGGATAGGTTGAGGATCTCCGCCCATTCACGGTCTTTGTCCGTTCCTTCAGGATTCGATTCAAATTCGTTTATGAGAACACCGGACTTGATCGGAATGTTGTATTTGAGTGTCAACCCCGCATCGATATTGAGCTTGGTGCCGGGGATAGGTGAAGGTATGTTGGATAGAACTGTCGAGATCCCGGGGAAATCGGAAAGTTTGATGCCGATCTCACGATATTGCACCAGGGTAGGAAGGGTCGCATCGATCTGTATACCCTTTACGGTCCCGGAGAGTGTGACCAGATTTTTGTTGGTGGTCATGGTCGGATCGATAGTGCCGGACAACTTCCAGTCTTCTCCATCTAGAGAGAATCCGCCGGTGATGTAGGGGGTCTTGCTCTTTTCTCCTTTGGTATTGACCTTGACAAATGCCCCGATATCAACTCCGCTTGCGGTTCCGCTGAATTCTGCTTTAACGAGATATTTTGTATACTTTTCAAGGGATTTGAGGTTGAATGTAAAGGTCAGAGAATACCCCATGTATGAGAACCCAATGGTCTGACTAACGGCCGATACGTCAATGATCGCCTCGGCCCCTTCTGCGATTTTTACCACGTTCTCACAGAACACGTCTGTGACGTATTTCGTCATGAACTCCTTTAGCTGTTCCATCGGACCCATGAGCGTGTTGTAGATCTTTTCGATGATCTCTTCCAAATATTGGTTGATCACCATAAGTGCCTGGGATATCTTATCCATGAGTTCTTCGGCCATATGCATGATCTTGCGGAGAGGTTCAAGGAGTGGTTCAAGGGCACTCAGAAGCAGTGCATATAGGTCTTTGGCTACATTGGTGCTGGAAGCGTAATCAACACCCGAAAGTCCCCATCCGGATACGACCACAATATTGGTACTGATATCGACGGTAACGACGTCAGAGTATGAGGAATCGGAGATACCTAATGCAGACATCAATGTTCCAGCAGATTCTATCTTGTAGGTGAACGTGTCCTGTAATTCCACTGGTATGACAGTAGTGAATGATGCATCGCTGTTTTCATTGAATCCGACTTCATGTGAACTTTTACTACTGGGGCGCCCGACTTTGGCAACTGGGTCCGAATGATCCGTGACGGACAATTTCTCTGTGAACTTGCTATCACCTTGAAGGATAAAAGTATCGGAATCAGGAAGGTCGAGGGAGTTGCAATATGGATTGATCTCCATGTATGTTTTGTATTCCTGGCACATCGCGATCGCTACTGAACGGATATCTGTTACAAGATCCAATGCAAAGAACCCTGCGGTGAGCATTCCGGTGCAGACCTTCTTGACTATATCATCAGACGGTCCCCTGACAGTGTTAAGTGCATTGAGTTTTTCCATAAGAGAATCGACGGCCCTGCGGTAATCTGTTGCTACATCACGGTTTTCCCTCAGGGACAACGATTCCGATAGGATACGATTGATTTCTGAATCAGACCTTTCATTTCCGTCTTCGGTACGGAAGTCGTTTTTCACCTGGGCACGGATCTGATCGAGAATATAACCATTGAAACTACCGTCATTGTATGTGAATATACGGTCACGGTTCGATAGTATGTCAGAATAGATGGCTGCGTAGAATTGATCTGGTAGTTGGTCGTGTTGAAGGGTATCTTTTGTTATGTTTTCGAATGATTCCATGTTTCCTGAAAGAGCAGAAGTTATGGCATTTGTCAAAGTTTCAGAGAATGTGTTGGAGTCAGTTAGACGAAGGTCCACAGTACCGAGACCCTTTCCATTTGCGACCTTTGTGATGGAGGTGTTGACAACGTTAGAGATCCACTCCCTCACAGAGTTGGTGTTGTTGCGGTAATTACTCTTGAAATTCTTGATGACATCCGAACCATAAAGATCAACATTAGGATAGTTGACCGTATAATCGATGGATTTTTCGCTTACACTGTCGACCACGGTGAATTTGTGTGTTTTTCCGCTGTATACACCGGTATATGTGTCTCCGATGACCTGCTTGAGGTATGGTTCCGCGGAGAAGTTGTTCTTGCCTGTAAGGAAGGATGTAAAAGCGTCCCAGGCATTTTTGATGACATCAGTGACACTATCCAAAACTTGAAGTGTGATGTTGCCCAAGAAATAGTCGAACCATTTGCCGATGATGTTATCCATTTTGGCATACAATGCCTGTGCATACACAGAATTCAAGTCAATGGTGATCGAACCGCTTTTCAGAATCAGAGTTTTTGCGAGATCCGTACTTCCGAAGACGGTTTCACCGCTACTGTCTCTGAAATAGAGACATTCGAGGGCTTGGATGGCGTTCTTATATGCATTTTTCACATCCTGTTCGGTAAGTATCGAGGAAGTACCTTTATCTCCGTATTGAGAAAATGCCCCATATCCGTTTATAACTCTGAACTGTGCCAAGGACGTGAGCTGATATTCTACCATCTGGGTCAATGCTGAACCTTCACCAGATATCGCATTGGAGAAAAGAGATCCTGAGTTGACCGCCAATGGAAGTGCACAACTGCCATCGGTGGTAACGTCGATGGTTTTTACGGATGTTCCAACCTCAGATTCGAATTCAACGGTGGCATATCCGACCGCTTTGAGAAAAGAAGGTGTGTACCCGTCGATGTCCGTCTGGTCTCCGTCGAGTTTCATATTTTCAGTGCGGAGATCGAGTTCGAAACCGAGTAGTTTGGATGTGACACCAGAAGTATCTCTCGGGAATTGAAAATTCATCCAACTTTTTGCTCTTTCATCGAATTCATTGTTTCTTTTTTGCAGATTTCCGAGGTCTGGATCAGTGCACACTTCATAGATCAGATTTCCAATCCCGGACTCAATGAACGATCTTGTGGAGTCGATGGATTCATCAAGGGCGTCGATTTGATTTTGGACACCTTCTTCATCTTTTTCGGTTTCTTTGACACTTGCAGAAACGACACAATAGGAAGAAGCCACTAAAAGAATGGTGACCGCGACCAATGCGAAAGGCATGTTTCCTTTATGGTCTGTTTTACGTCCATTATTCATAAGGGGTTGTTTCTTTTCAGCCGTTTATAAAGAACATGTTACAGTTAGCAGTGCACGGTTGGGTCCTTTGAGATGCACCTATGGACGATTCTGATGTACATAAATTGATACATAAGTATATAATCAATTAGTGGTATACAAAATGTAGACAATATGTGTACACACTGGTTCAGTGTGTGCATTCAAAGAAGTGGTAAAATGAAGAAAACAATGGCATTGATCCTGACATTGGTCGTTGCATCAGCATTATTCGTGGCAGTACATTCTGATGGAACTGATGCGGCCCCGTTCTCCGATGTCCCGTCCGAAGGGATCTCATGGAATTTTGACACACATACCTCAACCCTGACCATAAGTGGAACCGGGCCGATGGGGAATTATACACTTAACGGAGCTCCCTGGGCCAAGTACCAATTGTTAATCAGGAGTGTTGTGATCGAGGATTCTGTCACTACGATTGGTTCTTATGCGTTTTACAATTGCATCGGACTTTCTTCCGTGACGATTGGCGATTCCGTCACCTCGATCGGTTCTTATGCATTCTCCTGTTGTGCTTCTTTGAATTCCATCGTTATTCCAGATTCGGTCACTGTACTCGGAGATTTTGCATTCTACAATTGTAGAGGCCTTGCCACAGTATATCTCTCTGATTCCCTTATCTCGATCGGAGCCCACGCATTTGCCAATTGTAACTCTCTGACATCTGTTACCATTCCAGATTCGGTCACTTATCTTGGGATTTATGCGTTCTCCGGTTGCAGTATATTGACCTCAGTGGATATCGGTTCGTCCTTGAAGACGATCAGCAGCAATGCATTCTCATATTGTGTTGCATTGGGGTCGGTCACCATTCCGGATTCAGTCACTGTTCTCGAAGAACGTGCATTTTATGAATGCAGTTCTCTTACCACTGTGAACTTCGGTAATTCCCTCACTTGGATCGAAAGTTGTGTTTTTGCCAACTGTTTCTCCCTTAAATCCGTAGATCTCCCGAACACTGTTACCGATATTGGGCCCTCTGTGTTTTCTAATTGTATCTCCCTTACTGAAGCACATCTTTCGAATTCTCTTGAAGTTCTTGGACAATGTGCGTTCTACAACTGCATCTCTCTCAAAAGTATAGATCTGACCGGTGACATCTGGTGTATCTACAATGGAACATTCTATGGCTGCACTTCTTTGAAGTCGGTCACTATTCCTGATACGGTCACAATCATTCAGTGGGCCGCATTTGCTGAGTGTTCTTCTCTCACCTCCGTGGTCATACCGGATTCGGTGACAACCATCAAGGAGTATGTGTTCTGGGAATGTACTTCTCTGGAGTCTGTGACCTTTGGTGAATCTCTTCAATCGATAGATGTTTGTGCATTCGGATACTGTTCCGCACTCACTTCTATCGTCCTTCCTGATTCGTTCAAGTTTTTGGAGGACTATGCGTTTTTCAGTTGCACCTCTCTCACTTCCGTGACACTCAGTAAGTCTCTGTTTGCGGTAGGCAAGGGTGCATTTTGTCTTTGTACTTCATTGAAATCCATCACAATATCCAGTGGTTTTGTGATCAAAGAATATGCCTTTGCATATTGCCTCTCTCTCACCGATCTTCGTATAGGGGGCTCGGTCAAATATATTGAGGCACATGCATTCGAGTATTGTAAATCGTTAAAGAATGCGTACCTAGGGGATTCGATCATTTCGATCGAGGATTATGCCTTTGCTTCCTGTTGTAATTTTGATACTATCTACATTTCATCATCCTTGACCTTCGCTTCGCGTACTGCGTTTAAGGATATTTCCTTATATGTTTGGTTCGAAGACAATTGGCTACCGACTTATAAAAAAGTGAGAGCATCAGTATATCTTGCTGGACATTTATTTACAAAGGACCCCAAGGAATGTCGTAAATATTTTGCAGAATGCCCCTGACCCTTGGCGTATTTGCATATCTCCTATACAAATTGGTAGTTGTGGGCACGAGGCTGTGTAAAAAACGGTCTTGTGCTCCATAAACCATACCTTGGTTTTGTAACTCCCTTCAAGGCAATTCCCTTAATGGTCCCACATAGGGACAGAGAGATTTCCATGGGTTCATGTAATGGACCGTACCGTTTTTATACCTGTACTCTTGCTTTAAATTCTACTATTATTATATAGGGTCAGGTTTTGTTCCTATCTATGTGCGCAACGGTTAAACCCTACTCTGCTGCAACAGGTCTTCCTAAAAAGACCATGTCTTTGTGCCCAGAGTGTAGTAAGGCAATCGAGGCAACCATTTTCGAAAAGGATGGGAAGGTTTTCATGGAAAAAACCTGCCCCGAGCATGGGACCACCACTGATATTTACTGGTCCGACGCGAAGAAATACCTTGAGGCAGAACAGTTTGCCAAGGATGGTACCGGACTTCGGAACTCCTTTGACAAGAGTCTCAAGGAGGGAGAGAACGTCAATGTCATCATCGATGGACATAGGATAGATATGCTCTCTCCTACGGCCCTCGCTAATATCGATCTCACTAACAGATGCAACATGAAATGTCCGATCTGTTTTGCAAATGCAATGGATTGTGGGTACGTTTACGAGCCTGATTTCGAGGCGGTCTGTAAGATGCTCGATTGTCTTCGTGCTGAAGAACCGATCAAATGTACCGCAGTGCAGTTCTCTGGCGGAGAACCCACCATCTATCCCAAACTGGTAGAAGTCATTGCTGCTGCCAAGGAAAGGAAATTCGCTCAGGTCCAGATCGCTACCAATGGTATCGTGTTCGCCAAGGATTATGAGAAGCTCAAACAGTGTGCTGAGGCCGGACTCAACACCATCTATCTCCAGTTCGACGGACTCAATGACGATGTCTATATGAGGTCCAGAGGACGTAAGATGATGGAGGTCAAGGAAGGTGTCATAAACAACTGTAGGAAACTTTACGAGGAGACCGGTCGCTGCCCATCCATTGTCCTTGTGGTCACTACGGTCATGGGTCTCAACAATGAGGCCATCGGAGATATTCTCAAATACGCCATCAAGAACAGGGACGTCGTCAGAGGGGTCAATTATCAGCCCGTATCCTTTACTGGAAGGGTCTCTCATGAAGAGGTCTCCGAAGGAAGGATAACACTCACTGACGTCGCTCGTAGTGTCTGTGAGGAGACCGGTTATACAAAAATGGAAAATTGGTACCCTGTACCTGTGGTTTCCGGAATTTCCAACTACGCATCCATTATTCTCGGTTCGAACAAAATCACCTTCCCCACTCACCCCCACTGTGGTTTGGCGACTTATCTCTTCATCTCCGAGGATGGTAGCAAGATCCTTCCTATGCCCGAGTTCATGAAAGTCGAGGAATTCGTCAAAGGGCTTGATGAGATCTCCGTCTCAGCTGAGAATGCCAGGTTCAAAAAGTTGACCGCGATCAAAGTTGAGAAGCTTTTGAAGAAATGTCTCATCGAGGAGAAGATGCCAGAAGGCCTCTCGAAGAAGCATCTCATCGGAACCCTGTTGGGGATCATGAGCAAAAAATCCAAGAAGACCCTTGCAGGGTTCTCTTGGGGTATGATGTACGTCGGCGCTATGCACTTCCAGGATAACTTCAACTATGACTTCGAGAGGGTAAAACGTTGCTCTATCCACTATGTCACTCCTGACTGTAAGATCATCCCGTTCTGTGCGTACAACAGTGGTGTCGAATTGCGTCAGGAGACCGAAAAGAAGTTTTCTATTTCCTTACAGGAATGGAAAGAGAAGAATAAAGCTGAATATGAGCTCACTGTCGGTGAAATCAAGAAGAACTACCCCATAGTTCCTAAGGAAGAGGAAGCACAGGAGGAGAAGTAAATGATAGTAAATGAGTCGAGATGCCTGCACTGCGGAGGATGCGTCGGATCCTGTCCGCAAAATGCTATTTTCTTGAATGACTTCGTATTGAAATTCGACAATGCGAAATGTACCAGATGTGGTATTTGTGTCGGTCTATGTCCAGTTGTCGCACTTACTTTGGAGGCCAAACAATGAGCACACCAACGATCCCCCTCAACCCTGACTTTACCAAAGGTGTGAAATACGAGACCGTTAACGGCGTTAGAAGAATAAAGACCGAGATCCTTATCGTCGGAGGAGGTCCTGCCGGAGGAATGGCGGCCAAATGGTGTGCCATGGGCGGTCTTGATACGCTTCTCATTGAGAAGAAAGCTGAGATCGGGGCACCTCTTAGGTGTGCTGAAGGTGTATCCAAATCCTGGCTCGAAGAGGTCGGCATCACTCCTGATCCAACTTGGATCCGCGGAGATATGAAAGGAGCCATCCTCAAATCCCCAGACAGGACCACGTTCCAGCTTGACGAGTCCAAAGCTGGTGCAGAGGTAGGTTATGTTCTTGAGAGGCACTTATTCGACAAGGCCATTGTCCGTGACGGTATCGCGGCTGGTGCAAAGGTCCTTATGAGAACATCTGCCACCGACGTTATCCGTGATGAGAAAGGGAAGCTTATCGGAGTCAAAGCGATCCAATATGGAGAGCCCCTTGAGATCTATTGCGATTGTATCGTTGCTGCCGATGGATATGAGTCCCAGGTAGGAAGGTGGGCCGGTATCGACACCAAGCTCAAGCTTAACAATATTGACTCTTGTATTCAGTACAGGATGGTCAACGCTGACATTCTCCCCGATTACTGTGAATTCATAATTGGTTCTGAAGCTCCTGGAGGATATATCTGGATCTTCCCTAAGGGTAATGGTGTTGCCAATGTCGGTATTGGAGTCATCGGTACTGAAGCTAAGAAGAAACCAGGACTTGCCAAATAGTGTCTTGACGAATTCATCGCCAAGGACCCCAGATTCGCTAAATCTTCAGCGGTCGAGGTCATGGGTGGATTCGTTTCCACTTGCCCAGGTCTTGAGGACGGAGCCATCGCCGATAACATCCTGTTGATCGGTGATGCTGCAAGGATCATCGACCCCATCACCGGTGGAGGTATCTGTCATGCATGCCGGACCGGTATGTATGCTGGTAAAGTCCTCACCGAATGCAAGAAGAACGGCGGAGATTATTCCAAGAATGCACTTAAACCATATGAGAAGATGTGGCGTGACAGGATGGAAGACAAGCTCTACCGTAATTGGTTCGCCAAGGAACGTCTTGCAACCCTCGATGATGAGACCATCAACAATTTGATGAAACTCATCTCTACTGCAGACATCAAGAATGTCACGGTCTACAACCTTCTGAAGGCCATCAAGGAGAAATTCCCCAAGGTGGTCGAAGGATTCGAAGACCTCATCTGAAACTTTAAAGGGCCTTCGGGCCCATATTTTCATTTGTTCCAATTTGTGATTCGGTGATCTGCGAAATCTCCGTGATAGTTTTGAACATCATTCATGGACGATTTCTGTCATCACACCAGGAACACCAGTAGTTACTATGTATGGTGTACCACCATGCAATTCGATCGCTCTGGCGACCTTTTCCGGTTTATCTGTGAGGGCCACCATACAACCGCCACCTCCAGAGCCTGTAAGTTTGGCACCGTAGGAATATGGGAGGGAAGACTCAACGAGTTTGTTGAGTTGAGGGCAGGAAACACCCAGTATGGAGAGATATTTGTGGTCCTTGACCATAAGTCTTCCAAGTTCCTCTCTATCGTTATGTTTGATGGCGTTCATGCCGTCAAGGGTGATGTTTGCTATATCGTCGATGATCTCTTTTGCAAACGTATTGGATTCTTTGTATCTACGGACCTTCTCTATCAGTGGACCAGTGGGTGCTTTGATACCTGTGTTCCCGATCACGAATGTCATTTCTGGAACTTGCACTTTTGAAATATCCCATTGATGTGATTCCTTCTTCACTGTCCAAAGGAAATCTTCTTTGGAGTACGGAACATTGAGGGCAATTCCACCTCCGTTAGTGGAAGCTGATGTGTCCATGGGGCTTCCTCTTCCTTGTGCAAAATACTCTGCCTCATAAGCTTCACGTGCCACGGTTTCTTTATCATGTGGAAGGTTCTTGAGAGTGCGGATAGCGGCACTATATGCCGCTGAAAGGGCAGCAGAAGAGCCCAATCCCGAACCGGAAGGAACACGCTCACCGATAGTGATCGATAAAGGAATATCTCCATGGGTTTTCGAGAGAAATTTCATGTGTGGGCTCATGTTCGAATTATTCGCTGGAATTCCATTTACAGTGAATCTGGATGAAACTTCTGCGGTCATTTCGAAACGAATGTTCATCGCCAATGCGATGGCGGGTTTTCCATACACCACCGCATGTTCGCCCATAATGACAAACTTACCTGGAGCAGATGTTTTAACGATCATTCTAATCCGTACTTTTTGAGTGTCTCTCTAATCGCATCCCGAGGATTTCTCATGTCAAGAAGAGGTTGGGAAATATCCCACCATGCGTCTTCGGCATCAGAAAGGGCCCGAACATATTCCTCATCACTTTGGAATTTATCACGGTCGATGGCCCTGAGGGCTTTTTGTTGTTCCCCAAGAAGGTCCACTTTGTACCTAAGGTTTGTAAGTGCCAGACCTATGAATATGTCAAGGCTCGACATGATCTCTGGCGCCATACCAGGCTCCTGCGAATCGCCGAGCATATCAAGGATTCCACCACAAGTGAGCTTGAAGATCATCTGCATTTTTGCTTCTTCACAGGGAAGATCCATCTCTTCGATCTTGGAGATCAGGTTGTGATACCACAGATCGGTAAGTGCACTGACTCTCATAGGGTTTCTACCGTAGACATACTCATATGCCTCTTCTTCCTCGCTTTTCTGTTCTTCATCGCCACCGAACAATGCGGCATTGGGATCGAAATCCTCCTCGCTCATATTCTGCCCCCTTTGATTTTCTTTACAACATCCGCCAGAATATCCATTCCTTTTTCTATTTTATCTTCGCTGGCAGCGTAAGAGAAACGTAAGTGTCCTTCTCCGTAGGTTCCGAATGCAGAACCTGGGGTGCAGATCAGACCATGGCGGATGAGTTGCTCGGCAAGTGCTTGTGAACTGATGTCCATGTCATAGGAAGGGAATGCATAGAATGCACCTTTCGGGGGGACGAGTTCCATTCCATCGATCTCGTTGATCCTTTTGGTGATAAGATCGCGTCTTGCACGATATACCTTCCTTGCATTCGCAATATATGGGTCGATACTTGGCAGTGCTCCGAGCACTCCGTACATTGATGGCATGTTGGGGCTGGCACATACATGATATTGCATTTTGATAAGGGGGTCCATGACCTCTTTTTCTGCGAATGCAAATCCAAGACGCCATCCAGTGACCGCCATCATTTTGGAAAACCCGCCGACGACGATCGCACGGTCAAGGTAGGGGAGGAATGAGGAATGGGTTCCTTCGTACACGAACGATTCGTAAACTTCGTCGGAAAGGATCATTATTCCAGCATCTTCTGCAATATCTGCAAGTGCATCACGGTTTTCTTTGGTGAGGACGCCACCGGTAGGATTGGCGGGGTTATTCACAATGATGATCTTTGTCTTGGGGGTGATGAGGGATCTGATATGTTCGAGATCCGGTTGAAAATCACCCTCAGTTAGTTTGTATTCTATAGGGTTTCCACCAGCCAGTTTCACATGGGGGCCGTAGATGACAAATCCTGGGCTTGGGATGAGAACTTCATCGCCTGGGTCTATGAATCCCTGCGTGACCTCCAAGAGTGCGGTGGAACCGCTGGGAGTTACGATGACATTGTCTCCAGTAATGGAGGAAGAATATCTTGAGAACCGATCTGCAATCGCGGATCTGAGTTCAGGAAGGCCTGCGGTGGCGGAATACTTGTTCTTTCCTTCCTCTGCGGCTTTTTGCATTGCTTTAATGGCTTCTGCGGGAGGATCCAGGTCCGGTTCACCCAGGCCAAGGTTGATCGAGTCAGGTTTGGCAAGATCGAACATCTTTCTTATCCCAGACATAGGGATGTTTTGAAGTCTGTCCGAGACTTTCATGCCTTTATTCATACTCCTGCATAGGGCTGTTACATTATATTCTTTGGTCAGTTCTCACCGAGTATGACTTGTTCACTTTTTATAGGGCGTGGGGGATATGGGTGTTATGAGATTAACGACCGGTGTCGCTGCGTCTGCGTCTATTCTTGTGGGGATCATTCTTTCATTGGTCGGCATGCTCTCCAATACTGGGCTGATGAAACTCAATCTTCCGACTTTGATAATGTATATCGGGTATCTTCTTCTGATCGGTGGAATGATTGTCCTATATGCTGTTGAAAAATTTGGTTTCGGACAGGTTTCGCTGGGACCAGATCAGTGTTATGTGGATAATGTACCTGACCGGGCCTTATCTACCATTTCAGAATCCAGTTCAGAACCCACTTCAGAATCCAGTTCAGAACCCACTTCAGAATCCAAGTCAGTTAATGAAAAGGAGGAATGAGCTCGTTGAACGGGACCAAGCACCTTTCGGCTGAAATGTTGTACTATATGTTCGAATCGGCCAATATGCACCGGTGGAACGATCATTATCGTACAATCGATCTTACAGAAATCGATAAACAAGCTCACAAGGCATCCATCGCTTGGTTTCTCGGTAAATGCGAAGAGCTCCGGGGTAAAACTGTTAACTGGCACATTCTCATCGAGCATTCTATTTTCGCTTTCATACACCGTATCGCCATCACCGATCTGAAACCCCCTGTGTACTATGAACTGATCAAGAAAGATGAGAATCGCAGAGCGATCAACGATTATGCCTATGAGCAGTTCGTCGCAAGGGTTCCTTCAATGGATACGAGATTCTTAGCAAGATTCAGGGAATATATCGACAAGGGAAGCGACCTACTTGAGGACCACATCCTCAGTGCCGCTCATTATCTCGCCACCCGTTATGAGTTCGATCTCATCGAGGAGGTCAACCATTCTGTTATCGATATCCAGGAGACCAAAAACGAGATCCGGGAGCAACTTGAGAGTTATAGAAAGTACAATCTTGCTGGACTCTCCCTTCCTGCAGAAGAGGACGTGAAATTACAGGATTTTATCAAATTGGTCGGTCAGTTGAGATGTCAGCAGAGATGGGCAAGGATTCCCCGTGAACCAAAAACCACTGTATTGGGTCATTGTGTTTTTGTCGCCAACAGCGTTTATTTCAATGACCTTGATCAGGGTGTTACCGATGGTCACAGAATCTACAATGACTACTATAGCGGATTATTCCATGACTTGCCTGAGGTTTTGACCAAGGATGTCATAACTCCTGTCAAATCAAGTTCCAAAGATATCACCGAGAGTCTCGGCGATATCGAGATAATGATGTTCAACAAGAAAGTGCTTCCGTTGATGCTTGACGGGCACTGGGTAAGTGAACTTGGGACCATGGCTCTCCGCCCGTTCGAAGCAGTGAAAGGATTCGATCGTGATTATGAAGCGATCAAAGCATGCGATATGCTCGCTGCTTGGATAGAGGCATATGTTTCCATTCAATATGGAGTATCTTCAAAGATGCTTCGTGATGCGAAGGTTCAGACCGGATATTCTCTCATAACCGATCCCCGCGGTGCTAAGATCGATGTATCTACGATCCTTTCGGATTTTGAAAAAATGTCAATTTGATCTGTGTTGTAACTGACCCAGATCTAGTAAATATTTCAAAATTATTTTTGAATTTGCCGGGGATGAACCCGGCAGTGAATGTGTTTCAGAAGGATTTCTTTTTCTCGGGCGGAACGATCTTTTCCTGACCGCCCATGTATGGACGAAGAACTTCAGGGATCGTGACACTACCATCAGCATTCTGATAGTTTTCCAAAATAGCGACCATCGTCCTTGGAAGAGCCATTCCGGATCCGTTCAGGGTGTGGACGAATTCGCTCTTCAAGTGGGGTTCTGGGCGGTACTTGATCCTTGCACGTCTTGCCTGGAAGTCAAGGAAGTTAGAGCAGGAAGATGCTTCAAGCCATCTGTCATGTGCAGGAGCGTACAGTTCTATGTCATAACATTTGGCACAGGAGAAGCTCTGATCTCCAGTACACAACAGAAGAACATGGTATGGAAGACCGAGTGCCTTCACGATCTCTTCTGCATCGCCCCTGAGTTCTTCGAGAGCCTGCCATGAGGTAGAGGGTTCTACGAACCTGACCATTTCAACCTTGTTGAATTCGTGCACCCTGATGATACCGTTTGTGTCGGCATGTTTTCCAACTTCTCTCCTGAATGAGGGCAGGTATGCAGTGAGTTTGAGCGGAAGGTCTTCTTTGGTGAGGATCTCATCCTGCAGGAGGTTGGTAACAGGGACCTCGGCAGTGGGGTTGAGCCACATATCGTCTCTCTCGAGCATGTACATATCGTCTTTGAGGTTGGGATACTGTCCGGTACCGGTGACGGCCGCAGTGTTCACGACGACAGGTGGGAAGACCTCGGTGTAACCTTGTTTCTTGTGCATATCGAGGAAGAAAGAGATCAGTGCCCTCTCGAGTCTGGCACCATCTCCCTTCAAACAATAGAACCCAGATCCAGCGACCTTGACCGCTCTGTCGAAATCGACGATGTTCAGGTCAAGCATAAGTTGAGAATGATCCTTAGGGGTGAAGTCGAACTTTCTGTGTTCTCCCCATTCATACACGACAACGTTTTCGGTATCGTCCTTGCCGAGAGGAACGTCTGCTGCAGGGATGTTGGGGATGTTGAGGACACAGTCATTGCGAATTTCTTCAAGTCTTGTCATCTCCTCATCGTTTGCTTTGATCTTATCTCCAACTTCACGCATCTCTGCGATCTTCTTGTTCTTTTCTTCACCGTTGGGAAGTTTGGAAATCTCCTGGGACACAGCGTTACGCGTTTTCCTCAGCTGGTTGTTTTCACTGGTAAGTTTCCTCCAGGTGGAATCAGCCTCGAGGAATTTGTCGAGGATGGCGGTGTCTTTGTTTCTGTGAATAAGCATTTCCCGGATCATGTCCGGGTTCGATCTGATCACTTCAATATCGAGCATTGATCTCACTTCAATTATCGGATTTTTTCTGGCACTGAGAGTTCCAGGTTCTTTTATCAGTAAGGATTATCACTCCTCCGCGCACATCGACTGCCACGGAGTTGGTAGCTTCTGAAATTTGTGTGGCGACATCTTTTGTCTCACATTCGGCATTGTTCAGGACCTTGATCTTGATGATCCTTCTCTTTTTCAGTTGGAGGACAACTTCATCGAGGAGTTTCTGATCGATGCCGTCTTTTCCTACGTGGACAGTTGGCTCTATGGATAGAGCGCGCCTCATGATTTCTTTCTTCGCTTGGCTTGCGGTCATTTTCTCTGCTCCTTCAGGTAAGGCATACGCCAGACATTTCCGCATACACAGGAGGAGGATATCTTTCCTCCCGTCAGACGCACTCTGCAGGTGATCCCGGGGATGGATGGCAGAAAACATTTCTTACAGTATCTGAACCCATCTGGTATCTGTGTCTGTGCCTTTCCGCATATGGCCCGGGCAATTTGGATATAGCGTCTTGCACGGTCATTTTTGCCTTCTTTGACCGCTTCAAGAGACAGCCCTGTCAAGATGGCGATACGTTGATCGCCGAGTTTGCGGACCTCTCTGTGTGATATGCGTTTGGCCATAGTGATTGGTCTGACTACCTAATGTCTGATATAAAGGTTCTTTTACAGAATATCGCAAAATCAATCGGTAATCGGTCAACGAATCATAAAAAATATCAGGGGGCCGAAGGGCCCCCTCTGGGTATGCCATCAGGAAGATATTTGTTCAACAGGGGCCCGAGGTTTGTTTTTTCTCAGACCAAATCCGATGAAGACAAGTACGGCCATGATCAAAGCGACAACAGCGAAGTATGCAAACATACGGGGGTATGAATCACCTGCGAAACTGAACACGGGTATGGTGATAAGAGATACCGCAAACTGTCCCAAGTTGAGGAAAACCGCATAGATGCCGAGCATTTTTCCACGGTTTTGGCTGTTGGATGCCTCTACGATGGAATTGACGATCGAAGGGACGATCAGACCAACGGCGAATCCGGACACTACCAACGTTATGATGCAGATTGGTACAGTTTCGGCCACTGCGAACGGAAGCACGAGGGCTACCGCCAGAAGGATGAATGCGATTGATACTAATTGCATCGAGGTGAATGTATGGGATGCGGTCTTGTGAACACATGAGAACACTGCGTTTCCGATGCCGTGGAAACCAAGGAACAATCCCATCATGGTGGCAGATACACCAAGGCAGGTTTCCATATAACTTGGCATTTTGGTAGGTACGACAAAGATGATCACCATGCCGATGAAGATGCATAGGTAACACGCTGTTATAGTCTTCATATTGGTGCTACCTGTGTTGATATCATGGGATTCCGTGGCGGTTGTCGCAGCAGGTTCTCTGATGAATATCAACACAAGTATCAGGATAGGTACTGCGATCAAGTAAACAAGGAATGGGGCGTTCCAGGAGATGTCGGCGAGGGAACCTCCGAGAAGTTCGAGGATAAAAACTCCAATTCCCATCGCTGCAGACTGAAGACCCAGCATCCTAACTCTTGTGGGCCCGAAGTAATAGCTCCCGATCAGAGAAGTTACTGTGCACACGATTCCTGCAAGTCCGAACCCTAGGATGAAACGGCAGACGAGGATGAGATATATGTTATCTAAGAAGTACGGAAAGATCCCTGAAATGAGGAAGATCAGGAGGGATGCGATAAGTGTGCGCGTCTTTCCAAATTTATCCGACACGATCCCCATGAGAAATCCTACAATAGCTACTGCGAGGTGTGGAAGAGTGATCACGAATGAAGTGAGTTGTGCTTGTTCTGCGAAATGAGCCTCGATGCCCGGGAGTCCGGGGGTGACAGCTGCGCCACCCATTAGTATGAGCATCGAGCTGGTCAGCAGGGCAACCATCACTCCGGGGTGTACCTTGTCGACCTCAACGTTTTTAGACATAACGTAGGCCTACATAAGAGTGGTATTTATCTATTTCCAGACCTGTTTGTAGGATTATTACTTGGATTGATTATCTAGAACCCAAATGGATTCGAAATCTATTCGATGGGTCCCCGTTCCCTGAGTGGGCCTTAGATGTTTTCGTTTCCGTTCGATAGTTCATTCTATTAATTATAAAAGAAACGGATTCAGCAAAGGGTTATATAGCGTTTGGAGTTTGGGTGGTCTATTAGTTAAATTAAGGTGGCATCTATGGTAAGAAAGCCAGCATCAATGTACAGAAGGATCACGGGGATGGCCTACACCCGCCGTGAGTATATGGGTGGAGTTCCCCCCGTCAGGATCAGTCAGTTCGAAATGGGAAACGTTCAGAAAGAAGCAGAATTCCCTGTAGTTTTCACCCTCAAAGTGAAAAACCGTGTCCAAGTCAGGCACACCGCCATCGAATCTGGTCGTATCGCAGCAAACAGGGTTCTTTCCAAACTCCCTATCGACACCTACCACTTCAAGGTAAGAGCATATCCCCACGTCGTTCTCAGGGAAAACAAGCTCGCAACCGGCGCAGGAGCGGACCGTGTGTCCAGTGGAATGCGCCGTGCATTCGGAAAGACTGTCGGAACTGCAGCAAGGCTTGAGTGCAACCAGGCTATCTACACTGTTTACACTACCTCCAACAACGCAGCCGCAGTCAAAGATGCTCTCTGGAGAGCATCCATGAAACTTCCCTCTCCCTGTTACGTTGACATCGAGAAGGGACAGGAACTCGTCCACTGATGCTTTTCGATCTTCAGATCGACACCATTGAGAGCTGGATCCGCGACAGAGGTTTTCACTCTGTCGCTCTCCAGCTTCCAGAAGGATTAAAGATCTGGGCCACTGAGATTTCAGATAAGATTTCAGAGGACCTCGGAGTTGATGTTTTTATTTTGGGATACCCCTGTTACGGGGCCTGTGACCTTTTTACCGGATACAAAAATTTCGCTGAAGCTTTGGTCCATTTTGGTCATTCGCCCATACCAAATCTTCCGCAAGATGATAACGTTCTCTACATAGAAGTAAGAGCCAATGTGGAGATCGACGACTCTTTGAACGCTCACTTAGATGAGATTCCTCAGAAAGTAGGTCTTCTAGCATCTGTGCAGTATATCCATTTGCTATCTAAAGCAAAATCTATACTCGAATCTGCTGGAAAGACCGTGTTTATCGGAGAGGGTGATGCGCGTATATGTTACCATGGACAGGTACTCGGATGTAATTGCTCATCAGCTTTGGCGATAGAAGATGAGGTCGACGGATATTTATTCCTCGGGGAAGGAGATTTCCACCCATTGGCAGCGGCCTTTGGAGCTCATAGAAAATTGTTGGTTCTCAACCCGATCACTGGAGAACTTCGTAGCCTCGATGATAAAAAAGACCGTATGCTTCGTAAACGTTTCGCGGCTATCTGCGCATCGCAGGATGCACAGAAGTTTTTGGTGATCATCTGTGGGAAAATCGGTCAGTATCGCATTGAAGCTGCTGATTCCATAACCCAGAAACTTAAGGCCGCCGGAAAGACAGTCTATCGGTTGGTTACCGATGAGATCAATCCTGTAGCGCTGATCTCGTATCGCGTCGACGCATATGTCAATACGGCATGCCCACGTATTGCAATGGATGATTCTGTCCGGTATGATCATCCTATGCTAACGATCCCGGAAGCAGAGATCGTTCTAGGTCTACGTACCTGGGAAGATTATGTTTTCGATTCGATATGAACCAACAAATATGTTCTCTCACTAATTCTATATACTTTTCATTTGATTGTCTGGGTATGTTAAAGGCCGAGAATCACTTGGGGGACGAATTCCCGAACGTAAAAGTAGGGATCGGTTGCGCTCCTGATTCTAAATTTGTGGAGACAAGTGTTCGTACGTTGAACAATCCTAATGTGATAATTTATCGCGACCCACAGAAGCTTGCTGACGATCTTGCGTCTGGTGCCATAGATGCGGCTGTTCGTGGCGATATGTCCTCTTCAAAGTTACTTCCGTTAATCAGGAAAGCACTTGGTTTGAACCAACTTCAGCGTGCTGTGCTTATGGGCTACCGTGGAAAGGTGATTTGTGTGGCCCCCGTCGGGATCGATGAGGGGTGGACCGTCGAAGACAGGGTGATCATGGCAGAGACTTCCGAAGAACTTATGAAGAAACTCGGTTGCGCAGATGTTCGTATCGCGGTCATGTCCGGTGGTCGGAACGATGATGTAGGCCGTAATGAGTATGTGGACACGACCCTGAACCAGGCTAGGGAAGCAGTAATCCGCCTCAACCGTGATGGATTGGAGTCCTATGATACGGAGATCCTCATCGAAAAAGCCGTTGAGGAGGCCGACGTCATCGTCGCTCCGAACGGTATCGTCGGGAATATTATTTTCAGGACCATGCACTTCCTCGGAGACTGTCCTGCATATGGGGCACCGATCCTCAATACAGATAAGGTGTTCATCGATACTTCCCGTGAAAAGACGGATTATACAGATGCCATCATTCTTGCAATGAAATTGGCGGAGATGAAGGAATGAGTATTCTAGAGATCGATGGTGAGCATGCCGGAATAAAATATTCGGCATGTCATTTCATACCGAATCATGAGAAATGTTCCAGATTGCATGGGCATAGCTATGTCTTAAGACTTCGTCTTGAAGGAGATATCGATGAAGAAACCGGGATGATCATGGATTTTGTCATTCTGAAAAAGATGTTGAAACAGATGATGAACGAAATGGACCATATGGTCCTGCTTCCTGCTAGGTCGAAGATAGTGCATATAGAGGATAAGGACGGCTATATACACGTTGAATGCAATGGAAAGAAATATCTGTTCCCTAAAATGGACGTCGTTCTTCTAGATGTCCCCACCACTACTGCGGAAGAGATGACCAAGATGATGACCCAGCGTATGGTCAAAGAGGTAAAGTTCCCCTCTAATGTAAGGTCTGTCTCAATCGGACTTGATGAGGAACGCGGTCAGACCGCTTGGTATACCGAGGTGTTGCCTTGAAGACAAAAGCGGTCGTGCTTCTTTCCGGGGGATTGGATTCTACCACAACGCTTGCACAGGCCCTTGACGACGGTTGCGAGGTCACTGCGATCAGTTTCAGATATGGTCAAAGACATTCGAAAGAACTTGTTTCTGCAGAGAACGTTTGCAAGCATTACAATGTGGACCATATCGTCATCGATCTAAATCTGAGTTCTTTCCGTTCAGCACTCACTCGTCCGGACATCGGTGTGCCCGTTGATAGAGAAGGAGATCTTTCCAATGACATCCCTATCACGTATGTGCCAGCAAGGAATATCGTATTCCTTAGTATTGCCGCTGGACTCTGTGAATCCGTCGATGCGGACAGGATCTATATCGGAGCCAATGTGGTTGATTATTCTGGATATCCTGATTGTCGTCCCGAATTTTTCGAAGCATATGAGAACATGTTGTCCAAAGGGACAAAGGCTGGTGTCGAGGGACATCCGATCAAGGTTATGACTCCGATTCTACACAGTTCCAAGGCCGATATTGTCCGTCTCGGGAAGAAATTGGGTGCCCCATTGGAATTGACCTGGTCTTGCTACAATGGGGGAGAGAAGGCCTGCGGACATTGTGACTCCTGTCGTTTGAGACTTGAAGGATTCAAAGAAGCAGGATACAAAGACGAGATTCCCTACGTAGACGGTGTCCAACAGTGAGGATCATCGAGAGCTTTCTATCGCTTCAGGGCGAGGGATTAATGATCGGGCGTCTGACCTATTTTATCAGATCAGCAGGTTGTAATCTACGTTGTTCTTGGTGTGACACGAAATTCTCGCTCAATCCCAATCAGGGTGAGGAAAAGAGCATCGATGAAATCCTTTCTTTGGTGGGTGATGTAAAAAATGTCTGTTTCACTGGTGGGGAACCACTCGAACAGCCTGATGCTGTTGCACTCATGGGTGCTTTGGTCGAAGCAGGCAAAACTGTGGTCCTGGAAACCAACGGATCCAAAGATATTTCCAATGTGCCAGCTAATGAACATATCATTATCAGTATGGACATAAAATGCCCCTCCTCAGGTATGCAGAACAAGATGATATTCACAAATCTAAAACTGCTTCGGAGAAAAGATCAGTTGAAATTTGTTATTGCAGATAGAAATGATTTGGATTACGCCGAACACATATTATCTGAATATGGTCCCGACACGAACATTATATTCAGCCCGGTCGGAGGAGTGGGCTTAGAAGAACTCGCTCAAGAGGTCGTATCCAAGAAATTGGATGTCAGGGTCCTGCCCCAGCTCCACAAGATCATTTGGGGAGATAGGCAGGGCGTCTGACCGATTCACTCTTTTCCTTCAAATTTCTTTTCGAGTTCGATGCGTTTTTTGAGATCGTCGAGATTCTCTTCAACGGTTCCGTCTGCATCATATATCACACGGATCCCGGCGTTTTGAAGAATTTCGAGACCATGAGTGCCGATGCCCCCTACAATGCAGGCATCTACACCTAAACTTACAATGGATTTGGCCACTTTGTAACCTGCACCGTCCGACTCGGCATACTCGTTTTTGACCACTGTGTAGTCATAAGAATCCATATCGACGATCAGGAAGAACGGGGAATGGCCGAAATCTTCCCCGACGAGGGAATTGAGGGAATCCCCCTCAGAAATGACTCCGACCTTCATTTAGTCTCTTCCTTTTTCTGAGATTGGAGATAGGCCTGATCGTTCTCGATGATGTCGACGATCTTCTTTACGATACCGTTGAATGCTTTTGCGGAAGCACTTTCGGGTTCTGCGATGACGATCGGCATTCCTTTATCGCCGGAGACGACGACACCAGGCTCTATCGGAACACGACCCAGGAACTTTATTCCGAGTTGGTTCGCAGCATCTTCCCCACCTCCGGATTTGAAGATGTCCGTGACCTCACCACAGTGGGGGCAAACGAATCCGCTCATATTCTCCACGAGGCCGATGATAGGTATCTTGGCAAGTGCGGAGAAGGTAACGCTCTTTTTTGCATCAAGGAGAGAGACCTCTTGAGGAGTTGTGACAATGATGGTACCGTCAGCTTTGGGGATCAGTTGGATGATGGAAAGTGCTTCATCACCGGTTCCCGGAGGCATATCGATGATAAGATAATCGAGCGGGCCCCAGTTGACGTCCTCGATGAACTGCTGAACCGCACTGGATCTGACAGGCCCCCTCCACATGATGGCGGAATCTTTGCTAGGGAGCAGGAATGCCATTGACATGACTTTAAGGGACGGAGGTACATCAACGGGGACCAGGAGACTATTGTCGTCAACGACGAGTTTCTCATCCTCGATATGGAACATCTTGGGGATGTTAGGGCCGGTGATATCCAGGTCCATGATACCAGTCAAATAGCCCTGCATCGACAGTGCTTCGGCTAGGTTTGAGGATACTGTGCTTTTACCGACACCACCTTTGCCGGAGATTACTATGATCACATGTTTAATGTTTTCAAGAGTGTGCAGACGTTTTGTCTCGGATTCCAGATCTTCACCAGTGAACATGGGTTTGCTCATTCAATCACTTTTGAAACCCGTATAGGCGGAGGCTTGTTAAATGGTTGTGTTGGTTAGGGTTATCTAATATTCAGTTGATGCAGGATTATGCCTATTGGAGACCCACACGGGGGGAATTTCACATACACCGACGAAGGATTGCCGGAGAACATATTCATGGTCAGTGTTCCTTCGAAGGATCCGTCGAAAGCCGTTCTTTTTTACAGAGATATTCTGAAGATGGAGGTGTTGTATTCCGAGCCTGAGGAGATCGTTGTACGGAGGGACCATGCGACGATCCGTCTCTTTCGTTCTGATAACTGCGGTGTGGATACTGGGATATTCATAGGTTTGAACGACCCATATGATTTCCATCGTAGGATGATCGACGAAGGGGTAAAGTTCAAGATGGACCCAAAGAGACTTCCGATGGGGGTATCTACCTCGTTTTTCGACACAGACGGGAACATTCTGTATGTCATCGAGACCGGCGCTGTGCCTTGTCAGTCTAAAAAAATGTAAATTGACAATCGTCAAGGTTCGGGTTTGTTTGCATTTGACCGGGATAACAAAATGTCATTCCCGGCCAAATGGGGATCACTCAAATGGATCCTTTGGCGGGACGATGTTCTTGACACACAACGCGCATATCAGGATTATAACAGCCAATGAGCAACCGAAGATCATGGTCATGTGGAAACTGTGTTCGAGAACGTCCGCGGTGACAGTAGCAGCGGTTCCTGTCCCCAATCCATGTTGGAACACCATTGAATAAAGAACCACTCCGAGAGAGGCGGCGGTGTATTTCAGCTCCATCATGAAGGTGGCGGCATCAGCCTGATCTTCTTCACCGGCGTGGTGGACCAAGGCGGTTGCAATACCAGTGGTGGCGAAAGCCAACGCAATACCCATTATAGCTAGGCCGATCAGTAAGAGTCCGAGTTGTCCCCGAGGGGCCACTATAAGGAAGATCAGACAGAATGTGATACGTCCCACTCCTGCTAGAATAGTGGGGACCCTGCATCCATATGTGTCACACCATTTTCCGACTATGAATGAAAAGATGATCGCAAAGATCGAGGCTACAGATAACAACAAGCCTGATTCCGATACGGTGTAAGATCCGCAGATCTGGAAGAAATATGGCAGAACGTAGTCCGTACCCATGACGATGGTACCAGATAATAAGAATGCCAATGAAAGTAACTGGAAATCGTGACGTTTCAGCATCTTCGGAGAGATCAGCAAACGCTCTGGGTGTCTGGCCATTCTCAGTCCTAGAGAGAACAATAAGATCACTGAGACAACTCCGCATGCGATGATCGCTGCAGTGGACAGGTGAGAGGCCCCGATATTTTGAAGGCAAACAATACCAGAACCGACACCAAGGACTGCCAGGATACTGTTGATAAAGTCGGGATTTTTGGAGCTATCATATCCCTCATCCTGGGGCAGGATCTTGAGGGCCAAGAGTATTGTGATGATACAGAATGGAACATTGATCAGGAAGATCCAATGCCAACCGAATGCAGATGTGATGAATCCTCCGACAGCAGGGCCGAAGGCGATTGAGACCGCGGATGCCCCACCGAGAACACCCATACCGATACCTTTCCTGTTTGCAGGTACGAATTTGGTGATGAATACCGTTACGGCGGAGGTAGTGAATGCTGCACCCAAACCTTGGACGAATCTGAAACTGACCAGTGTGATAAAGTTGTTAGATAATCCGCAGATCACCGAGGCCACTGTGAAGATCACAACACCGATGAGGAAAACCTTCTTCACAGCACCATTGTTTGCCAACTTTGACAGGGGCAGAAGGAGTGCTGCAAGAACAACGACATAGGTCAGAACGACCCAGGATGTGTCCCCGATAGAGACGTTCAATTCTGTCGAAATTGTTGGGAGGGCCACGTTGACAATAGATGCGTCCAATCCATCAAGGATTATGGCCAACGCCAATAGGGCCAAAAATAAACCCATACTACGACCATTTTCGTATTGAATCATTGAGTATCATCTCAGTCTATTTTAGAAAATAGATATCTTTGCTACCCTTACTTTGAATTCTGTACTTAAATTAATTGACGAGAAAAAGGTCTCTCTCACACAAGAGCCTAAATGCAATTTGATGATTATCCGAGTATGAGAGCCCTTATTCTCAACGGAAGTGTCCGCCCGATAGGCAACTGCGGAAATCTTATTGGAGACATTCTGGAAGAATTTGAAAAGGAAGGTATCGAAGCATTTCAGATCCCTTTGTATGATTATCATTTCACTCCATGTAACCACTGTCTTACTTGTGAGATCCGTGGTGATGGGATGTGCATGGACACAGACGACGGTACCAACGAGATCTTAGATGTCATGCGTGAAGCGGATGTAATTATTTTCGTATGTCCGGGATATGCAGGTGGCATTCCAGGCGTCATGAAACTTTTCCTGGAGAAGGCCTCATTGGTTCTGGAAAAAAGCAATCAGGGCCTTCGTGGGAAATATGGTGCTGCGATCACCGTTTCAGAGCATGATGGTGCCGAATCGACCTACATGCAACTTGTATACTGGATGCTCCGCGCGGAGATGTTGGTCATTGGAGCACACCCCCTCCCCGTATTCCGTGCGCTTGTGTCCCCCGAGTATCTTGAAGATACTGTGGCCATGAAAGGGGTTAGAAATCTTATTGCTCACTTGACAGAATTGTCAGAAAAGTGTTGAGGTCCGGGCTATAGGCCCGTGATCCCAACTTCAGAAGAAATAGAAACCGCAGTTTTCGGCGATGCAGGCTTTTGCCAGCATCCCCATCCTTTCGACCGGTCCGCCATAACGGTGGGCTGGCATTTTTCCTTCTGTTATCAATGCAGGTGCGAGCACCTCGCATTCCCTGAGGAGTTCTTTTGCATCTTCCGCAGTGAACTTCTTTCCGGACTGGGCATTTTCCAGTGCAGATGCGATGATTGGACACCCATATTTCTCGGCGATCTGTGGTAGTGCAGATTTTTCAGGACCGAATGTACCGATACAATCCTTTCCTTTGTTCCATGCCAGGGGGCAGCTTGCACATGCTTCGCCCATTTCATCAAAGGATAAGATGTCCCAGCCATTGAGGCGATTGTCCTCGCTACATTCGGCAAGGACCTTTTCTTTTGTTCCAGCATCAAGATTTCTCAGGTCCACCCACCCATTGGGGATCTTGCGGAGGCGGGGTTTGATGATCTCCATATCCTCTTCGTTTTTTATCCTGTCCTGAAGGAAGATAATGTTCTTGTCGTTGAATCTGTTCCTCTTTTTGAACGCCTCGAAATCAGGGAAGAGCTCTTGTGCGTCTTCCAATGTGATCGCAAGGTCATATTCCTGAATGTCGGTGAATCTGTTCTTGTCCACCATTACTTTGACGAGTGTCTGTTTGAGGGGCCTGCAGGGAGCTCTCTCGGCATCCATCTCGTTTACCGCGATATCGACCATAATAACACAAAAGAGGTTCTTCTATTTTAGTTGCAAGGTGTACGAACGAGGTTTTATCATTGACAGTTACATTAGGGTAGATGATGGCAGACATCAGGATACGTAAAAGGAAGAGACTGAGAAATAAAGAGGTCAAAGCACTTTCCGATGAGCTCAGTTCGATATTGGGTGTTCAGATCGATTTTGGTGACGAGCCGGTGGACCGTGCAGAGAGTCCGGAATTCGATCTTATTTTTGTTGGAAATGATATCCTGGGTCTTATCAAGGACGAAAAGCCTTTCCTTACTATCAGGGGTGTTCTTAGGTACAAACCGACACTCAGATACGTTACTGTGGACATGGGTGCTGTACCATATCTCACCAACGGGGCCGATTGTATGGGCCCAGGTATCACAGATGCGGACGAATCCATCGCTGAAGGGGATTTTGTTTGGATAAAAGACATCAAGAACAATGTGCCATTGGCGATCGGTATCGCATTGCGTTCCGGAGTCGATCTGAAAAAGAAAGAAGCTGGAAAGGCGATCAAGACCCTGGCACATGTCGGCGATAAGCTTTGGAAAGCTGGCGAGTGAGACAGTGAACAAGGTAAAAACCGTCCACGATCCGGTTCATGGTAGCATCCATGTGGATGGTCTGTTTCTGGACCTTTTGGACCGGCACGAGATGCAAAGGCTCCGTGGGATCAAACAATTGGGTTCGGCGAACCTGGTGTTCCCTGGGGCGAATCATACCCGTTTCGAACACTGTCTCGGTGCATATCATCTCGCGGGAAAGATGGCGGAATCTATTTCCTTGTCGAAGGAGGATACTTTGGCGGTCCGTGCGGCAGGATTATTGCATGATATCTGTCACGCACCTTTTTCCCACACCCTTGAAGCCGTTATGGAGGAGATTACCGGGCTCGACCATATGGAACTCGCCCGTAGTTTGATCATGGGTGACATACGTACATTCCGTAAGAGGGATTCAGATCTTTTCGATGGCGAGGAACCGATGGCCACGATCCTCGAGAACAATGGGATCGATCCGCGTGTCGTTTGCGATCTGATATCCTATCCTGAAACAACGATCTATGAATCTGGTACATTGGATCTTATCAATGGTAAATCCGATCATTTTCCTTCGAAGGATTACATCCACCAGATAATCCATGGCCCTGTAGATTGCGATCAAATGGACTACCTGATGAGGGATTCACATTACACTGGGGTAGAAATGGGGCACATCGATCTGTCTCGTTTGCTTGCCACGATGAAGGTTGTGAACGACCGTTTGTGTATATCCCGTTCGGGATCTCCTGCAGCAGAAGGCCTCATGGTATCCCGTTCACTCATGTATACTTCTGTTTATTTCCATCCGACGGTCCGTATCCTTAATCGTATGATAACAAAATCCGTTCTCTGTTCTGGTCTCGACCTCAATGATCTCTATCTGTGGGATGATGCCGATCTCACGCAGAAATTATTTGATGCTGGCGGAGCATCTTCAAAACTGGCCCGTCTAGTTCAGAATCGTATGATCTACAAGAAGGCCCTTATCCTCACAGGAAATGATATGGATGAAGATCTGGCAATGTCTCTTATTCATTATGCTTCTGCCGAGAAACGTACTGTTCTGGAACAGAAGATCGCTGATAAAGCCGGCGTCGATGTTACAGATGTCTGCATAGAGATGCCACCGCCGTCAAATTTGAAATCCACTATGAAGATCGGAAAGACAGACGTCTCTATCGCGTATGAGGATGGTCGCGTGAAATCTCTGACAAGAGTATCCTCTATTGCCAAGGCGTTGCAATCGAGGGATTCTTTTGGATGGTCCCTCGTAGTGGCATGCCCTCAAAACTGTCTGGAAGAGGTCACAAAAGCCACAAACCGGTTGTTCGGGCTTTGATTTATCCTTTGACGACACCTATCGGGGTCAGTTTGGCGACCTTGGATGTAAGTCCTGCGTTACAGACGACCTCGATGATCTCGTTAACATCTTTGTAGGCATCTGGCGCTTCCTCGAGAAGGCCATCATCGGAACCGTTGCGGAGATATACACCTTCATCGGACAGTCTTTTCCGGACTTCTCCGATATCAAGTGAATCGATGGCTTTCTTTCTAGACATTTGTCTTCCCGCCCCGTGGCAAGTGGAACCGAATGTCTCTTCCATAGCACCTTTTCTGCCAGCAAGGACATATGTGCCAGTGGACATATCTCCAGGTATGAGGACAGGTTGTCCATAATCCCTGTACTTCAAAGTGATCTCAGAACGGCCTGGTGCGAACGAACGGGTGGCGCCTTTTCTGTGGACGAGTACATCGGTCTTGTGTCCATCATACTTGTGAGTTTCCATTTTGGCGATGTTGTGTGCAACATCGTATACAACATCCATGCCCATGTTCTCGGCAGAATCTCCGAGTACTTTTTCGAAGGATTCACGGGCCCAATGGGTAATCATCTGTCTGTTGGCCCAGGCATAGTTCGCACCGCAACACATAGCACGGTAATATTCCTCTCCGAGTTTGGACGATAGTGGCGCACAGGCGAGTTGTCTATCAGGAAGGTTCACCGCTTCTGTTTTTACATAATGTTCCATTTTCTGGAGATAATCTGTGGCGATCTGATGGCCACATCCTCTCGATCCGCAATGGACCGTGATCGTGAGACAGCCCTTTTTAAGACCGTATGCTTTTGCGGTTTTTTCATTAAATACGTTATCGACGACATCAAGTTCCAGGAAATGGTTTCCGGATCCAAGCGAACCGAGTTCAGGAAGGCCTCTTTTACGAGATTTTTCTCCAACGCCTGTCTGATCGGCGTCTTTCATATGTCCGCCTTCCTCAGTCACTGCAAGGTCCTCTTCCCAGCCATATCCGTTCTCGACCGCCCATTCCGAGCCGACATCCAAGATATCTGAGAGTTCTTTCTGACCTACACGGGTCAGTCCTTTTGAACCGAGCCCGGATGGAACGTTCTTGTAAAGGGTGTCAATAAGCTCTTCCACTTTACCTTTGACATCGTCAAGAGTAAGGTCTGTCTTGATGAGACGTACACCACAATTAATGTCGAATCCGATCCCGCCGGGAGAGATGGAACCTTGATACGCATCGACAGCCGCTACTCCACCAATAGGAAATCCATATCCCCAGTGAATGTCAGGCATGGCCATAGAATTGCCGACGATCCCGGGCATACAGGCAACATTGGCTGCCTGTTGCGGAGAATTATCTTCAAGGACGTGTTTTATAAGATTATCATTTGAATAGATGATCGCGTCTGTATTCATTCCAGGAAGATAATCCCGGTCGATCTTCCATTTGTGCGCATCAATCTTTTCGATCTTTCCGGTCCACGTCATAGGTTCACCTACGTCTTAATTGAACTTTGAAAAAGGAAGGGCCGGGGGCGAGATTTGAACCCACGTCGGGGGATCCACAGTCCCCCAGTCTAACCAAGCTAGCCTACCCCAGCCATAAGGTAAATCGACCATACCCTTGTTGTAAATAAAGGTTTCTGGGTCGAGAAAATAAAGTACTCACAGGCCGAAGCCTGTGTAAATGGTTTAAGGTGATCTTCAGTTGCCGAAGGATTTGACAGTGTCAACGAAGGCCTGCATGTTCTCGTTGCCAGTGGAAGGCGCGATACCGCAACCGGAGGAGATGATGTTGAAGCCAGCTTCAACGGACTTCTTAACTCCCTCGATGGTCTCATCTTTGGTTCCCTGGTAGAGAGGCCTGACAGATCCGACGTTTCCGACGAGTACGGTCTTTCCGCCTACAGCGCCGACAGCCACAGCGGGATCGACTTTTTCCTCGATAGAGATACCTGTGGTAACAGTGATCATCTGGTCAAGGATGGGTGAGGTGTCTCCGCAGATGTGGAGGACGTTACCGAATCCGCCTTTGGTTGCAAGGGCTTCACGGCAGGCTTTTCCAGCTGCTTCCTCGAACATTTCGGGGGAAAGCATGTCGGTGGATCCTGAAGGTTCAGAGGTCTGGATGACATCTGCACCAGCGTCGACGAGTGCCTGAGAGTATGCGTGGACGTATGGGGTCATTGCTGCGGTCCATTTGTCGACTGCATCAGTGTCCATCATCATACCGAAGATGATGTTCTCAGTGTCACAGAGGTTACCGCAGAGGGTGAAGACACCGGTGTTACCAGCGACGATCGGGTATTCCTCGGAGTTCCATTTCTTGATTCCTTTGACTTTGTTGTTCTTGAGGATCTCGACAGAGTCGATGATGGTCTTGACACGACCGGTCTTCAGGAATTCGTCAACGGGCAAGAGTTTCTCGTTGAGATCATCGTACTCACTGGACATAGCGTCGAAGTGACAGGGGTGGTCTTTAATCATAGGTGCTGCGTCTTTTTTGTCGACTGCAACAGTTGCGCCGAAGGCTTCGGTCTCGGCGGTAAGGCAGAAGCAGGTCCTTGCACCTTCGAAACCAAAAAGTTCGATGGTTCCGCAAGCAAGGGTTGCCATGAGGTTGGAATCCTTGTGAGCCTCGGGCCATGCTGCGTTGAGGGCGTCCATCTGACCGACGGTCGCGGACTGCGTGAAGATTGCCGCAGGGGGCCTGTCAAGGTTCTCTTTGTTCATAGCTGCTGCTACTCTTTCTCTGGGGGTCATTGCCATGATATGATACTCCTTGCGAACTGAAATACGCTAAACATATAAAACCCACACCCATGAGATGAAGGATAAGTAAGGATATATATTCCAACTGGTAAAATAGTTTTATATATTAGATTGTAAGGCGGGAAATATCCCCTAATTGTCCGAACTTGAACAGGCCGAGGTCCGAAACCCCATAGATCTCCGCTTTCTCAATATCGCAGGATTTCAGTGCGGGTGCCATCACCGCATCAGGTCCGGGATTGAGGTCGTTTCCTGAAGCAAAAGGGCTGAAGGGTGGGATAACAAGCACGCCTTCGTTTTTGGCCCAGACGTAACATTGAAGCTTTAACGATCCACTGAGTTCGCCAGGTATTTTGATCGAAGGGTGTTCATGGCCTATGATCACCGGTCTGATCCCGGAATCGATATGGCCGTGCTCCAGACGAAAGCCCATTATATCTGCATGATCGACAGCTTCGACATCCAGCCCTGTGATTATATTTTGTATAAAATTATCATGATTGCCTTTGACAACCACAATCTCTGCAGCTTCTTTGATGAGTTTTACAATGTTGCGAACGTCTTCTTTCGCCTGATAACTGGAACGACTGAAGTCATGTTTTATGTCACCAAGGAGAACGATCCTGTTCGGTTCATAGTCATCAATGATACGATTAAGGGAATTTCTGACCGAATTGGTATTGATCCGTGGAATGAACATGCCTTCATTCTCTAACGCACTCTCATAACCTAGATGAAGGTCCCCAATCACAATGGTAGGCCCTTCGTCGAGGATAAGGCAACGATCGTTTGTTATTGTAACTTCAGGAGTCAACCTGATGCTTCTCGCTCCCATTTGATAGGAGAATATGCTTCTTCTTTTTAGAATATAGTATATAAGCAAACCACATTAAAGGGTATGTTAATGTTCAAGGAAGGCTACTCGAACGAACTTCCTTCAGATCTATTATTGAATTTGAAGGATGCAGCTCAGGCATTGAAGAATGCCAGGTCGGTGACCGTGGTCACGCATATCGATGCCGATGGCATAACTGCTGGGGCGATAGCATCACAGACCTTATCAAGACTCGGCATCAAGCACGAACTTCATTTTGAAAAGAAGATCGCTCCGGAAACGATCGAGCAGATCAATTCCGATCCCGCGGACCTTGTTTGGGTTTGTGATCTCGGTAGTGCTTATATGAGTATGTTCGTCCGCAACGGAATAATCGTTACCGACCATCACGCCCCAGACCTGAAATGGCGCACTGGTCAGACATCTCTAGATTCCTTTGGTCTGGCATATAATATCAATCCCCATCTTTATGGGGTGTCTGGATCGTATGCGGTTTGTGGAGCGGGAATGACCTATCTCCTCTCGAAGACCATAGATCCAGCGAATATCGATCTTGCATATCTGGCGGTCGTCGGGGCCATGGGTGATTTTCAGGACACCCGTGAATCCGGATTGATAAGTTGGAATGAAATTATTCTGCAGGATGCGGAGAAAGCTGGTGATGTGGAACGTGGAACCGGGCTTCGGTATTTTGGAAGATTCACCCGGCCTCTTATACAGTTCTTACAATATGGGGAGCCGGCCGTTCCCACCCTCACAGGTGACTATGGGGGTTGTCTAGCCCTATTGGAAAAATATGGAATAGAACTCAACAATCCCGACGGCACCAAACGTTCTTGGTCCGATCTGCAGGAATCGGAAAGAATGGTCATCACCGACGAGATCCTCGGTGTTGCAACCTCCGATGATGACCGTAAAGGCCTTTTCGGGGAGATCTACACAGTGCTCAGATATGGGCCGGAGACCGGGTTGAGGGATGCCAAGGAGTTTGCCACTACATTGAACTCCTGTGGCAGATATGATGATGCAGAGACAGGTGCTAGGATATGTATGGGGGACCTTGAAGCTATCAAGGATGCCGAAAACAATCGTCGTGAACATCGTAAGAACATTTCCTATGCATTGTCTTATGTGAAAGATAATCATCTTCTCCGTAGACGCAAGTACCTTCAATATTTTGATGCTGGGACCACTATTCGCGAGACCGTTGTGGGAATTGTGGCAGGAATGATCCTGACCTCGTCCGAAGCAGATCCACATATGCCGATCTTCGCTTTTGCTGAGGCGGATGACGGAATAAAGGTCTCCGCAAGGGCACCCAAAGAAATGACCCGCAACGGATTGGATCTCTCAAAACTGATGTGTCAATGTGCAACCGCCGTCGGTGGCCTCGGGGGCGGACATAATGTGGCGGCGGGTGCAACGATCCCCAAAGGGACCGAAGAGGTTTTTCTCGATAGGCTCGAGGAAGCGATCGAATCGGGACTCAATCCTTGAGAAGGGTGTACAAGACCGCCTTCTGGGCATGGAGCCTGTTCTCTGCCTGATCGAAGACAACACTGTGGGGCCCTTCGATGACAGAGTTTGTGATCTCCTGTCCCCTGTGGGCCGGTAGGCAGTGCATCACGATGCAGTCGGAGCTGGCGATCTTGAGAAGATCGTCATTGATCTGATACATCTGGAACAGTTTTATGGCGTCAGCTTCGGAGGTGGTGTCGCCCATGGAGATCCAGGTGTCGGTATACAGGACGTCAGCTCCTTTGCAGGCGTCTTGGGGGTCGTGGGATGCAATTATCTTACTTCCGTTCTGTTCAGCGATCTTCGCAGCTGCAAGCATGATCTCTGCATTTGGCATTCTGGGTGCGGGACAGCAAGCGACCATATCGATACCCATGATGGCACAAGCATACAGGAGGGAGTTGCAAACATTGTTTCCATCACCGAGGTATACCACCTTTCTTCCGTGGAGGTCACCGAATTTCTCTTTGATTGTGACGATGTCGGCAAGGGCCTGACACGGATGTTCCAGATTGTCAAGTCCGCTGATAACAGGAATGGTAGCGGATTCGCCGAGTTTATCCATCATCTTGTAGTCGAAGGCACGATACATGATCCCGTGAACGAAACGGCTTAGTACACGGGCTGTGTCCTCAACGGTCTCACCATGTCCCATTTGCATCTTTGTGACATCGAGATATAATGCATGCCCACCGAGTTCTGTGATGGCGACATCGAACGAGGTTCTGGTTCTGGTGCTTGGTTTCTCGAACATCATAGCGAGGGTCTTTCCTTTGAGAGGGTCCCCGTGGTGACCGCGTTCTTTCTTGAGTTTTATTGCAAGATCGACAAGTCCGGGCCATTCTTCTTTCATGTCCATGACCGAGATCAGATTTTTCTTTCCCATACCTGTCTGATGGATGGAATCTAATAAAATGTTTGGGAAACTATTATCCCGTTTCCGTGACTCCATCGCATGGTCTGCGTTCTCCGGTAAATCACACAATACTTGTGTGGATCAAAGATCTTACAAACTGCTACAGATCTAGCAGGATCGTCCGGCACTAGATATTTAGTGATTGGTAATAAGTTCAGAAATCATATGCCAATCTAATTTACCTGTTGTTTACTATTAATCTGTATCTTGTCATTTATTTGTCTACAATATGTTTATATTTCTGCTTAACAGACGATGTAACTAGTTTACATGGGTGAAACTATCTTTAAGAAATCCGTGATACTGGTTGTTATTGTGCTGATCAGTATGTCAGTATATGCTATATTTGCAGATGCAGACCTCTCGGATGCAGATCCCTCCGAATATTCTGGTAATTGTGGGGAGAACGCCACCTATGAATTCGATGTAGTAACCGGCACCCTCATCATAAGCGGTTCTGGGTCAATGTACGACTACTCAAATGATGTGGTGCCTTGGGCATCATACATAGATTTCATCAGATCTGTCAAGATCGGTGATTCTGTCACCTCCATTGGATCTTTTGCATTCCTTGGATGCACATCTCTTGCTTCGTTCGTTGTATCCGAGAAAAACGGATATTACACATCGATCGACGGAGTTCTTTTCAGTAATGACATGTCCGCCCTGATCCAATATCCCATGGCCAAAGAAGGAAAAACTTACAAAATTCCAACTTTTGTTACAACGATCAAATCCTCTGCGTTCAAGGGTTGCACTTCCCTCACCTCCATAACTATCTCCGATTCCATCACAACTATCGAAGATGGCGCTTTCGACATAGCGTTCTATAATTCAAATAATGGAAGGGAGCTTGAACAAACCGTTAAAAATCTGGCAGGTTACACTTTCAACAACGTTGATGGAAAATGGATCAAACAGCTATATGGCAAGCTATTCGGTAAATGTGGGGAAGATGCCACCTATGAGTTCGACCTCACAACCAGGTCTATGATAATCAGTGGTTCTGGGTCAATGAGCAGCAGTTCCTATGGAGTATGGCCATGGGATAAATACAAAGATACGATCAAATCAGTATACATAGGAGATTCTATCACATTCATCGGATTCTTTGCGTTCCGTGGCTGTACTTCCCTCTCATCGATCACCATCGCCGATTCGGTCACATACATTGGAGCATCCGCATTCGAAGGTTGTACTTCCCTGGCCTCTGTGACCATTCCGGATTCCGTCAAAACCATCGGAAACTCTGCGTTCCGTTACTGTGGTTCGTTGAAGTTATTCACAGTTCCCGATTCTGTCACATCCATTGGAACATTTGCATTCGAAGGTTGTACTTCCCTTACTTCCATAACCCTTCCCAATTCCATCACATTTATCGGAGAGAATGCTTTCGATGGAAAATTCTATGGTTCCAATGGTGAAAGTGAAGTCGAACCAATCGCTGCAAATCTGGTTGGATCCACATTCAACAACAAAGATGGTAAATGGATCAAACAGGAACCAACTCCATCGGAAGATCCCAACAAAACATCCGGTAAATGCGGAGAGGAAGTTACTTACGAATTAGATAAATCCGCCGGGATTCTTACCATCAGCGGTTCCGGAGCGATGGATAGTTACTCAAGATTCACCGTGCCTTGGTATTCGTATAAAGATTCGATCAGATCGATCATCATAGGGGACTCTGTCACAACACTTGGGGACTATGCATTCTGCGACTGTGTATTTCTTGATTCTGTGACAGTTCCAGACCCTGTTACCACAATCGGAAAATACGTGTTCCTAGGTTGTACCTCACTTTCCTCCATTGACCTCTCTGGGTCTGTAACCGCTATCGGCGATTATGCATTCAAGGGCTGTGTCTCCCTTAACTCTATCTCCATCCCCAGTTCCGTCAAAACCATAGGGGAGGGCGCATTCCAAAAATGTACTTCTCTCAATTCCGTGACCCTCCCGGATTCCATAATTTCTCTCGGAGGCAGTTCCTTTGCAGAGTGTATCTCTCTCGTCACTATTGCACTTCCCGCTTCTATCACAACTCTCGAGCATACTATATTTGGTCACTGTAGGTCTCTCACATCCATCATTATTCCCGATTCAGTCACCGCCATTGAGCCCTATGCGTTCTTCGGGTGTATTTCTCTGAGGTCCATCATCATACCTGATTCGGTCGCCACTATCGGCGAACGGGCTTTCTATGATTGTACTTCTCTGACCACAGTTACAATCCCAAGTTCGATTATATCTCTTGGAATGACAGTGTTTAATGGAAAATTCTATGACACAGATGGAGAAACCGTACTTGCAGCTAATGCAACAACACTCGCTGGTTTCTCATTCAATATTGTAAAAGACAAATGGATCAAACAGAAGGAATTCGGTAAATGTGGGGACACGGTCACATATGTTTTGGATTTCTCCACAGGAACCCTCACTATCGGTGGTTCTGGACAGATGGGATTCTATTCCAGTGGCATGGCACCTTGGTTCTCCCATGTCGGAATAATAAGGTCTGTTGTCATATCCGATTCTGTTGAGTCCATCGGAGCATTTGCATTCGAGGGTTGTACTATCCTCACCACAGTAAACTTTGGTAAATCCGTCAATTCCATCGGGGAGTCTGCGTTCAAGGGATGTTCATCACTTGCTTCATTCATCGTTTCCGATGAGAACTGTACGTACAGTTCCGTAGGTGGAGTTCTTTTCAACGCTGACAGGTCCACTCTGCTACAATACCCAGTGGCCAAAGCAGATCCCTCTTACGAAATACCTGGTACTGTCAAGACCATTGCATCCTCTGCGTTCAAGGGATGCATTACTCTCGCATCCCTAACCATCCCCAATTCTGTTACCTTCATCGATGATGGTGTTTTCGACGTTACATTCTACGATGACCATGGTGAAGATATACTCGAACCAACTGTTGCAAACTTAGCCGGATCTACTTTTAAGGACATTGATGGCAAATGGATCAAACAGAAGGAATTCGGTAAATGTGGAGATACGGTCACTTATGTATTGGATTTCTTCACAGGGGCCCTTATCATCAGCGGTTTCGGACAGATGGAATCATATTCCAGTGGCACGGCACCTTGGTTCGCCCACAAAGATTCCATCACTTCGGTCATAATAGCTGATCCCATCACATCTATCTGTGACTTTGCATTCGAAGGTTGTACTTCCATCACTTCGTTCATTGTATCAGAGAAAAACGAATCTTATTCTTCGATCGACGGTGTTCTTTTCAGCAACGACAAATCTATCTTGATCAAATACCCAGTGGCCAAAGAAGACTCTTCTTATGAGATACCAGCGTCTGTCACAATCATCAGATCCTCTGCGTTCAATGGATGTACTTGCCTCGCATCCATAACCATTTCTGATTCCCTCTCAACCATCGAAGCCGGTGCTTTCGACGTTACATTCTACGATGACCGTGGTGAAAATGTACTCGAACCAACTACTGCAAACTTAGCCGGTTCCACCTACAAGGACATCAATGGCAAATGGATCAAACAGAAGGAATTCGGTAAATGTGGAGAAAATATCACCTATGTATTGGATTTCTCCACAGGAACTCTTACCATCACCGGTTCCGGACTGATGTGTTCTTATTCTGGCGGTAATGCACCTTGGTTCTCCCACAAAGGTTCCATCTCATCGATCATTATTGGCGATAATGTCACATCGATCAGTGATTTTGCTTTCGAAGGTATTACCTTAATCGACTTCATCACCATTCCTGATTCCGTCAAGGCCATCGGAGCATCCGCATTTGCCGATTGTACTTCTCTCGCCTCGATAAAACTCGGCAGTTCTGTTACTTCCATCGAAGGATCTGCGTTCAATGGATGTTCATCACTTGCTTCGTATGTTGTATCTGATGATAATATCACTTACATTTCGATCGATGGAGTTCTTTTCAGCAACGACAAGTCTGCCCTGGTCCAATATCCAGCGGCCAAAGAAGGAAAAACTTACAAGATACCTAGCTTCGTTTCAATCATCAAATCCTTTGCATTCAAGAGTTGCACCTCCCTCAAATATATAACCATCCCAGAATCCGTAACATCCATCGAAGATAGTGCTTTCGATATGGCATTCTACAATCCAAATAATGTAAAAGAACTTGAACAAACCGTTGATAATCTGGCAGGATACACTTTCAAGAATAGTGGTGGCAAATGGGTCAAACAGAATGTGCTCTCCGGTAAATGTGGGGAAGATGTCACTTACGAATTCAATACCGCTACTGGAGCCTTAACAATCAGTGGTTCTGGGTCAATGAGCAGTAGTTCCTATGGGGCATGGCCATGGGATAAATACAAAGATACAATCAAATCAGTACACATAAGAAATTCTGTTACGTTTATTGGATACTATGCGTTCAGGGGCTGCACTTCCCTCTCATCTATCACCCTCGCTGATTCGGTCACATACATTGGATCATCCGCATTTGAAGGCTGTACCTCCCTTACCTCTGTGGTTATTCCTGATTCCGTCAAGACCATCGGAAACACTGTGTTCAATGGTTGTACCTCTTTGACCACCATTACGATCCCCTCATCCGTTAACTCTCTGGGCAGCTTTGTTTTCAAAGATTGTACATCTATCTCTTCCATCAAGCTCTCTGGTTCCTTCCAACAACTTGACGACTCTGTGTTCAGTGGGTGTATTTCTCTGAGATCTATTGTCATACCCGATTCTGTCACTTCTATCAAAGGATCTGCATTCTACAATTGTACCTCTCTTACTTCTGTGACCTTAAGCAAGTGCCTCACATCCATCGGCGATTATGCGTTCAGTGACTGTATTTCCCTGACCTCCATTGCCCTCCCTGATTCTGTCACAACCCTTGGTGAGGGTGTATTCAGAGGCTGCACTTCTCTAGTCTCTGTGACCTTATCTGGATCCATTCCGTGTATCAAGGATTCAACGTTCAGGGACTGTTCATCTCTGTCGGTTATCGAGGTCCCAATTTCTGTAACTTCTATCGAAGGGTTTGCATTCTACAATTGTACCTCACTTACCGCCATCACCATTCCTGCCGTTACATCGATCTTCTCCAATGCGTTCAGTGACTGTACCTCCCTGACCTCCATATCTATTCCCGACTCTGTCACTTACCTCGGTTCTTCTGTGTTCAATGGAACATTCTATGACACAGACGGTGAAGTGGAACTCGAACAAACCGTTGAAAACTTGGCTGGTTTCACTTTCAACAACACTGAGGGAAAATGGGTAAAACAGAAACCCACTCCCTCGGAAGATACCACTGAGGTATCCGGTGAATGCGGAGAAGGAGTTACTTACAAATTGGATAAATCCACAGGATCCCTTATCATCAGCGGTTCCGGAGCTATGGAGAATTATTCAGGGCTCGCTGCACCTTGGTTTTCGTATAAAGACACTATCAGATCGATCATCATAGAGGATTCAGTAACAACCATCGGGGATTATGCATTCAGCTACTGTTTATCACTTGATTCTGTGACCGTATCAGATTCTGTTACCACGATCGGAAAATGTGCGTTCATGAACTGTACTTCTCTTGCATCCATAGAGATCCCATGTTCCGTCACCTCAGTCAGTGACTGTGCGTTCAAAAATTGTACTACTCTTACTTCCATCTCACTTCCAGATTCAGTCGAAACCATTGGAGCGAGTACTTTCGAAAAATGTACTTCCCTCAGATCCGTGAACCTTCCTAGATCAATCAGCTTTATCGGGGGGTGTGCGTTCATGGAATGTACTTCTCTCACTTCGATCTCACTTCCCGATTCTCTAACGATCCTCGGTTACACCCTATTTGGTTTCTGTAGTTCCCTCGAATCCATTACTATTCCTGATTCGATCATCACCATTGATATGTGGGCGTTCTACGGTTGTTTATCTCTAAGCACCATAACCATTCCGTATTCTGTCACCACGATCGGTGATAGTGCATTCGAGGGTTGTATTTCTCTGACCACGGTCACGATTCCAGATTCGATTACATCTCTTGGAAAGACGGTGTTTTCAGGAAAATTCTATGATGCAGACGGTGAGGCCGAACTCGAACAAACTGTTGAAAATCTTGCTGGTTCCACATTTGACAATAAGGATGGCAAATGGATCAAACAGAAGGAATTCGGTAAATGTGGGGATGTTGCCACATATGAATTGATTTTCTCCAAAGGAACGCTTATCATCAGCGGTTCAGGAAAGATGATGTCCTATTCCAACGGTGAAGCACCTTGGTACTCCTACAAAGATTCGATCAAATCAATTGTTATCGGTGATGGGGTCACATCTATCGGTGACTTTGCCTTCGAAGGCATTACTTCTATCGTATCAATCACTATCCCAGATTCAGTCGAATCCATCGGTGCATCCG
>CAVHHN010000003.1:0-52446 GCA_963635855.1 Faecalibacterium sp. CAG:74 | reverse complement strand
GTAATACAAAAATATGGTCGCCAGAAAATTTTAACGGCCCTTATCCAAATCGCAACCGAACAGCTCTTGAACGATTTACAATTCCCGGCCCGAAGTCCGGGAATTGTAATATCTGTTAGGTCAATGCATTCTCAAAAAGAAGACAGCGATGAAAGCAGAGAGTTCTACTAGAATAATAGATAATACAATAATCTCCTTATGTTGGGAGGAATTGTCGGGATGAGCGATATCTAAGTTTGCCTTCGTCAATACGGAACCGGAACCAACGAATGTGTATCCTGCAAGGTTTTGGACGTCTGGGTACAATTCTGTTATTCCATCGTGATCATAGAATGTCAGACCACAGAAAGCATCCGTTTGAATGGTTTCGAGAGTGGAAGGGATGGAAATGTACTCGATCGCTTCACAACCCTTGAAAGCATTCACACCAATAGATAAGACTCCCTCAGTTATGATGACGGTCTTCAATGTAGATTTACAACATACCCAAGGTGTTGATTCCGACCCAGAATCATAATAATGCCAAATTCCAGACTGTCCAGGAGTAAAGGTGACCTTTTCTAATGGAATATCTACCAGAAATACCGGATACTCTGAATCTCCCAGATAATCAAGGGTGACAGGTAATGAAAGTTCCTTCAAGTTCCAGCAGTACAAGAATGCCGCGTTTCCGATGCTGATCACAGAGTCTGGAATGGTGACAGATGTAAGTGAATTGCAATAAGCGAATGCAGAAGGTCCGATCGATGTGACACTGGTCCCTAGATCTAAGTTTTTAAGAGAGGTACAGTTATCAAAAGCAGCTGATCCGATCGAAGCTGCAGAATGTCCGAAAATAACGGACTCAAGATTTTCGCAGCCTAGGAACGCTTGTTCCCCAATAGTGGTGACCGAATCTGGGATGGTCAAGGAACTCAAGGTACAATCATGGAACGCCATATTGCCGATAGATTCGAGTGAATTACCAAGATATAATTCAGAAATAGAAGTGCACTCAAAGGCTTCATCCCCAATCGAGGTGACCGAATCAGGAATAGATAAGGCATGTAAATTACTGTCGGAACAAAATGCAAATCCACTTATGGTTACGACGGATTTACCCAATACAAGGGACTCCAGGGAAGAACACCAAAAGAATGCATATTCGCCGATAAGGGTCACTGAATCTGGAATAGTAACTGATTTCAAGGACATACATTTGTAGAATGTCTCATTTTCAATAGTGACCAAAGATTTGCTTAGAGTTAAAGATTCCAGTTTTGAACAATTGGCAAACGCTCTCTGACCTAGATGCCCTACAGAATCGGGAATTGAAATAGATGTCAAAGCACTACAGTTGAAGAACGCTTCGTCACCGATGGTTTCAATGGCACTTCCAAGAGAAATTTCAGTCAGAGAACTGCAATCATAGAACACACGACTACCTACGTACTGCAAAGGATCAGGAAGATCGACAGTTTTGACCAATTTACAGTTACGGAATGCTTCATCGCCGAGAGATTCTAAAGAAGAACCTATTTTAAGCTCAGTGACGGAAACACAGTCTTGGAATGCCTTATTTCCGATGAATGTGACGGAATCTGGGATAATTATAGAGGTGATGATTCCACAATTACAGAAGGCAGCGTCCCCTATCGAGGTAAGAGACTGACCAAAGGAGACTGAGGGCAACACAGAACAGTTATTGAATGCATAGTTTCCAATTACTGTAACAGCGGGTAAATCAAAGGTAGAATGCAGAGAGGAACAGTTATTGAAAGCATAATCTCCAATGACTGAAATAGCTCCCCTAATGTCCAGTGAGGTAAGATTCGTACAGTTATTGAAGGCATATGCACCGATGCACTCAACTGTAGAGGGCAAGGTCAAAGTACGAATGCTGGTAAATCCTTCAAAAGCATGGCCATCGATCGACCTAATGCCCTCACAAAGGACGATCTCCTTCAAATGAGAAATACTGAGTTGCCAGGGAGTAAGTCCATAATATGAATCCACGGATGGATCGGAACTGTATCCGTACCAGGTTCCATTTCCGGCAGTAAATGTGATTTTTTCGATATTGGTACAATACAAGAATACACAAGCGATATTCGTCCCGACACAGTTAAGGCTGACCGGGAGTGTGAGTTCTGTCAGATTGGTGCAACGTGCAAACACGGAATTACCCAGATATATGAGGGAATCTGGAAGTACGACGGTTTTAAGAGAACAACAATCACAAAATGCCTGATGTCCGATCGAGGTGACAGAATTCAAGATAATAGGGGAAGAAAGAGACCTACATTCATAAAATGCGGCTTCACCAATAGTTACTACAGAACTTGGGATTGAAATAGATTCCAATGAAGTACAATAATTGAACGCCTGGTCCCCGATGATTGTAACTGTCTGCGGGATGGTCAACGTTACAAGAGACGTGCAATGATTGAACATTGATTCACCGATCGAAGTTATCGTAGCGGGCAGTGTCACGGATATCAAAGATGAGCATTGATTAAAAACACGGTCCCCTAGGGATCTTATAGAATCGGGAAGAACAATGGTGGTTAATGAGGAACAATAACTGAATGCAGCTTCTCCGATAGAACTTATGGAATCTGGAAGAACAATGGTGGTTAATGAGGAACAATAACTGAATGCACCATCTCCGATTGTAGAGATGGATTTCCCGAGAGTCAATGTTTCAAGGGAAATACAATCGGCAAAAGCATAGCTACCGATCGTGGTAATGGAATCAGGGAGAACAACCATTGTAAGAGATTTACACCCCTCAAATGCATTGGGGCATATCGTTTTCACATCAACATCTACATACACTTCCTTCAAAGTTGCAGCACTTAACCGCCAAGGAGTGAAACCGATATATGGGCTCTGGGAAGAAGGATCGGTTCCGTATGCATACCAATCACCATTGCCAACGTGGAAACTTATCTTTACAAGATTTACGCAACCTTCGAAATATGGCGCTGAATTGGAACCAACACAATTAAAACTAATTGGAAGGGCGAGCATGGTAAGGCCAAAGCAACCTTTGAAAGCTGAAGGCCCTAACGATTTCAAAGTATTGGGAATAGATATCGACTCGAGAGCGATACAATCACTGAAAGCACTTTCACCAATAGAAGTAAGGGTCTCAGAGATTTTGAAAGATTTCAAAGAGGCACAATTACTAAAGGCGAAATATCCGACGGAAGTCACGGAGCTTGGAACTGTTATTTCTTCCAATGCAACACAATCCATGAACTCGTATGGTGGAATGAAACTAACACCCTCAGCGATAATTACTTCCTTTAGGTGATCGGCGCTGAGATGCCAGGGCGTTAATCCGATATAATACTCCTTTGAACTATCAGAATCGTAAATGACCCAGGCCGAAGTTCCTTTGGAAAAAGTGATCTTTTCGATATTGGTACACCCAGAAAATATAGGGCTCTCCTTTGAACCGATCCAGTTGAAGCTAACCGAAATTGTCAACTCATGTAATCCAATACAGTCTTTGAATGCAAAACTACCGATAGATGTCACGGATTCGGGAATGATAATGGATTCAAGTGAAGTACAGTTGTTGAAGGCATAATTTCCGATAGAGGTGAGATCATCATGTAGAGTTACCTCTGTGAGGGATGTACAATATTCGAAGGTGTAATCTCCTATCTCCTTGATATTAGAGGGGATCTTGATCGAAGTCAGGGAACTACAGTCGCAGAACAGTTTATCACTAAGCTTCGTAAGAGAAGTAGGAAGTGTTATGGAAGTGAGATTTTCACATCCTTTGAAAGCACGGTTTCCGATCGTTGTGACACCACTGGGGATTTTCACATTATTAAGCGAAGAACAACCTTCGAACACACTGTTCCCTATTGTCGTAACATTATCTGGGATCTCTATTGATTTGAGTGATGAACAATCGGAGAAGAGGCCTCCTTCAATGGTCTGAAGATCTTTGGGCAGAGTTAACGATTCGAGCGAGGAACAGCAAGCGAAAGCCATGTTTCCGATCAGCTCGACTTTATCGGGAATTTCAAGAGACTTAAGGGAAGTGCATCCATAAAATGAAAACAGATCGATCGAATTGACAAGTTTTCCTATTTGTACAGAAGCAAGTGCGGTGCAGTTATAGAACGAATACTCACCGATACATGTAATACCATCCTCGATCACGACATTCTTGATAGAATCCCTGTACTCCAACCATGGAACTGAATCAGGAGTGTAATCACTCATGTCCCCAATACCGGAGATCGTTAATGTGTGATTGGTTTCATTGTAGTTCCAACTAACTTCACTATCGCGAGCCTCAACAGATAATCCCAAACTAGAATCAGTGGAATGAATCGCAATGAACGAAGCAGACAAAGCTATAATCGCCAGAGTGACTAACAAAAATCTCTTCAATAGCATCCCCTCGACAGGATCATATTATTCAAAGTCCTTATTACCTCATCACCAGAATACTATAAAGATTTGGTTATAGCATGATAAACTACTCGCATAAATTCATAAAGAAAATAAGGAATCTGGCCGCTCAATTTTGGATTGTGCGTTTTTTGTCTACAAAATTCATTTGAGAGAGGATATAGTTCAAAAATCAGAGCTCTTGCTGAATACTCCTTGGAACCTCTTTCTTTCCGCTCCGAATCTGGTCTTATCAATGACCAAATCCAAAGAATCCTTTTCAAATCCATCGAATATTGAACATACATGTTCCTCAGAAAAATAACGGTAAAGAACGCCATTACGGATCGATTCTGTCTTTCCTCCAGAACGCATATCGCCCTCGGCAAAACATTTCAAATATACCCTACCGTTCGGAACGAGCACCCGCTTTATCTCACTTACAGCCTCCAAAAGTTCAGGTTCGGTCAGATGTTCCAGAACATGGAATGCGAACACAGAATCGAAGGATCCGTCAGCATACGGAAGTTCACATATGTCGCCACAATCGAAATGCGCCTTGTCTCCGAATCTGTCTATGCAGGCACTAATCACAGCTACTGAAAAATCAATACCTGTGACCAAAGCACCGAGTTCCAAAAGTGCCTCACTGGTTTTTCCGTTACCACACCCGAGGTCCAGTACCTTTTCACCACAATGCACATTCGTCCAGGAAATGTCGGTTATACCTCTCCAAAGACGGCCTTGGCTCGAATAGATTGTATCCCATACTGATTTCTGCTCGTTCACAGCCGGTTATTATTATATGATAATAAAGACTGACAGTGAATATCAAGTGGTTTTCATGATGTGGAACCCCCGTATCGAAACGATGCCTCTCGAAGACATCAAAAAAATGCAATACGTGATGCTTAAACAGCAGATCACAGGCCTTTACGAACATAATAAATTCTATCATGACAGAATGAAGGCGGAAAACGTTTCTCCAGCGGATTTCAATTCACTTTCAGACCTTTCGAAATTGCCGTTCATGTACAAACAGGACCTAAGAGATAACTACCCCGACAAACTGTTCACAGTCCCCAAGAGGGATATTGTCCGTTACCACATGTCTTCCGGTACCAGCGGAAAGCCCACCTGTGTTGCATATACTCGCAATGATCTTGGATATTGGACCGAGGCCCTGGCACGTTCTCTTACGTCCTGCGGCATCGGACCCGATGATACTATTCAGGTCTGCTACGGCTACGGACTTTTCACCGGCGGTTTGGGACTCCATTATGGTGCTGAAAGAGTTGGTGCCACTGTCCTCCCTGCCAGTACGGGAAATACTCAAAGGCAACTTGAAATGATGCAGGACCTGGAATGTACCGCGATAGCGTGTACTCCCTCGTATTTCACCCACCTCATAACAACCGCTAAAAAAATGGGGATAGATTGGAGGAGAGATATGAAACTCAGAACCGCTATCCTCGGAGCCGAACCTTGGTCCGAATCTATGAGGGCCAAATTCCAAGATGAAACCGGAGTGAGGTGTTTCGATATCTATGGTACCTCGGAACAGGCCGGCCCCATGTTCAGTGAATGTACTATACAGAAAGGGCCCCACATCAGCCCAGATGTGATGTACTGCGAGATCCTGGATCCGGACACAGGCGAGGTTCTAGAACCTGGCAACAAGGGAGAACTTGTCTGTACCATGCTTCAAAAGGAAGCTATGCCCATTTTCCGTTACAAAATGCGTGACATCACCTATGTCGATGAAACTCCCTGTGAATGTGGAAGGACCTCTCCCCGCCTCGGTAGGATCACCGGCAGAAGCGATGATATGCTTATCATCCGCGGAATAAACGTATTCCCCTCACAGATCGAATACACACTTATGAAGATCCCCCAGGTGGGCGACCAGTATATGATCAACGTGAGCAGAGAAGGGGATCTTGACAAGATGGTCATCCAGGTCGAGATCAAGCCTGAATCGTTCAGCGATAAACTCGAAGAAATGGAGTCTCTTCGTACGTTTATAGAATATGAGCTCAAAAGATACCTGAACATCGCTGTACAGGTAGAGCTCAAAGCCCCGGGAGAACTTCCGAGGTTCGAAGGAAAAGCAAAAAGAGTCATTGATACAAGGGTGTTTTGAAATGGAGAAATACATAGTCTCACAGCTTTCGATATTTGTGAACAATTCCCCGGGTTCTCTCGCAAAGACCTCCAGGGTCCTTGAAGAATGTGAGATCAACATGAAAGCCTGTAACCTTGCCGAATCGACCGAATTCGGTATTCTCAGAGCTATCGTTGATGATCCGGACGGCGCATTGCAGAAACTCACCGATAGGGGCATCATCGTTAAGAAGACGGACCTCATCGGCATCAAGATCGCCGCTGTTCCAGGTTCCCTTTACAAACCTGCAAAGGTGCTCGGAGATGCAAATATCAACATCGAATACGGGTATGCATTCACGGGAAATGTGGAAGGTCTTTTCATAAGGGTCGACGACCCCAAAAAAGCGATAGATGCCCTTCAAGCTGCCGGACTTGAACTGGTGGAACAGTCGGAGATCTGATCATGGGAAATCTGAACATTGCGGTTGTGGGTGCCCCCGGACTTGCTAAAGAAATCGGCAAGAAGGGCACCGTCACCGATATGACCTTCTATGAGATCAAAGAAGGTTCGGACTCTGTGACACTCATTGAACCTTCGAAGTACCCGGACAAACTTCAGTCCTTGTTCTACACCACCGAAATGGCTGAATTCTGCATCCTGGTGGTGGACAAGATCGATTCTTACCTCGGTGAAACCATTGTAATGGTCGACGAACAGAAACTGGACAAGGGCTGGATCATACTTCGCAATTATATCCAACCCGAACAACTAAAACCTCTCCTCGCAGGAACCTCTCTTGAGAACTATAAGGTCATTGAAGAGAACTATACAGACATCCGCCTGGCACTTATTGAAATGGCTAAAAATGAAAACCGTAAGGCAGGAGAAGGAAGCTGCGGTTCTTGTCCTGTCGACAGTCACTTCAATGTCAAAGGTGTAGGTACTGTCGTATTGGGCTCTGTGGCCGACGGATGGTTCAAAAAACATGATAAAATGACGGTTTGGCCCCTAGGGAAGCAGGTCATTCTCAAATCTATCCAAAAACACGACATCGATTGCGATGATGGTGTAAAAGGAGATCATGTAGGGCTTGCTCTCAGGGACATTGATAGCGAAGAACTCGACAGAGGTTTTGTATGTACAACAGATCCAGATCTCAAAATGAGTTCATCATATCACGGAAAGATCCACTACAACAAATTCTGGAAGAATGCGGTCAAGGAAGGGATGATGTTACATGTCGGCCATTGGATGCAGATCCTACCTGTTCGTGTGGTTCTTGCTGGGCCTGACAAGGACTCTGAAGTGACTTTCGAGCTTGACGGTAAAATGATCCACAAATCCGGTGATGAGGGCATCCTCATGTACTATGATGGTGGAAAATTGCGTGTGATAGGCACTATCACATTCCCCTAACTAAAAGGTGATATCTATGGCAGAATTTCCAATTAAATTCGACAATTTACGTAAGGTCTACGGTGGCTTTGTGTCTGTAAACGACCTGACACTGAAAATCAAAAGAAACTCCTTCACGGGACTCTTGGGCCCTAACGGTGCTGGTAAGAGTACTTCTCTGAAGATCCTTACCAATCTGATCAAACCGACATCCGGTCATGCCTATCTGAACGAAATCGATGTTCAGAAAAACCCCAAAGAGGCATTGATGGGCGTCGGGACCGTTGTCGAAACCCCTGAATTCTATACTTACCTTACACCCACAGAGACCTTCAATTACGTTGGAGAGCTCTATGGAATGTCCAAGGAATCGATCAGCTTCGAGACCGCTGAGATCCTGGATAAAGTTAAAATGTCCGGGTGGGCTGACAAAAAGATAGGTGAATTTTCAAAGGGAATGAGACAAAGGATCTCTATAGGTCTGGCTCTTTTGAATGATCCTAGCATCATCATTCTCGATGAACCTACTTCCGGTCTTGATCCGCGTGGAATGGCCGAGATGAGGGATATTCTTAAAAATATCAGAAACGAGAAAAATCTCACAGTTCTTATGAGTTCCCACATGATGCATGAGGTCTCAGACCTTTGTGACCATATCGCTCTGATCGACCATGGAACTCTGGTTCAGGACCAAGAATACGAGACCTTCGTGAAAAGTTCTGATACAAGAGTACTTGTCGTCAAACCATTGGACACACCTAATAATCATATCATTGAATCTATCAAAGCTTTGAACAATGTTTCTAGTGTAGAACGTATCGGTGGAGAGCTTAGAGTACAGTTCAAAGGAGATCTCCCCGAGATGGCTTCTTTCTTCAAAGACCTCTCGAGGCTTGATTTCCCGATCGTATCTATGAGTGAAAGTGCCAACGCTCTTGAGAACAGGTATCTCAGTCTTATCGACGATTCGAGGTGATGTTATGGAAGAAAATAGCTTAAAAACAACAAGTTCCGGTCCGATATCAGGATTCAACGGGGATCTCCGTCAAATGCTGGTTATTTCAAAGAATGAAATAAAGAAATTCTTCAGAGGCAACAGGATTTTGATCTTCTCTATCTTGGTCATTGCCATACTAGCACTTATGACGGCCATCCCGTATATTTGGGGTGAAGGATATAGGTCTTCGAATGAGTTAGCACAATTGTTCACAGCATTTGTTCCTCTTATTGTTGAGATCGCTGTTGTTCTTTTCACGGCAACGTCAATTGTTTCTGAATTCGAAGACCGCACAGCACTGATACTTTTCACAAAACCAGTGAAAAAAAGCACGATATTCCTCGGTAAGCTGATTGCATCACTTGTGGTCGTTTATGGATTCATACTCATATACTACGCGTACATAGTGATATTCTCATTGATAACTCAGTCTTGTTCAATTCCATCAGGTTTAGGAACTTCTCTGGGATTGAGTTTACTTGGAGGGTTCGGTTGCGCAGGCCTAGCAATGCTCATGAGTTCATTTTTCAAAAAAGGAAGTACTGCATCGATAATGACCTTGGTCGTTGTATTACTCCTGTTGAATATGATTTCCGGTATGCTGTTTACGTTCGCACATGTGGATCAAATCTGGTCACTCAGTAGTGCATTCGATTATTGTTACAAGATTTTCGATAATACCAGTGTACTTTCGTTTGGAACAGCCAGTGGCGTGATGATTGCATATGGAGTTCTATGCAATATTGCCGCATACATTCTCTTCGCAAGAAAAGACTTCTGAACCGGTCGGGGTAATCCCCCGGACCGGTTCAATAAACCGATAATTCTTCAATGAGCCAGATGATAGATTTTGCAACCCTCTTGATAGGATTGGAAAAATGACCGCCCTGGTTCAATTCATATTTTAAGATGCGAACATCCTTACTGTTCTCAAGACGTTTTTTCTGAAGCAGATATTGAGTTCCGATAGATGAGGTGATTATGTTACCGGAGCCCGATTCCTTTCCACCAAGGCTGAGATATACCGCACTATCGGAAGGTACTTTGGCACCATTAGCATAATCGTTCCAACCTTTAAACCACAATGATCCAGAACAGCAACCGACGGCTCTGAACAAACCCGATTCATAGAACGACCACAATGCGAAAAGACCTGCCAACGAATAACCCGTGATCGCCATCTGAGTGGTCAAAGGAAAAGTTGTTTTGATGTATGGTATAACTTCAGATTTGATCCATTCCAAGGTGTTTCTGCCACCATCCCCAAAAATTACCCCCTCTGCATTCATAGGCCATGGAGACATTTGATCATTCCAATCGTCGACCTCAAAACAAAAAAGAGTGAACGGTGCCAGTTGGTCCTCCATCGGACATATTGTTGATAAAAGTTCACCGAAAGGATCTATGGAAGACTGCGTACCGGCACACCAAATGACCGCAGGACCGGAATCTCCGACAGAATAGGTATGACATCTGACGCCTGACAACTCGAAGTCATTGCGCATATGCCCCCATAGAGTAATGGGCTTATATATCGTGCCTAAGATATTGTGGCTAATAGGCGTGTCACTTGATGGCATGCATTGGGATATCATGACTTTCAGAAACGAAGAACTTGAGACGATGCCGACTGAAGATTTGAAGGCGATGCAGTTCGATCTGCTACGCAATGAGATCCTTATGATGTATGAATCCTCAGAGTTCTTCCGTCAAAAAATGAAATCGGTGAATCTCACGCCCGATGACATTGTCGATATGAAAACCTTCAGAAAGATCCCATACATGGTGAAGAACGACCTACGCGAGAACTATCCTGACAAACTTTTTGTAAGGACCTATGAGGACATTGTTAGGATCCATGTGTCCTCCGGAACATCTGGACGGCCCACTGTCGTCGGATATACCCAAAAAGATCTGGATAATTGGACAGAATCCCTCGCCAGGGGCCTTGTTTCCTTTGGTGTTGGACCCAAGGACGTTTTCCAGAACATGCACGGTTACGGCCTGTTCACCGGTGGCCTCGGTGCCCATTACGCTGCCGAAAGGGCCGGAGCGACTGTAGTACCAACCGGCGTAGGTAACACCGATCGCCAGATACAGCTTATGCGGGACCTTCCCATAACCTGTCTCGCAGGCACCCCCTCATATATGTTCCACATTGCCGATGTCTGCGACCAAAAAGGTATCGACATCAGAAAGGATACAAAGGTCCGGATGGCCTTGGCTGGCGGTGAGCCCTGGTCCGAATCGATGAGACGCAAACTGTACGATAGAACTGGCATCATGGCACATAACTGCTACGGAGCCAGTGAGTTCTATGGGCCCATGTTCGTAGAATGTGAGAAACAGTGCGGTGCCCACGTTTGGGCGGATCTGGCACTTATCGAGATCCTTGATGAAAACGGCGAACCTGTTGAAGATGGCGAATCCGGCGAAGTGGTCGTCACCATGCTTCAAAAAGAAGCTTTCCCCTTAATTCGTTATAAGATCGGAGATATCTCCACCCTTACTTGGGAAAAATGTTCCTGTGGCAGGACGCATCCGCGTTTAGGAAGGATCACTGGCAGGAGCGATGATATGATCGTGGTCAGAGGGATCAATGTGTTCCCATCGCAGATCGAAAGTGTCATCGGCGAGATGAACTTCCTCGCCCCGTTCTATCACATCACACTCACCAACGAGAACTACATGGACAAGATGGTCATCGATGTCGAATTCACCAATGATGCCCTGACAGAGGACATGGTGAAGATCAACGAAATGACCCAACAGGTCCAAGTGAGACTCAAAGAGATCCTCAATCTGAAAGCGGTTGTGAAGATCAACCTTCCCGGAACAGTAGAACGTTTCGAAGGAAAGGCCAAACACGTAACAGATAATCGTTCTTGGGAGTGAAGTTATGTTAGGAGAAATTCTTGAAAGTATGATGCTACTTTGTTTTGCTGCATCATGGCCGTTCAACATTTACAGGTCATGGAAGTGTCGGACCGCAGTCGGCAAGAGCATAATGTTCGAGGTCATTGTGGTCATCGGATACTTCTGCGGTGTTGGAAGCCACATTGTGACTGATCAGATAAACGTGGTCATTGCATTCTACATAGTGGATATTGTCCTTGTTTCCATCGATATGTATCTGTACTTCCGCAACAGAAAACTCGACAAACAAAGATTGAACACGCCTGATAATGGGGAACAGTAAAATATCCTCATACATATTGCGTATTATGGAAATCAGCAGCGATGGTATCGTTGATGGCGTAATCCAGGACAGATTCGGTTCTAAAGGAACCGAGTTTGCCAGCGGTGATATGCCATCTCGCTCCCTCCCCTTGAAGATCGAAGGTGCCCCTGCAGGTACGGCCTCCTATGCCATAGTTTTCGATGATCCAGATTCCGTTCCACCATGCGGATTCAAATGGGTCCATTGGGTTGTCGCTGGTCTCAGAAAAACCGAACTTCCCGAGAATGCTTCGAGAGAAGACACCTCATTGGTACAGGGTTGCAATAGCTGGTTCGAACACGGTATCGACGATCGCTCGGAAGCTTCTTACTACGGTGGTCCTGCACCCCCTGACAAGAAACACACATATGTTCTGACCGTCTATGCATTGGATTTCGTCCCCGCCTTGAGGAACGGTTTCAAACTCGACGATCTCCTGAAGGTCAGCAAAGATCACATCCTTGCCAAATGTACCTTGAAAGGAACCTATTCTCCCGCTTGACCTACATCACCCACCGATTGTTCGTGATAATATGTCGATTGTAACAGAAGATTTAGATCTGTCTGCATTGGGTACCCTCACTGATCCAGATTACGCAAAAGCACAAGAACTGGCCATTGAAGGTAGTACTGATGCATACTCCCTGTTTTTGAAATCTGCCTCAGCTGGAAATCCTGTTTCAGCATTTATGGTGAGTCAATATTTGGATATGGGTGTCACTACCGATGATGAAATGGCTCCCATATTCTGGGCCACGTATGCGTACATCGGATATTCTACTGATGCCCGGGACTGGCTTGACTCCCATTTCGGCAAATTAGATGAGTTCTCCTCGAAAAAGTTCATCGAGTATTGCCATAACCTCACTGAACAGAAGAATGGTGCTGCAGCCTTTGTCGAAGGAATGGCCTACTTCCTCGGCCTCGGTGTTGATTTCGACCCCGAGAAGGCGTTTCAATTGTTCTGTAAATCTGATGAATACGGAAACCTCGATGGAACCTGTCAAAAGGCACTCTGTATGGTCAGGGGCATAGGTGGCACATGTTCACCTGATGAGGGAATTTCCCTTCTTATCGCCACTGCAAACAAAGGTAACATCCGTGCGGCCCTGAAGTATGCAAAAATGCTGGAAACAGGGTTCGGCATATCCAAAAACCCATCACTTGCACTAGCGATCTACCAACATCTTGCCGATAAAAAGATCCCGATTGCCTCATATGAGGTGGGGCGCTGTTATCTTGACGGGATTGGTACAACAAAAGATCCTTCACTTGCATTCTCCTGGTTCACAGTGTCACATGCACTCGGTTGTGTCGAGGGCGATTTTGGATTGGCCCGTTGTATGCTTGCAGGAATCATCGAGGAAAGTACAAAGAAAGGCCTTGCGGAAATGATCACAGCCGCAGACAAAGGTTGTACGGATGCCATGTATATGCTCGCCCAACTTTATGGCAAAGATGGACGGATAGTGAAGAAAAATATTCCACTTTCTATCGAGTACTACCGCAAAGCGGCCGATTTAGGTAAGCCCATTGCCGAATTCCGCATGTCTCAAATTTTAGATGCCGGAGACGGAGTCCAAAAGAACCATCACCTTTCGATCGAATATGCACTACGTGCGGCAGCTCACGGAAACGCCGATGGTTGCTATGTGGCTGGTACTGCACTGATCGGCGGAAAAGGGATCGCCAAAGATGAAGCTCGTGGATTCGCCCTTTGCAAGATTGCGGCCGATCAAGGATACATGAAGGCTGCCCATGCCATTGCGAACTGTTACATGCGCGGCAAAGGGGTGCCTAAGGACACCAAACGGGGGTTCGAGATGCATAAGGGCCTTGCAGAACATGGGTTTATCAAATCGATCGTCGTCGTTGCTGAAGGATACTACCATGGCGACTATGTCGAACAGGATCAGAAACTTGCTTTCAAAATGTTCAAAGAGGGGGCGGAAAAAGACAATGTTATCTGCCAATATTACCTCGCTGACTGTTACGACAATGGCTACGGAACTAGAAAAGATCCTGATGAGGCCATAAAGTGGTATTCAAAAGCAGCTAAGCAAGGACATGTGATCTCTCAACGGATCCTGGATGAACGTAAGATCGACCAGATCCTTACTGATGAATCCCCGTTCGCAACTTTCGAGAAAAGTGCCCGTTCTGGTAATGCCCAATCAATGTACATCCTCGGACGTTACTATGAAGATGGTATAGGTATTGAAAAAGACCTGAAAAAAGCCAAAGAATGGTATGCGAAGGCCAAAAAGAGAGGTAATCAGGCCGCTCGCAGAGCGCTTGAATCACTTGAGAATAAAGAGTGAAACTCTCTTCCAAATATTTTAAAAGAAAAAATCCCCGCAGAAAATGCGGGGTTAAGTTTGTTTTCTTATGGAGTGAGCCTGACAGGATCTCTCGGGAACAGAATTGCCTCGCGGATATTTCCGAGATCGAGCATCTTGACGAGAAGTCTTTCAATACCCATTCCCCAACCGCCGTGAGGAGGCATACCATACCTAAATGATTCAAGATAAAATTCAAAGTCTTTGGGATCGAGACCTTTCTTCTCCATCCTCTCAACGAGTTTATCATACCGGTGTTCCCTCTGACCACCAGATGTTATCTCGGTACCTTTGTAATCAAGATCGAACGAGAACGAATAGGGCGTACCATCTTTCTCCATAATGTAGAAAGGTTTGGCTTCCTCAGGATATTCAGCAATAAAGTAAAGTTCAGATCCCCTCTCGGCCATGACCTCACCGACAATCTTCTCGCCTTCGGTCCCCAGGTCATCTCCTTCCTTGAGTGGAAGTCCACGATCTTGCACCATCTTCAGACACTCACTGTAAGTAAGAATGGGATATGGCCTTGAAGGTACTTTGATCTCCTTTCCTAAGATAGCAAGTTGTTTTTGACCTCTCTCTTTCAACCCGTTGAGAACATAATCAACAACGGTCTCGAGCATGGCCATGACCTGTTCTTCGTTCTCGATCCAGGCCATTTCCCCGTCGAATGATATGAATTCAGTGACATGACGGTTGGTATTGGACTGTTCGGCACGGAAGGCCTGACCGAGCTCGAAAACACGGTCGAGACCAGATGACATGAGAATCTGTTTATAGAGCTGAGGAGACTGTGCCAGGAAGGCATTTCTATCAAAATATTTGATCTGGAAAAGTTCAGCACCACCCTCGGCACCAGCAGCATTGATCTTAGGTGTATATACCTGAATGAAGTCATTGTCACGGACGCATTCCTCGATAAGTTGTACCATGATAGACTTGAGTTCGAAGATCGCTTTTATTTCAGGTTTCCTAAGGTCAAGGAACCTGTGGTTCAGACGGGTATCCATCTCAACGTTGACCTTATCGACCACACCGAGAGGAAGAGGAGTTCCGGCCAGGGAACAAACTTCGTAGGAAGAAGGTATCAACTCAAGACCCAAGGCGGTCTGATTGCTTGCTTTGACCTCACCAGTAATGGACACAGCAGACTCACGTGGAAGTTTGGTCAATCCGTTGAAAAGTTCGGGATCGAGCTTCTTTTTGGGAAGTGTGATCTGAATGGTGCCGTAACGGTCCCTAAGGGTCACGAAGGAAATGCCTCCAAGGTTCCTGATCTCTTGGATCCATCCTTTGACGGTGGCAGTGCCATCGTCGACGGAAATGTTGCTTGAATTTCTTATCTCAGCCATGTTATCGTGCGGATATCGGTCGGTCCGTTATAGGACTTTTCATCAAAATCTCCTACAGCCACCGTAAAAAGTTTGTTAATTTTAAAATTGGATGAAATCGAACACCTTAGCTTTATTATATCTAAAAGAAATGAAGGGGTAATTCGGTGTTAACTTATGGCTGAAAAAGTCACTGTATCGATTATCAAAGCAGACATCGGATCGATCGCTGGTCACATGACTCCCCATCCTTCAATGATGGCTAAAGCGAAAGAGATCCTGACAGACAAACAAAAACAGGGAATCATTGAAGATTTCTATGTCACTCGTTGCGGTGACGATATCAACCTCTACATCACTCATTATAAGGGGGAGAACAACTCTGAGGTCCATGGAGCTGCCTGGGAATGCTTCCAGGAAGCAACAAAACTCTCCAAATCCATGCACCTGTACGCTGCAGGTCAAGATCTTCTCACCGATGCGTTCTCTGGTAACGTCAAAGGTGCCGGACCCGGTTCCGCGGAGATGACCTTCGAAGAAAGGCCTTCAGAGCCCCTTCTGTTCTTTATGGCGGACAAGACCGAACCCTCCGCATACACCCCTATCCTTTCCAGAATCTTCCTCGACCCGTTCACCACAACCGGACTCGTCATTGACAAGAGGGCCAAACAGGGATTCGACATCGAGATCCAGGACGTTCTTGACAACAAATTCGTCACCCTTTCCGCACCTGAGGAGACCTACAGTATCCTCTCGCTTCTCGGCGACACCTACCGCTATGCGATCAAGAGGGTATACAGCCGTTCCGGACTTGGTCCTGCTGCTGTTGTCTCCACTGACAAACTCAACATGACCGCTGGTACCTATGTCGGCAAAGACGACCCTGTCTGCATTTGCAGGTGTCAGTCCGGATTCCCTTCTGTAGGAGAATATACTCAGGTCTTCCAGAACGTCTTCTTCGCTGCTGGTTGGATGAGAGGTTCCCACATCGGTGCCATGTACCCCTGCAGTCCCGAGGACTCCAACCCCGTCTACTACGATGGACCTCCGAGAATCTGCTGTCTCGGATTCCAGTTGAACAAAGGTAAACTCCAGGGACTCGAAGCTCCTGGAGTAAAAGGTGGAGATCACATCCCCGTCGATATCTTCAAGAGCGATACCTGGGACCTTGCTCGCCAGAATGCGATCAAAGCATCGGTCCTTATGAGGCGCCAGGGCCCGTTCATGCCTTCCATCCTCGGAGCTGACGAGATGGAATACACCTCCAGGCCTGCAGTCCTCGAGGAACTCAAGAAGAGGTTTGTATCTCCCTCCGAAGAAAAAAAGAAACCTCGTAAGAAGTGCAAAAAATCCGACGTGGAGTGAAAACATGGATAGAGTAGTCATCATCAACTTCAAGGCATATACAGAGGTCGACGGCCAGAAGGCAGTTGATCTAGCCAAGATCTGTGAAGAGGTGGCTACCGAGACCGGGGCCAACATAATGGTCTGTCCACCCATGGTGGAATTGGCTGCTGTATCGGCCTCGGTCAAGATCCCTGTTCTCTCTCAGAACGTGGACCCAAAGAAACCAGGCTCTGCCACAGGATGGGTCACCCCATCCATGGTTCACGCCTGCGGTTGTTTTGGAACTCTTATAAACCATTCCGAGCACAAGATAGGCCCACATGATGTCGGTGAAGCAACACGCTTGTCTCAGGACCTGGATCTTTGTGCAGTGGTCTGTGCAGACAATGTAGAATCTGCAAAACATCTTGCTGAATATGCTCCAGATTATATTGCGGTGGAACCCCCTGAACTCATAGGTGGAAACATCTCTGTCACCACAGCCGACCCGGACATCGTAAAGAACACAGTTTGCGCGGTGCATACAGTAAATCCCAACATCAAGGTTCTGTGTGGTGCTGGTGTGAAGACCGGCAAAGATGTTGCGGCCGCCATCGCACTCGGTGCGGATGGAGTTCTGCTAGCATCAGGTGTCGTTAAATCGTCTGATCCGCGTGCCACACTAAGAGATCTGGTCAGTGGCCTCTGATCTGAAATAAATCTACTAACTGTATCATTCCTCTTTATAACGATGTTCTACGAACACCAGTTATGAAACATAAGTTAGTTTTTGTAATTCTAAGTCTGGTACTTTTAATTACACCCTCATTCTGCGCATTCGAATCGAGTGCTACAAATGGTCAAAACATTCTGATCAGCGAAGTGTATCCTAAAGAAGAGGCATTCTCCTTAATGAATGTCGGTAACTCTGAAATTGATCTGAAAGGTTATGTGATAACCGACGGAGAAGGATATATCGAAATCATCAAATCGATCAAATTATCCCCAGGACAACAAGTAACGATCGCCAAAGAAAACACAAAAAATTACTTTGATACCGATGCTTGGGTAATTCTGTATTCTTCTGATTGCCTTAGTAAAAAAGGTAATTTTATTCTTGCAGACAACGGCGATGAACTATCTCTGATATCAAATTCGAATACAATTGATGCGGTTTGCTGGGGCAATTCGAATGGAGTTACAGGGTGGGTTGGCGAACCTGCCAAGATGTCTTCTGGAATGCATCTTGTCAGAAAGAACACTACTGACACGAATAGTGCGAACGATTGGTCGATGACCAAAAGGGGGTGGACGAACACACAACCTTATGAATTCACATTTGACGCAACTGTCGCACCATTTTCTTTCCCTGAAGATAAGGGCACACCGATTTTGAGTACGCTTATGGAGGCTGAAAATTCAATCGATCTTTCAATCTATCTAGTTACAAGCAAGGACGTTATATCGATACTGTGTCAGAAAGCTGAAAGCGGCGTTAGGGTCAGAATACTTGTCGAGGGAAGTCCTCTGGGAGTTGATATCAGTTCTGAACTAAGCCTTCTGAAGACCGTGGAAGAATCCGGCGGAGAGATCAGACTCATAAACTATTCAGGTGCTGAAAACAGCCGTTATTCATATCTCCACAACAAATATGCACTGATAGATGGGCAAACTGCTCTGATCACCTCCGAAAACTGGACAACAGGCAATATCGGTGAGTATGGAAATCGTGGTTGGGGCGCCGTGATAAGATCGGAGGGATATGTGAACTATATGAGCACGGTGTTCGAAAATGACTTCTCCACTAGCATAGGCGATGTGGCGCCACTTAGCACTGTTTATCCAAATCTGAAAGCCAAAAGCAATCTTGATCCTGCTGACATAAAGGAGATCACACTAACATATTACGAGTCACAAGTTACACCGACCGTGTCTCCAGATAATTCGTTCGACACCCTGAAACAGTTCATGTATTCCTCGGAAGAAAGATTATTTGTTGAACAGATGGACCTTGGAGGATCGCTCAGCGGAACCACTGGAGAGACACCGATATCATGGATGTCCCAAGTAAGTTCTAAAGGTGTGGATACAAAATTGGTCTTAGATTGTTCACAGTCTGATGCTGAAACCCACAAAACTTATCTGAATCTTATAGAGAGTACAACGTCTATCAAAGCAATCGGTTTTTCAGATGGAGATGATTTTGAACTCATTCATAACAAAGGAATAATCTCCGATTCATCGGTTTGGGTGGGATCTGTAAATTGGACCGATACTTCGTTCACACGCAACCGTGAAACTGCGGCGATAATTCATTCTCCTGAAGTATCTGAACATTTTGCCAAACTCTTCGAAAATGATTATGGAACTAACATATATACAGTAATCGACGGTGGACTGAACCTCCAAGCTGATGTTATAGATACTGAAGGTGGAAAAGTTATCAAATTGTCTGTTGACGGACCGTCTGGATACAAGTACACATGGTCATTAGGTAACTTGGGATCACGTGAAACCCAATGCCCATACGTCCTCTTTGATGCACCAAATGTTGGAGAATACCTTGCAACGGTACAGATCGATGGATTCGATATTACGGAATCAATATCAGTGAAAATTGGTAGTGAACACGCAGAAGATCATGATCCTATTATCGTTTCTGCTCTGGCGTTAGCAATTATTATGCCTTGCATTGGTGTAATTGTGTATGCTATTAAGCTAAAAAATACCCCTAAGCGGAGAAGAAATGTACAAAAATGTAGATATCGTTGAAATAAAGGTCAAAAAGGGGTTGTGCTCCACACAACCCTATGCTTTTTAATTTCGCAGATCTCCGAGAGATTGATTGTTTTCAAAAGCAAAGATATCTTAATAGGATTGGTTTCCATCTGCAGTTGACGAAAATGGAGATTCGCAATATGCGCCCTGAAGATGAACCTCAGGTGCACTCTCTGATGTGTTGTTCGCTCGATGAATATTTCGTTCCAGAGATAGTGAGCTATTTCAGAATGCAATGGCAACGGGGACAGATAGTTGCCACTGACCTCACAGGAAAGGTTGTTGGGTATCTTGCCGGTACAAAGCTTCCGAACGGCAACACGTCCATACATATTTTCTGTGTAGCTGATGGCCATAGAGGGAATGGACTTGGAAGCATGATACTTGATAGGTTCAAACAGGTCGTGGCATTGGAGGGATTTTCAGTGATCCAACTCGAGGTTCGTGAAGACAACCAATATGCCTATAAATTCTACTCCAACAGAGGATTCGTACCAGTCGAAAGACTCTGCAACTTCTACAACGATGGATCATCTGGAATCAGAATGATCTGCGACCTGTCCTTCTCCCCAGGTTCATTTAGTAGGTTCTCTTAAATTTCATATATGCGTGGTTTTTACAGCGAAGTATGGCAGATGCATCAAAAGGGCAAGAACTGTTCGAACATGGATATGAATATTACAACTCCGAAGATGATTCTCTTGCACCAAAAGCATTTGACTGTTTCTCTGAAGCCGCAGATCTCGGCAACGTCGATGCCATCTATTACCTAGGCGTGATGTATTATCACGGTGTCGCAGTTGAACAATCCTTTGAAAAGGCTGCTGAATTATTTGCAAAGGCCTCTGCCGAAAACCATCAGAAAGCCATGTACAACCTAGGGGTCATGTATGAAGCTGGTTCTGGTGTGGAAAAGGATTATTCCGTTGCCATGAAATTGTATCAAAAAGCAGCTGAACTCGGCAGTTCCAAAGCGATGTATAACATCGGTACCATGTACCGTGATGGCAATGGTGTTCCTCAGGACTTTTCTAAGTCCTTCGAATGGTTCCAAAAATCTGCAGAACTTGGTTTCACCAAAGCTCAATTCAGCATTGGGATGGCATACTATAAAGGAAAAGGCATGCCGATCAACGAATTCGAAGCTATGAAATGGTTTAAAATGGCAGCGGATGGTGGCCACAAGAAAGCTATGATCATGGTCAATGTTCTGAAGAAACAGATCAACGTTATCACCATCAACTGAGCCATAATGGCCTGTTCATTTCAGATATAACTTGCTCTGAAATCGAAACAAAAGAAAAAAGAACCCCCTTTCGGGGGCAAATTGTTTTACTGATACATCGAATCATCAATGTGCTCGTTTTGCAGATAATACTCTGATTTCTGCTTCTGAGCATCAGAGATGTCGTGAGTCATACCTTTCTGGTACGAACCGTACCTTTCCTTGATCTGTTCCTCAACAGGTTCAGATCTCTTCTTGGCACGTTTGACATGATCTGCAGTGATAAGTTTGGATTTCTCCATTACTGCAATATCCCCCGCGGCACGTATAAGTCCACCGAGTTCCCTCAGCCTAAGGGTAAGAGAGTTAATCTGATTATCATGTTTGGCACGTTTCCGTCCTTCAGCGATGAACTCTTCAACTGCTTCTATAGAAGCATCAGGAATGTGACCATCCATAGCGATCTCCTGCGCAACGAACTGTGCGTATTTTGCACGATTGTGGCTATTATCGGACATAGCAACGTCAACGAGCACCTCGTATCCATTACCAATGATCCTTGACCTTAAGGGAGAGAGAATGTTCTCAAGGTCCTGCATGTTACATGCAGCGACGAGAATGAAATCGCAGGGGACATTGTCGACTTTTACACTAGCTCCCGAAGATTGGGGATTACGTCCAGTGATCGGGAACTTTTTATCCTGCATGGCAGTGAGAATGAATCTCTGAAGAGAACCGAGATGGGAGATCTCATCGACGAAAAGAACACCTTCGTGTGCTTCATGAATGGCACCGGGGATTACCCTCTGATAAGCAGGAACTCCGATCTTGTCATGACCGCCGTAAGGATCGTGCCTGACATCACCCAATAACTCGGTCTCAGATGCTCCTGTGGCCAAAACGAAGGGTTTACGGTCGATCTTTACAAGGGTCTTACTGGTAGATTTCTTGTTTAGCTTGTTCCTCTTTTCAAGAGCTTTGGTATCAAGCATACGGATCTTGTTACCAGCACGTTCAAAGACGATCGTCTCCTCAACACCGTTCTGAGTACGAATAGTGTTGACACGCTCCTTTCCAGCAAGCATGTTCGGAATTCCGGCAGACTGGAGAATGCCCATGAAATTAATTCCGAAGGGATTATTTGCATTACCTTCGAACTTGCTCCTTCCACAATTAGGGCAGGAAACATCTTCAGGTGTGGATATATGCCCACAGCCCTTGCAACGGAAACCAAGTTCCTCAGCCACATTGCTAGGTACTTGAGTAGGGTCCAATAACGATCCGACAGAACCGTTGTCCTCACTCTGTTCAGCAGCGACGTCTTCGGCAGATAGGATGTTCATGAACGGCCTCTCAGGATTTTCAGGGTTATTGGAAACTCTGATTTCCTGAGTGGCCTTGGGAAGGTTCATAGAGATCGCGCGAGCGATCATGGATTTTCCGGTTCCAGGCGGGCCGACAAGAAGAAGATTCCTACGCTGAATGGCCGCGATCTTAGCAAGGGTGATCGCTTCCTCCTGGCCGAGAACGCGATCCAAGGGATCGGCAGGTATGAGTACCTGCCCGGTGTGCTTCAAGGCTTCAACATCTTCCCATTTATCCACTGCAACTTTCTTTTGGGGGGACATAGTATCACATCAAACTAAATCGGTTCTGGTCCAAATAGTTAAATCGGTTGGTAATTTGGAGATCTTACCTTTGTTCTTTCCAACAAGGGTCTTGATCCCTTTCTTAGAAGCAATGTTCAGAATGTTTTGAGAGATAACACCGTCGAAAACGATAGTGCAGATCTCATCAGAATCGGATTCCTTAAGGAAATTGGCCAGGTTCTTGACCTCGACCTTATTGAGAATATTGCCTTGCGCATCCATAAGAACAGAGTTCTTGGTACCGGAGATGTCACTGAGCGTGTCCCGGTAAGTGATCTGTTCTTCAGTGAGGACCTTATCTTTGGCAGATGGCTTCCTGCCACGCCCTGAACGGGTGGGTCTGACAGATTCCTCAACAGCAGGTTCTTCTTTAGGTGCCTCAACAGCAGGTTCAGTAGGTTCCTCTTTAGGTGGCTCTACGACAGGTTCTTCGATCTCAGGCTCGGCTTCTGGAACCTCAACAACGGGTTCGTCAGAGACAGGTTCTTCGATCTCAGGTTCAACGACTTCATCGACAGCGGGTTCCTTGACAGGCTCTTCAACGACCTCCTTGATCTCGACCTCGCGTATCTTTCCCTCATCATCGATAACAGACTCCGTCTCAGATTCAAATTCTTGCAGATCGGTCTGACGTTCTCTTCTCCTATCAAACCTGGAGCGAGGCTCATCGAAATCATCGAAAGGCTTGCGAGAGTGACGCTCATGGCGACGTGGCCTCTCATCTTCCTCATTGGACCGACGTGAACGGCGTTCACGGCGGTTTCTAGCGAAACGATTATCCGATTCAGAATCGTCTTCAGGTGCCGCCCTGCGGACCTTGAATCCCCGATCTTCCTCAACAGGCTGTTCAGAGACCATCTCCTCAGCGTTCCTGCGGACGTGACGACTGTTCTTGAGATCTTCCTCAGCATTATCAGATAGTTCTTTCTCTTCGAAGGAAAGGCCGTTCATCTCCATGTACTGGTCGCCGGGAATTTTGTTACGAAGACATTTGACAAGCTGCTTGGCAGAAAGTTCCTCGACCTCGTGTGCGCGGGGTGCACGAGCAACATAATCGATCTCAGAGGTCTGGAAAAGCTCCCTGAGAATAAGTTCTCCTCCTCTGTCACCATCGACAAAAGCCGTTGTTACCTTCTCTTTGGAAAGATCTTGAACACATTTGGGAATATTGGTTCCCTCAACAGCGATAGCATTTTTGATACCGGCACGCAAGAGGTTAAGAACATCCGAACGGCCTTCAACGATGATCAACGCCTCAGATGTTTTGACATTGGGTCCGGCAGGGCAACGTTCTTTACCATAGGTGGTGATCTCCTCGGTCTGAACAGACTCACGGATGTTCTGAGCAAGATTGGCACCACTGTCTTTTGCCTGGTCCATGAGAACTTCAAGCAGTTCACGGGCACGTTCGGCAATCTGTTCTCTCTTGGTAACACGGATATCCTCGATGCCGATTACCTTGACCGTGGCTTTACAAGGACCTACACGATCTATAGTTTCAAGAGTGGCGGCAATGATGGCGGTCTCGACCTGATCGAGGGAGGAGGACATGTAAAGAATACCTTCAGATTTTCCTCCTTTAGAAACGATCTCGACCTCGACCCTGCCGATCCTACCGGATTTTTGAAGGTCTCTAAGATCGAGGTTGTCTCCCAACAAGCCTTCGGTCTGTCCGAAAACAGCACCGACAACGTCAGGTTTGTCAACGATCCCATCGGCGTTGATTTTCGCCTTGACTTGGTATTTAATTGAACTTGGATCTGTGTAATTGTTCATATGAACACTCCGATTGCTCGGAAAAACTACATCCGTTTCATGTCCGATATGGCATAAACGCTCAGAATGAACTCTGCGTAGCAAATGCCTTTGTGTTCGTGCTGTAGTGACCCGTGGGTGCGTCAGCCTGATGATACGGGAGCCCTGCTCGACCGTATCGGTGAATGTGATTGTGAACAGGAAACCTATGTTGGTCTTTCCTTGCCCGTACAACGTTTCACACTATATTATACATTATGAAACTGGCCTTCCGAAATTTGGTAACAAAAACATACCTGGTGGCAAATTATACCAACAGGAATGTAGATTTAATGGGCTGAAGTATATAGGTAGCTCTCACCAGATTCAAAGTGAAACAACGTTGGCACCTGATTCGCGCAGAAAATCAAAGGTCTCATGATCACAAGTAAAATAGATCACCTGGATCTCATTCGCAATCTTGGCAATCGCTTTACAGGCATTCTTTTTCCGCCCACTATCCGAAGTCAGAAGAACATCATCAAGGATTATGGGTGGCCTTTCTTTGGAAAGGCTCAGTGCGACCGCCATCTTGACGGATAATTTCACCTGATCCTCGAGACCGCTTGACCATTCGGTGACTGTTTTTATTTCACCGCCTGAAACTTCAGATACGGCCAATTCATACCGATGTGGATCTGTATCCAATTTATAGCGACCATCGGTCATAATGGAGAGCAATCCATCGGCCCTTTGAAGTACTTCCGGACGGTGTGCGCTGTAAGCAACTTCAGAGGCCCTGTCAAGAATGATCTTTTCAAACATCAGTGATGCCCATTCATAACATGCAGCATAGATCCGATCGTTGGCTTCAGCCTCGGCCGTTATTGCCTCTTCTACAGACATGTCCGCTGAAAGATTTTTCAGACTCTGTTCAACGGTAGCAAGTTCACTCTTCAAACCGGCATATTGATCGTTTACTTGTTGGAACACTTCCCTAGCAGTGGACTCATCCAGCACTTCAGTTTCAATACCTTCGGTACTTTCCTTTAATGCCTGTATCTGTGACCGGATCTCGATCAATCTTTGATGATCCGAAACAGCACGCTGATATCCATCAATACCCCCGTAACCTGATAAAAAGAGCGACAAAGCATCCTCAGCCGTCTTTTTAGTTGAAAATGATTCATTACGTTTATCTTCAGCTGCAAGATATTCTTTGATATTTTCCAAGTTGTTGGTCAAAGTACGGATGTCATAATGAAAATCACGACGAGGTAGATGAACTTTGCATGCAACTTCATTAAGTTCATCTTCAAGAATGGTTTTATTATTGTTTTGATGAAAGCTCTGGGTAGAAATAGGGACTGAGGCAGTATTGTTACGTAGTGACAATACGAACAACAAAACACCAACTATTGTTATCGCAATGCACCCAATGTGCACGAAAGCCGCGGTTAGGATCCCTATAACGATTAAAAGTATACATGCCATAGGCAGTCCATGCAGCTCTATCTTATCAGAAACAGGGGCAGTGGACACAATTCTCTGTGGTGCCCGATCATACTCACTCTCCATGTTGCGTAAATGTTCGATCTGGGGCATGACCGAAAGATAAGCATCTATATCAAGACCGAAAACTGAACGTTTAGAAATTTCCAAACGACCCTCAGCATTGTCCAATGCTTCTTTCTTCCGGCCAAGATCATTATTGAGCACAGCGTACTTTTCGGTATCAACCTTCTCTGCATATCTGATCTTGGACTCTTCTTGCTCTAGTTCAGATATTTTCGCAAGGTCCTTCGAACGACCAGAATGTCTGGAAGCAGCAGAAAGATCATTCTGAGCACCCTGTACTGCAATTCCCTTCTCGCCGATCTGCCGTTCCAGATCCTTTTTACGTTCTACTAATTCGGCATAATGTACATCACCGGCCTCCCTAGCCTGTAGGCGACGGACATTCTGTCTAAGATCATTATCTTCACTGATGAGCGTGGCAATACCGCACTTTGCATTTCTACGTTGATCGGGAAGCAATTTGGTACGGGCCTGGTCGATCCCATCATAAACTCTCGGGAGATCGTTGCCACCAGGTATCGTAAGAAAACGATTCCGTATATCCCCTTTCTCTATACCTTTGACGTCACGAAGATCCTCTGGAGACATAGAATAGATCGAAACATATTCCTTATCATCGATCTCACACAACTGGGATCCAAGACCTGAACTTTTCTTACCTTCACGATTGAAAGTGTACCTATTACCATCCTCGGTAACCACATCCACGGACCCAGAATCGCTTGTCTTGGAGGCAGGATATTTGAGAGGTGCTTTTGGGAAAATTGTGGTGGTAAGGAATGACCTGAGTGTGGATTTTCCAGCCTCATTGGGCCCATACACCACATTGAGGCCGTCATCAAAGGAAAAATCTCTCTCACGGAGTTTACCATATGAGGATATTCTGACCTGACGGATCTTCATTCTTCCGCCCCCGAAAGACGATCGATTACAGAAAGACCGGCACGGGTCACAAGCTCGTGTAATTTCCCTTTATCGGCAAAATATTGCAGATATACCCTGATATCAGATGCGGGGCCCTTTGAACACAGAAGGTTCAAAAGCTCTTGGTCGCTCATTGATTCCAATTCCTTCATACTACGGAGTGTCTCAGACATTAATGTCTGGCCATTTTCGATACTTTTCAGATCAAGTTCCGGTAAACACTCGATAGACCTCATGAAAACAGAGGAATTCGTCAAAGAGGATAGTGAATCGGTGATCGCATTCGGATTTGAACGTATTGCACGATTAAGTCTACCTCTCCCGCGAACGGTCAGACCCACGATCGAACCTGGAACAATGATATCCTGAGTGCTTTTGATTAACTCCTGCATGGTTTCAATACCAGAAATATCGATCGCAATGTCATCCCAAAGGATCTCTTGGGTTGGTATGAACTCGGTCTCGGTAATGTTGCCGGAGACAGATACAAGAATACAACCTTTCTCGCCTGCCTCTGAAATGTCTCTTCCCTGGATATTGCCGGGATAAATTGCGACAGGATCGACCTTATGGACCGTGGTCCTTTTATGAATGTGGCCTAACGCCCAATATTGTATATCTCTGCCCAGAAGATCCTCTACGTTACATGGAGCATATCTGTTCCCACCAGAACCGACCGAACAATGTACAACCCCAATGGAGTAAAAACCTGTCCCTCCGTGCAATTTCAGAACAAGATTTTCATCTGTATGGGGACCTTCAAAACTAACTCCGGTGATCTCGACGTTCCTACCACGGATGTTTAGCGTTTCTGAAGAAGGTTCTGTACCGAAAACTATCACATTGTCCGGATATGGAATACTAGATGACCAACTGTGGACCGCATCGTGATTTCCTGTCACCACAAAACATGGTTTGCCAAACCGCTTCAACTCAGAAGCAAAAAACAATCTGGTGCGAGGTGTCTCGTACAGTTCATCATAAACATCCCCTGCGATGACCATGAAATCGGCCCTTTGCAGGCCAATGTCCACAATGCGAGAGAAAGATCTGAATGTGGACTCGTAAAAACGATCTCCCACGCCTTTATCTCTCTGAGGAACGCCCCATGCACGGCTACCAAGATGAAGGTCGGCACAGTGAATGAACGAGAAATCACATCCCATATACCTTAAACGAAAGTTATCGGATATAAAGAAGACCAGGGGGTGACTGAAAGTGAGATCAGGAATGACCTGTCCAAATACCATTTTTTATGTGTATTGCGTTCCGCGACCTGAGCTTATGAAGAACATCAAAGCAAAAGTGAGGTCCGAGATCGAACATGGGAATATCGGTTCAGATCATACCTGTAGTTATAATCCATGTCATTTCAAAGGACAGAACTGTACTTTCTGTTATTGTCCGTTTTATCCCTGTGAGGACCCACGTTTCGGCCACTTCGTTGAGGGAAGACATGGTGAGGTATGGTCTTGCGAGGAATGTCTCTACATACACCGCGATTGTTTGGTAAAAGATGTCATGGAAACCATCAAAAAAGAAGGTCTCACAGAAAATGACGATGAACGTCTTAAAGAGATCTTCAAAGATGCTACCGACAGACTATGGCATCCGGGAAAGGCCGTTATGGTGGTCGGTGCCACATCTGATGCAGGTAAATCGATCACTGTGGCCGCACTTGGAAGGATCATGTTAAGAAGAGGATATCTCTGCGCCCCGTTCAAGTCACAGAACATGAGTCTCAACTCCAAGGTCACACCCAAAGGAGAAGAGATCTCCATGATACAGTACCTTCAATCGCAGGCAATGGGTTTGAAAAGTCCTGATTATCATATGAACCCCATCCTGCTCAAACCCAAAGGCAATACCGTGTCTCAGGCTATAGTCGAAGGAAAACCGTTCGGTGATTACGACGTGATATCCTACTATACTGATTTTGTACCTGGGCCTGGCGTTGAAATTGTCAAAAGAAATGTCGAACACCTCAAAAACAGATACGATCTCGTGATAATGGAAGGTGCTGGAAGTCCTGCCGAGATAAACATCTATGACAAAGATATCGCCAATATGAGGGCTGCTGAGATCGCAGATGCGAACTGTATCCTCGTGGTCAATGTCGAGTGGGGCGGATCCTTTGCGTATGCTATCGGAACCGTTGAACTCCTCCCACCCAAAGACAGGGCGAGGATCAAAGGGATAGTACTCAACAATGTCAGAGGAAATCCAGAATTGATGAGGCCGGGTGCCATCGAACTTGAGAAAAGATGTGGAATTCCCGTGATCGGAATAATCCCTCATGCCGAATTCCAATTACCTGTCGAAGATTCTGAAGCCTTAAGGGATACAAAGGTAAGAGGCACGGGTTCGATCCATATCGCCGTTATCAAACTACCTCGTATCGCCAATTTCACTGATATAGATCCCCTTTTCAGCGAGGATACGACTGTGATTTTCGCTGATACACCTGAAGAGGTCCTTGATGCCGATGCCATCGTCATTCCCGGAACAAAAAACACCATTGATGATTATGTGTGGATGGTGTCGACAGGAATTGCTGATGCGGTCAAGGTCAAAGTGGGTAAAGTACCTATTCTAGGTATTTGCGGAGGTTACCAGATCATGGGTGCCGAGATGCTCGATCCCAAGGGTCTCGAAGGCAAAGAACCTGGATACTATGAAGGACTTCACCTGTTCGACAATACAACATACTGGGACAAGTATGAAAAACGGGTCATCAGGGATTCTGCCGTGATGATCGAGGGAGGTGGCGAGGTCGAAGGATATGAACTACATATGGGACTGACTGTGGTTCGTGAGGAACCTTTGTTCAAAATCACCTCTTTTGGCAGAACAGATGAGGTCGAAGGTTCTGTCCGTGAAAAGGACATGCTTTACGGAACCTACCTCCACGGGGTCTTCGATAAACCCGCATTCAGGACGAAATTCCTTTCTATGATCAAACCTGGCGGCGGTAGAACCTTGACCCAGAAGCCAAAAATCGAAGATTATGATGAACTCGTCGACAAAAATCTCGATATACTTGCGGACGTGTTCGAAAAAGGACTGGACATAGAGAAATTCCTTGAGATCGCAGGTGTTAAAAGATGAGTTCGTTACTTTTCCTAGGTACTGCTTCCGGTGCCGGAAAAACCACCTTCTGTGCCGCATTTTGCAGATACCTATCAAAAAAAGGACTGAATGTAGCACCATTCAAAGCTTCAAATCTCTCACTGAATTCATATGTCACTCTTGAAGGCGAGGAAATCGGCATGGGTCAGGCGTTCCAATCCTGGGCCTGTGGGATCGAACCAAAAGGAGATATGAATCCAGTCCTTCTGAAACCTTCAGGCAAAGGTAGGATCCAGGTGGTGCTTCAAGGTAGACCATTCATGGAACAATCCCCCGAAAAGAAGATCGAGAGGGAAGTGTTGGTCGAAAAGGTCGCCGAATCATTTGATAACCTCTCTAAATCGTTTGAATATGTGGTATGTGAAGGTTCAGGATCCCCGGCAGAACTGAACCTTCAAGATACGGACCTAGCCAATGTCGGAATGATGCGTTTGAGAAACATCCCTGCGATCATAATCGGAGATATCGAGAGAGGCGGAGTTTTCGCAGCAATTTACGGTACGTGGCTACTACTTCCCGATGATGTGCGTCATCTAGTAAAGGGATTCGTGATCAACCGTTTCCGTGGAGATGCATCAATTCTCGAACCTGGACTAACGAAAATAGAGGAACTCACAGGAATGAAATGTTATGGTGTTATCCCCTATGAATCACTTCGGTTCCCGGAAGAAGACAGTATGTCCCAAAGTGGCGGCGAGATCGGCAAGGGAGATATCCACGAAGAGTTCGTCAATAATCTCGACCGGCTTATTGATTCATCCTTGAAATCAGGAGTCGATTTCGAAGGCCTGGAACATCTATTAAATTCATCCGCCTGAGGCGACCTTGATTGCCCGGATCTGCATTGAATCCTCTACTTTGGTGTCCATGGGTATCGGCCTCCCATCCATGATGTAGAGGTATGCATCAGGTAACATACCAGCATTCTTGATGTTCTCTTCGATCGATAGTCCATTCTTGGTATCGATGGATCTACCTGAAACTGTGATCGTGCTCATCGAGGTTGCATTACAGACGAACGTAATAAAAATACGCTTTTCCTAAATTTTGTTTATATACTATACGAGATATCCCACTTTATGGCCAGTTCCTGTTCCGAGTCGGACCCGCACAAATACGTTGAAAATTTTGTAAGGGATCCGAGTGTCAAATCTATCTCAGGTACCAGGGACTTGGGTCTTGGGGCCCTGTTCAAAACCGTAGAAGAAGAAATTCGCAGGCAAGACCCAGAGGTTCAGATCCTTTACCTTGACAGAGATTTCCTTTGTGACCACAAAGTGATCACTGCTGATGAATTAGGTAGCTGTTTGGTCGATATCACATTCGGGAAAAAATATGCTATCTTTATGGATGCTCTTATCCCTGTTATTAACTGGCAGAGTATTCTATCGTACTTGTCCGATGAAACATCCCTGTTCATAGGTTCTCTTGCGTGCAGGCAAGTTCCACTCTGCACACGCGTCCACTGATGGTAATATGTCCGATTTTCATACAGGTTTGGAACAGTTCGAAGTACCAGACACTATCCTCGTCCTTGATACTGAAACCACTGGCCTGAACGGTGCCAAATACAAATGTGATCCATTTATTGACCCGTTCTTCAAAAAGAGTAGCATTGACTTTAATGATGATGACAGGATCGATTCACTCAACTGGAGCAGATATGGCGACATTGTCGTAGATATCGGCATCTGTGAAGTATCCCTTAGTAAAAAAACGGTGAAACCGGTCTACTCTTCCATCGTCGGGTATAATACAGATACTTGGACAAATGACATGAAATCCTCCTGGATATTCGAGAACACAGACCTCACTGTTGAAGAAGTTGGATCTGCCAAACCCATTTCTCAGGTAAAAAGAGAGGTGTCTGCACTCATAAAAGACAAATGGCTTACCACATACAACGTCCAATATGATCTTGACAAATTCCTATACAAATTCCCATGGAATCTCAAAGGTTCATTCAATGAATGCAGAGACATCATGTTTTCTGCCAAATATGTGTGCAAGTTGAAAAGTCAGTATTATGGGATCAGTGATTACCGCTATCCCAAACTCGATTATGCGTATGCTCACATCCTGCATGGTGAAGATCCTGCAGGCATCCATGGGGTTCAAGACCACAGAGCGCTTTCAGATGCTAAAGTTGCATCATATGTCATGATAGAACTCTTCAATAATGGGGAGTACGATCCCCTGGATTTCAGGGGAAGGCACTCCTCCCGTTGATCATTCTTCTTCCATTTCTGCTTTCTTCGAATTCTTAAGGAAGTTCTTGTGTAACGATTTTTTAATGAATACGCCAATGAAATCGCTGACCGGTTGCAAAAGCGAACTCTTCATGAAGATCAAAGTGATCACATACCAGACCACTGTGGCGGTGATAAGTTCGGGCCATACTTCGAATATCGGAAGGCTCTGTCCTACAGATACCGAAATCCAGGAGAATTTGTAGAACAGGATCAAAACGATGTACAACAGAATTGCAAGTAATGTCGGTTTGATATCTCTTGTATAATCGCTTTCAAGTGAAGCTTTCTTTGTAAGAGGGAACAGAAGGAACAATTGTGCGATACCGGCCATCAGAAGGAAAGTGAACATTGCATTCCTAGCATTGATCTCAGCGATCCTTTCGATGGTATGCTCTGTGCTACCATCGATGCTGATCAGTTTGAGCAGATCTTCATAAGAAATACCGAGAGAACTGGCGGCTTCTGCATACGAAGACTTGAGAGTAAAGAATCCGTCACACCAATTGTTAACAGTTCCGAAGTAGAATACTGCATAAATCGCCAAAGCGAATACTGATAGCATTATCGCAGACGGAACCACGAACTTCACAACTTTGGGAAGCACTGCCTCTTTATTATCAGACGGTTTGGCCCACAAGGTCATCAGGAATGCGGCAAATGAAACAGTAAGTAACGCATATGCAGTATTCTGGATCGGCAACAGGGGGCTATGTCCGGCCACTAGTAAAAGACAGAGAACAAGGATGGCAAGAACGAAATTCCTAGAAAGATAAAGCCTCAGAATATCCCTCATACCACTGACAGTACGTTTTCCTTCAACAATAGCCTGCGGAAGTGCCCGGAAATTATCGTTCATAAGAACCATGTCAGCGACACCACGAGTTGCCCCACTACCGCTCTGAACGGCCACACCGACCTGTGCCATCTTCAGAGAACGGATGTCGTTGACTCCATCTCCTACCATTGCAACATATCTACCGTTGCTACGGAGGGAGTGGATGACCTTCTCTTTCTGCTCAGGTTTCATACGCCCAAAAATATTGGTCTCAAGAGCGACTTTACTGAAGTCCTCGTCGCTGAGTCCGACCAACTTCTCACCGGAGATTATCTTCCTCTCACCAGGGATCTCTGCAAGCTGGAAGATCGCTTCAACCGTAACAGGATCGTCCCCAGAGATGACCTTGATATCCATCCCGCTGTTGATGAATTCAGAAATAATCTCTTTGCAATCTGGACGAACCTCGTCTTTTATGGATACAACTGCAAGGACCTTGAGCTGGGGGATGATCGGATTCTCAGAAGCATCGTGGATCTCTGCAGACCCCCCATGGAATATAACAATAGAGCGAAGTCCCTTGGAAGAAGCATCGGCTAATTTGCTCTCAACATCAGGGGCATCGACGACATACTGCATCAGGGACTGCCAAGCACCTATGAACAATGTGACCGGCCCATCACATCCTGAGAAGCGAACAGCACTGTACTTCCGGTCAGAGGAGAATTGAATCTCGTCTAGTAATTCTACGTGAACCGTGCCATAATGGGCTGAAATAGCATCAATTGTCTTATTTTTGCTTCCAGTGGTTGAAACGAACGCACGTATAAGTCCTTCGACGACAGTGGGGTCGTTATCAAAATATTCAGTACTCTCATAAACAAGATTGTTGGTGGTGATGGTACCGGTCTTATCCATACAGACCGTATCCACATGACTGATAGATTCCACAGAGTTGGAATTCTGTAGAAGAACTCCAGAATCGGCCATACGAACAGCCGCGATCATGTAGGTCAAAGTGATCAAAAGAAACAGCGCAATAGGAACGATATCCAAAACGATGACCGCTTCTTTAAGGGAAGAATGGAAAGAAGCCCCGGAAACAAGGTTCTTGAAGACGAGAATGACCAAGAAAATGAATGCGAGTGTCATCAGGATCTCAGTGACAGTGTTCGTCTCGATCTGAAGAGGAGTGGTCTTCTTGGTGAATTTGCGGGCCTTTGACATCATCTGGGCGGAAAAAGTATCATTTCCTACCTTGGTGACCTTGAACCAACATTTGCCGGTGACGCAGTAAGAACCGGAATAAACGGTCTCACCGACATGTTTCCTCAGAGTGGAGGATTCACCAGTGAGGAGAGATTCGTCCATCTCAAGAGATTGCTCTTCGAGAACTTCTCCATCCACCTGAGCCTGATCTCCAGGCCCAAGGAAGAGAATGTCATCGAGAACTATATCTGAACGGTCGATAACCTGAAGTTCTCCGTCACGCAGTGCGTTCACCCTAGGCCTCAAGAGAACCGCGATCTTGTCAAGACGACGTTTGGCTTTCCACTCTTGAATGGTGGAGATCAGAACGTTGAAGATAATGACACCAGTGGCTGCAATAGCACTGTTATAATCACCGAAAATGACGAGAGCTATGCCGAGAATGAACAAAATAACGTTAAAGGGGGTGATAAGATTCTTCGCAAGGATCTCCAAATACCCTCTGCTTTGCCTTTCCTCAGACGTGTTGGCTCTACCGTCGGCCTTGCGTTGTTTGACCTCAGCCGATGTCAGACCGCTCTCTTGCATGCACGGACATCTCTTTTATTTATTTAATAAGAACAGACGGGCCTCCCCCTGTCAATCATTTTCCAAATCCAGGAACTTCAAGGAATGCACGTGCGCGCTGCAGGATAATGTCCATCGGAACAGGCTGGAATACGTCGGTCGAATCCTGAGATAACCAATCAATGTGACAATCCACCGGCTTTTTCTTCAAATGTGCCAGCACATATGCATAGACACTCAGCTGGATCATATACTCGTTCTTCAGGAATGGTTCGACATCGGTCTTCCAATCGTGGACCTCGATATGGTCAGGGAACTCAGCGAACATATCGATCCTGCCGTTGACAGTGACATTCAATTCGTTGAGAGGAAGAGCACAATCGATCTCTGCTGTAAGCGAAGCACCTGCGGACCTTAGATCATCAATAATGTTCTTGGCGACTCTGATCTGTGGGTACTTGTTCATAGTGTTTTCATCCACATCTATTCCACGGACCAACAGTTCAGCAAGGTCGTGGATAAGGGTACCGAAGATCATTCCTCTACCACCGATCTCATCAGATTCAGGAGCTGCAGAAATGCCCTCGTTATCGAGATCCAATAGCCCATGAACTGGAATATTCTTACGACGTTGTTTGAATGAGGGGATTTCGGGCCTGGAAATGTAAACTTCGGTCTGTGACTCGCGTATTGGAATAGGATCGTTACGTCCGGATTCAAGAAGTGTGTCAGAGAAATGTTTGAAGAACCCAGAAGGTTTATCACCAGCGATCAGGGTGACATATTGTTTTGCCCTTGAAATACCGACGAAAAGCAGCCTTCTTTCCTCACTATAGTCCTGATTTATAGCCTTTGAAACCACATATGACTTCCAGGAGCGAGCGATCTTCTTCTCACCTTTGTAGCAAATGACTGCGTCTTTACAGCGGACCCCTTGGATTTCACCAAAGGAAAGCAGATTAGGTGTTTTGGAATTCGGAGGGAAGTTCTGTACATCGACACGTGGGATGATGACGATCGGATATTCCAATCCTTTGGATTTATGAAGTGTCTGAATGATGACCGCATTACTTTCAGGCAATCCATCAATAGAATATCTAGTGTCGTTTGAGATATCACTTTCAATGATCCGTATGATATCAGAGATGGTCATGAGTGATCCACGATGATTGGATGAAAGTATCGAAATGATAGCCTGGGTCTTATCGTTATCAAGACCGTAGAAGGAATAGATGTCAGAGATAAGTTCGGTGATCCTACGTCTTTTACCTCTAAGGTGTTTACGGAATGCTTTCAATTGTTCAGGAATGTGATCGCATTTCTCCTCGACATTGTATTCCCTCATCGAAATAATATCTACACAAGGGTAACCCAAGTCGGCAAGGATAGGCACAATACCCCAATCGTCACGGTCGTTGTTAATATATTTCAACCAAGCGAGGAGAAGTTTACCTTCACGACTGGACATGACGTTCAATTCACCCTGAAGGAAAGCAGGGATTTTATGTGCCAGACACGCATTGTAAACAATACGGGAAACTTTTACATTGCGACATAGAACAGCAATATCACGGAATTCCGGAGGCCGAAGCGGATTATCCTTGTCACCAGTTGCGATGTGATATTTTCCGGAATCGACATAGTCTCCGATGACGCGAAGTACCTCATCGACCTCCAGATCCTTGGATTCGCAACAGATACGCCTGAACTCAGTATTGGTGCCAATATCTGTACGCTTAGACTTGATCTGGGTTATTTTTTTCTCAATGTCAGAGTCGATGAGATCCTCCTTGGTTCCGGGTGCGAGAAGGGCATTATATGCCATGTCGATGACCAACTGAGAACTGCGATAATTCTCGGTCAATGGAATATAATTCACTTTTTCAGGTATCGAGTAAGGAATACGGTCGAAGTCATCGTTCAAAAATTCTCTGAACATTCTAGTACGATTTTCAAAATCGAGGATATTCTCGATCGAAACAAAACGGAATCCGTAGATCCCTTGCTTCCAATCACCTACAACACAAAGATTCGGCTCCTTTAAAGACATTAGAGAGATCATCATCTGATTACTGTTTGTGTCTTGGAACTCATCAACGATAAGATATCTGGTGGCGAGGTTTTCTCTGGCATTTTTATCATCATATAGAATGATAAATGCAAACATCGCCACAAGCCCGAAGGTCAAATGCCCATCTTTAACAGATTGTGCAATAAAAGAAAGATAAATATCATGAATTAAAAGAAGAAGTTCATTCCTATCGTCCTCAGCTGCGATCTCCTTCATCACAGGAGTCGCCTCCTGGAGATCTGGAGGAAATCCGTCTGATAAGAGAGACTCGACATAAACTTTGGGATCATCAGGTTTGATAACCTTCATACTCCTCATAAAAGCCTTCAAAGCATCAATATCACCATACAGATCCCTACCGTCATTCCCTCCAAACCAATATCTTTTCCCAGTGGACGTTATGCGAGGGAAAATTCCGCGGGACATCAAAATGTTGAGTAGATTCTCAATATCAGACGGTTTCTGAGATACGACAGCCGCAAGATCCCCATATAAAGAACCTTTCTGATCCAAAAATCTGTCTAGGAATCTAGAGAAATAGATCCTATTAAGACTATCATTCTCTGTGATTTCGGAATTACTGTTCAGATCATGTTCCAGACTGAAAAATTTGCGAATATGTGATGGATATTGTTTAACGATTGAAAAACAATATGAATCGAAGGTTCCAATATAGACCTGTTTTGAAAGATTTGAAATCCGGTGATACTCCCGTTCATTGACGTCCGGATCAGAAGAAAACAGCCCTTCGTCGTGAAGCTTAGATAATTTTGACTGAACGCGATCCCTCATTTCAGCAGCAGCATTACGGGTGAAGGTCAACATTATCAGATCCTTGGGCCCGATATTGTCCTGAGAGAGGATGTTGACACATCTTGATACCACAGTGTGTGTTTTTCCGGTTCCAGGACCCGCATCAACAACGACAAAACCATCAATTGTCTCAGCGATCTTCCTCTGCGAAGTATTCAGTCCTGACAATAAAGCATCCGTGTTCATTCGTCGTCACCTTCCTCTAATTCAGCTTTCATACAAACCTTGAAAAAAGCACATTTTTCACAACGGATCTTACCTTTGGTGACATCCAAAATCGGAAGATTCAATGATTCGTTGGCAATTATGTGATCTTCCTTTAATTGTTCAAGGAATTTTACCATGGATCCCATCGGTACAACGACCTCGGTATCGGACAGCCTTATATATTGCTGATTCAAAATCAAAGAAATACGCTTGATAGCATCGCATACATCGCCGACCTTGCATTTGAATGACAGTTGTGAATGAATGTCGATAGCGTCATCCAAAGAGATTTTTCCATCCTCGTCGATATGATCTAACACTATATCAGAAAATTCATCCCAATTATCAGCAAATAGGATGTATTTCTTAGTAACCGCAAAATAATTGAACGCAGGGCCATCATATGCCATAACGAGCTCCTGTTTTGTCTTGGTTGAAAGCATTACAGTTCTAATATTCTCACGGATATCGAAGGATTCGTCGACAGAACGGATAAAATTATCTCCTATGAACAAAAGACGGAACTCGCATTCGCTATGGGTCTTTTCGTATAATGTCTGCAGATAGATCAAAGCTTGGAAATCCGATAATTCTTTGGACCTCCGTTGGAACCCTTTGACGATCGTATTTGAATCTTTGACCTTCCCGGTCTTGAAATCAACGATCAGATCTCCAAATCCGAGGTCATATTTGGCAAATATCGGATATATCGAGAACAATTCCGATTCAACGTATGTGCTGGTAAATTCGATTCCTTCTTCGAGCATGAACTCGTTTGGATATTTTCTTGTGGATAATGGGGCATCCAAAGGAACATACGAAGGCCGAATGATATCGATGTACCTGATCAAGTTATTAAGATAGACCCTGAACTTACTGTTATCAAGTTCCCTTTGGCACTTACTTGAAAGTCCGGAATACAAAGATTCAAGATGCTCCTGATAGTGTTCGAGACCACGTTTTAGGACAAGTTCGGGGTAGCAGAAATAGAATTCAGCAAATTCATGAAGGCAATTGCCGAAAACAATATTGTCAGAATCCTCCGTGCGGATCAGTTTTGAGAAAATGAATTTGACCGGACAGTCAGAAAAAGCATTGTATGATGTTTTAGAGAATTTCCAAGGCTCACTATCAGAAGGTGTGTCGATGGCGCCCCCATAGACCTGTTCAGGGCGCATTCTAACGGCCCAAGAACCCCGGATGTATTGTCCGCATATCTTCTCGAAAGAATCGGCCACACCATTCTTTCTGGAAAGGTCGAAAATGGCCTGGAATGATGGGCAAGGCAAGGTTTCCTTCCCTTTTGTAACAGGTTTAACAGCATAGATACGGGAGGTGCCCTGCTGTAGGAGGATCTCCAAACGAATGGCGTTATTCTCGGAAGCCTCTTCTTTATCAACATAATCTTTTCCAGCAACGGAAGGTTCCCAAGAATCGTCCAACCCGATAAATATGACGAAAGGACGGTCAACATAGACGGAATTCTTACAGTCTGCTATCAGCACACCTTTACGCTCATTTTCCGGAACCTGCTCGTTATGTTTGAGATCTGCAAGGTTGTTAACAGCATAGAGAATACGGTCCACAAGAGTGCGGGAGACCTTGTCGGTTGAAAGACCCAGAGTATCCAAAAGAATGAGAACTGAAGTCTTCTGGGACATAGTTTGGAATAAGTTCTCGGCCACTTCCGAAAAGGTCATATCTTTAATGTCACGCATGGTGCTGATAAGACGTTGAGTTGAAGGATCAACATTGTCCCCCAAAGGTACTCTTGACAGCAGATATTTGTCGAATTTGGAGTCAAGGATCCTACCCTTGTTCGGGTTTCCGCCGATAATATAAGAGGAGAACAGTTCACGGACATCATAAACACGCAGGGTAGGGTAGTCAAGTGCCAGGGACGTGAACTGAATGAAATCACGGACCTGAGACAGATCTTTGACATCTAGAGTGTTCTTAAATGGAATTTTCTTACGATAGAACGCAGAACGCAGAGCATCAGCGATGGGTGCGGAGGAATCCAACACCACGGCAGTATCGAGACTCTTCTCAATATCGATAAGATCGACGATACTGCTTGCGATCTGACGATCATTCCCGATGGCATAGATCGTCTCGATCTCATAATCTCCCTCCGTAAAAGGATCGATCTCAGTATATTCTGGAGAAAGGAAGTGCTTGTCGAGATCGTCGAAGAGATCCACCCCGATGACCGCCACGGTCTCACCAGGTTGGAATATGCGATAAATCGAGGGATCGTAGTTCTCCATCGCCTTGTCGATGGTGGGGAGCTGGGAATAATACTCATAAACCTCTCTTGACCGCTTGGAACGAAGATATTTTCCAACATCAGCAGTGTGCCTGCGGATATCTCTGATCTTCTGCACTTCACTGTGGATGAATCCGAATTCGAAACCGGTGTTACGTTCTATCGACTCCACGACCTCTAGGTCGGTAAGTGTCTTTTCCCGAAGAACAGTGACCGCAATGCTGCCTGCAAGCATGCGTGGAGTGTATGCAAAACCTCCCAGCTTGTCGGTGCTTACCATCGCGTTCAATGCGGTGGCAAGTGCGGCATCACAAGTGATCACCTTGCCGAAATCTTTCACTTCATCATATATTTCATCGATGGTTTTGGCTTTGCGAATGGTGATCCCTCACTCAGTATCGGGGTTTTCGCAAACAACTTTCCTTTGGACTTTTGCACCACAGAAAGGACACCGATTGAAAACAGATCCTTCAAAATCCACTGAATATGTTCCGCCATTGAACATTTTAGCTTCTCCAATGGAACCGGGAATGCGGATCTGGGCCTCATCTATGAAAGCAGTGTTGTTAGCAAGGAGTTCAGCAAGATCCTCACAACAACAAAAGAGAACATTACCATTATTAACCACAAGTCTCCCATCACACTGTCCCAGACCAGTGAGGATCGATTTCCTGGCTTCACAGAGTATACCGTTGATCTGTTCGTAGAACATATCCAAAAGTCTGAACCGTAAGGTGTCAGGAAGCTTGTCATAGATCATCTGATTTTTGAGTGTGTTGGAGGAGAAAGGATTCTCGTTGAGCTTGCGAAGAAGCATATCACAAAGTTTCTCGGGGTCTGCCTTAAGAAGTTTTTTCTCGAACTTGCTTTTCTTCACTAACTCACCTAACACACCGTAGGTTATACTAGTAAATATATCTTTCAAAAATGCTAGAATTAAAACATTTTTGTTAATTTTTGAATAACTTTAGCATGTTATTCACTGGATCCCCAGCCAGAGGATCGAATCAATATAACAAAATTAAGTTAAAATCACAAATACAATAACAGCCCTGGGGCCGATGGAAGATCTTCCAGAATAATGACTACTTTCGGAAGGAGATCTTAAATCGATTCACTGAAGTCATTGAAACACTTGTAGAAATACCGATGAAATGACTTTGTGATGATTATACAATGATCAGGAACCGCATTTCAGGCCGAATCACTAGAAGAATATTCAGTGGATTGGGCCTGTCTGGTCCATTTTCCATCGATATACTTGAAGGTGTATCCGGCCAGATTTGAAGCATTAGGCTCGATTTCGATCTCACCACCTATATCATAGAATGGCACACCAAACGCATCATCCACTATGTAGGTAATGGAATCAGAGAAGGTTATAGATTTGAGGAATTTGCAATCTTTGAGTACAAATGATATGATCACCCTAATGGTTGCAGACACCACATAAGAAGAGTCCACTTTGGCCACCGGATATTCCAACAGGGTGGGCTTATCATTGTCGAAAAGAACGCCATCTATGGAACTGTAATAGCTGTTCTCAACAGAAACAACGAATGATTCGAGTGATATACATCCCGCGAATGCAGATACTGCGATGTTACGGATAGAACAGCCGATGTTTACCGAAACAAGGGAGGTACAACCTTCAAATGCAGATGCACAGATGAACTTGACTGAATCTGGAATTATTATTGATACAATGGAGGTCAGGCCTTCGAACGAACGATATCCGATCGATGTGATGGAATCCCCTATGTCAATTGATAGGATGTCCTCTTTGTATGAGAACCAAGGAGAATTTCCAAAATAATAGGTATCGATCGGTCCAGAACCGTTAATTGAAAGGTTTCCTGTAGGGAAATCAAATTCATAAGTAGCATTATCTCCACATTTGCCAAATTCCTTCTCTTTGACCCATTTGCCACAAATGTAATTGAATATGGAACCTGCCAATAGTTCTGCTCTCGGTGCGAGTGCGGTTTCATAATCTGAGCTATAGAAGATCATATCGAAAGCATCAAGTTCAATGGTTGTGATGGAATTGGGGAAAGTTATGGATGTAAAGCCCGTACAACAATTGAATGCAAAGGGTGCGATGGTCTTGACCTTATCAGGTATCACATAAGAGATCCCAGCTTTGTCAGGAGGAAACAGGATCAAAGTGGTCTTGTCATTGTCGAAAAGAACGCCATCTATGGAACTATATGAAGCGTTCTCAGCGGAAACATCAAATGAAGCAAGAGATGAGCATTCCTTGAATGCAGACTCTTCAATAGAACTGACAGAACTACCAATAAAAACAGAAAAAAGAGACAAACAACCTTCGAATGTGGATTCTTCAATAGATTTTACAGGATCTGGGATGGCGATAGTGGTAAGTGAGGTACAATTGGAGAACGTACTATTTCCAATAGAACAGACGGATTCAGGTAACGATACCGAACTAAGAGCGAAACAATCATAGAATGCATAATTCCCGATTGAGGTGACCGAACTTCCAACGTATACCGATAAGATGGAACCTCTGTATAGGAACCATGGTGACGTGTCAATGGAAAAATCATACATCTGCCCAGTACCACCAATCGTGAGTGTTCCCGTGGTGAGGTCGAATTTATACTTAACCTCATCACCACATTTACCAAGGACGATCGTATGATCAGCATCGGACAGAGGCAGTTCTAGTTTGATCCATTTGCCATCAACGTTTTTGAATGTATATCCTGCCAAATTAGAAGCGGTTTCTTCGAGTTCGGTCACGCCATCGGTTTCATAAAACTTCACGTTGAATGCGCCATGTCCAATGGTTCTGACAGAAGAAGGAATGGTGATGGATTCCAATGAGGTGCAACCTTCGAAAGCTAGTTTTCCGACAGATGCCGCACCGTAGTACATATCAACACTTTTCAGGGTGGCCTTACTGAATTGCCAGGGAGTATATCCATAATATGAGTGTTGGGAGTCGGAATCACCATATCTAAACCAATTGCCGGTTCCAGTAAAGATCATCTTTTCAATATTGACACAACCATGGAAAGCTGGGTATTTGTTCGACGTGACGCTATCGAGGGTGATCGGAATGGACAATGTAGAGAGATCGGCCATGTTGTAAAAAGCGTGGCACCCAATAGATTTCACACTGTTAGGGATCACTATTGAAGTTAAATGCAGTTCGCGAAAAGCATCAGAACCGATACGTTTGATCCCCTCTGCGAAATTTATCTCCTTGAGGGTATCTCTGCACTGATACCATGGTGTCAGCTGATACCAGCAGTTACTTCCTTTGTATGCCGCATACATAAATCCGTATCCAGAACCAGGGGTGAAATCGACCTCTTCTATTCCGAAAACTTTTTTGAATGCAGGGCTATTGTCAAGCCAAGTTGCATTGAGGCTTATCGGGATTGTCAAATTTTTGATATTACATTTGAAAAACGGACTTTTTCCTAAAGAGACTAGCGAATTCGGAAGAATAAGATTTTTTATACTGCAATAAGGGAACGTGTAATCCCCGATATAGGTGACACCCTCTTCCACTGTAAGGGTATCGATATTCGATACCCCACCCCAAGGACAATTTTGAAGGGACTGTGAGAAACTATCAAAATCAATACCGGCCCCAGTACCTTGAGTAATTGTTACATTTCTAAGATTGTTGTATTGTGAACAGAATGCTGTACAAAGCGTAATTGAGAGACTGATCGGAACGGTGACTTCTTTGATGTTACACTTAAAGAACATAAAATATCCCAGATCGGTGATATTGTCTGCGATGATAATGGTCTTCGCAATATCAGGATTCATATTCCAGGGGGCCAAATTATCGTTCTTAACATATTTGGTCCAGTCGTAATAATCAAAGGGTATTCCATTTCCCTTGGTAAAGGTTACCTTCTGAACGGCCATACAACCCCTGAAAGCTGGGTATTTATCGTTACTGCCATATGAATTTAGACTTATAGGGATGGTTAGGTCAGTAAGTTTTGAACAGTTAAAGAAACAGTGGTTTCCAAGATTAACCACAGAATCGGGGAGTATGATTGAAGTTATATTCAGATCACGAAAAGCATTGGATCCGATCACTTTGATGTCATCTGAGAAGTTGATCTCTTCGATGGCAGATCTGCTTTGATACCAAGGGGTTTTCTGATACCAAGAATCCGATGGATAAGTGATATAATTGTATCCATATCCTCCATTCCCACAAGTAAAGTTGATCTTTTCGATATTACAACAGCCTAAGAAGACAGGTTGCTTATCAGAGACCACGCTGTTCAGCGTAATGGGTATAGTGAGTTCAGTGACATACGTACAGTCGAAGAATGCCAATGCTCCAAGTCTGGATATATTATCACTTATGACGATCTTAATAATATCCCCACGGTCATCGTACCATGGTGCATGAGTGTCCTCGTAATGATACATTTCTCCAGAGCCAGTGATCTCCAGAATACCATCAGAGTAAATATTATAAATTGCGTTAGGTCCACATTGACCAGATTTTATGATCTGTGCAGTAGAATCATCTGATTCTTCATGAAGTGCAAACATTACTGACATAGCGGAAGCTATGAGGATGATGATCACCAAAAACATTCCCCGATTCAACGAACCATTGTGTGTTAATTTGCTGTAAATGATATTACCCCTTTGAAATGTTCTTGGCGCTCCAATTCATAACGCAAATTCCGGTAACGAAATTCTTAGAAAGATCAAAATTGACAACGGAATTCAACTTCTCTATTGAATGTAGATTTGAGATGTCAACCACAGGTGTGTAACAATTAGCGGAGTCCTTCGAGGGCTGTTCCGGCAAATCAATGATCCGATATAGCAGGTGCGAGAATGCTCCCTGGAACCTGTGTCCGCTCAAATTTACCGCCGTAGGTTCCAGAGATTGATCATTTATATCTACAAACTGGTACGCGGACAAGGTGTCGGTTCCAATGTACTTTATCCCACTGTCGAAGGTGATAGTGATGCCTTTGTTACAAGAATAATTCCAAAACGGAGGATGATCAATGTAATCAGACCCCATACCATTAGTTCCGGCAGTGAACTTCAATTCCTTAAGGTCGTTAACACCCTCAAATGCAGAATATTTGTACAAATCGGCACTGTCGTGGGTGTCCGAATCAGGCGAAATGGGGTTTACAGTACTGTAATAATAGGTGCAGTCAAGAGTGATCGGGATGGTCAGCGACGAAAGTTCGGCCATATTGTAGAAGGTATGGAAACCCAGTGACTTCACACTGTTTGGGATCACTAGAGAAGTTAAGTGTAGTTCGCGGAAAGCATCGGAACCGAGGTGAGTGATCCCTTCTGCGAAATTGATCTCTTTAAGAGTGTCCCTGCTTTGATACCAGGGTGTATGTTGATACAAACGGTTGCATCCTTTGTAGGAGGCGTAATCGAATCCATATCCAGAACCAGGGGTGAAATCAATCTTTTCAATACCAGATACCTTTATGAATGCAGGGTGTGTCTTATGAAAACCAGTAGGAATTTCATCTAGCCAAGTTGCATTGAGGCTTATCGGAATGGTCAGATTTTTGATTGTACATTCAAAGATCGCACATTCTCCGAAGGAGAAGAGAGTACTCGGAAGACTAAGATCTTTCATATAGCATCTGAAAAAGGTAAAAATTCCGATATGGGTGACACCTTCTTCGACGATGACGGACATTACTTTCGATGATTCATCGAATGAGGAGATGTTCACAGAGGTATTCCAAGGACAATAAGAGGAAGAGTATGGGTCATAATCAACACCTTTCCCAGTACCTTTGGTAATTGTCACTTTTTCAAGATTGGGATAGGTTATATCAGAATCATCACGATCAAATGGTTTGTGGGCAGTGCTGCCACCATAAAGATCAATACTTATCGGAATAGTAAGTTCTTTGATATTACAACCAGAAAACATGAAATCTCCCAATCCCGGGACGTCATCAACAATGACAATAGTCTTTGCAACATCATAATTCATATTCCAGGGAGCCAAGTTCGTGTTGTATTTACTGTGCCAAAAAGTCCAGTAATCAAACGGAACTTTATTTCCCTTGGTGAATGTTACATTTTGAACGGCAGTACAGCCTTTGAATGCTGGGTATGTGTCGTCACTACCATATGGATTCAAACTTATAGGAATGGTCAGATCGGTCAGTTTTGTACAGTTGAAGAAGCAATGGTTTCCAAGATGAACCACAGAATCAGGGAGTACAATGGAAGTGATATTCAGTTCACGCAAAGCATCGGAACCGATCCCTTTGATGTCATTTGCGAAATTGATCTCCTTGAGTGTGGCCCTACTTTGATACCAAGGAGTATTCTGGTACCAAGAATCCGATACTGGATAGGCAGCATAATTGTAACCATACCCACCGTTTCCGCAGGTGAATTTTACCTTTTCGAGATTACAACATCCTGCAAATGCAGAGGATTTATCAGAGACCACACTGTTGAGTGTGATGGGCAAGGTAAGTTCCGTGACAAATTTACAATCAAGGAATGCAAAAGCTCCTAGATTGGTGATATTGTCACCTATGACGATTTTGGAGATATCGTAACGATCCTCGTACCACGGCGCATGCGTTGTATCATACTGATCCATTTCACCTGATCCAGTGAACACGAGAGTGCCGTCCGAGCTAATGCTAAATATTGCGTTAGGTCCGCATTGACCAGATTTAATGAGCTGTGCAGTAGAATCATCAGATTCTGCATGAAGTACAAACATTACAAACATGGCAGAAGCTATGAAGACAAGGATCGTCAAAAGCATTCCAAGTTTTAACGAATTGTCAGATGTGATTTTACTGTGCATGCTACCCTCTGGGGATCTTTATTCGATACTATTACTCAACATGAATCAAATTCCTGAACTGATATTCTTAGGAAGATCTACCTGTCCGAACGTTATACATGGCATTTGTGTGTCCACCAAAGATTAATCCTTTGACTCCTCGACCAAGTACAACCATTCTGAGTCTGCTCCCCGGAAGGTATGTCCGCTCAGATTGGCTGCTGTAGGTTCCAAAGGTTGACCGTTCGCATCTGCAAACTTGAATGCGGACAATGTGTTGTCCCCGATGTGAATGATCCACTGGTCGAACGTTACCGTGAAACCCTTGTTGCGTGAATAATTCCAGAACGGAACACAATCGGTATAATTGTGTCCAATGGCATTACCAGGCGTAAACGTTAACTCAGTAATGTTATAGTCCTGATCGAATGCAGGATATTTGGTCGAACCGACACTATCGAGAGTTATCGGAATGGTCAACGAAGACAATTCCTTCATATTGTAGAATGCATGGCAACCAAGAGATTCCACACTGCGGGGGATCGTCAGAGAAGTTACATGCAGATCGCGGAAAGCATCCGAACCGATGTGTTTGATCCCCTCTGAGAAATTGATCCATTTGAGGGAATCCCTGCATTGGTACCAGGGCGTGTGCTGATACCAACAGTTGCTTCCTTTATAAGCAGCATAATCGAATCCGTATCCGGAGCCAGGAGTGAAGGTGATATCCCTTAATACCGTCAGCCGTTCGAATGCAGGATGAGCTCTAAACCCCTCATCTAGCCAAGTTGCATTAAGGCTTATCGGGATGGTCATCTGTATGATCGCACAATCATGGAATGCAGGGTTTCCAAAAGAGGTAAGCGTGCTCGGAAGGACAAGACCCAACATGTTACACTTGGAAAACAAATATTTTCCAATATGGGTGACACCTTCTTCAACGGTCACGTACATATATTTTCCATAGTGCTCGCGAACAAAATCAGAGACATTCCAAGGGCAGTATTTGGCAGTATCTGCACTGATAGCATAATCTGGGCTCCTTCCGGTAGTACCTTTGGTTAATGTAAGTCTTCCAAGATGACCATATACACTCTCAGTCTCGGAATTTCTGAACGGACCATGATGATCTACAGCAAGTTCGATACTTATCGGAATAGTAAGGTCATAGATCCCAGTATCCCAAAACATACACCCACCCAACTTCTGGACGTCATCATTGATGACGATCATCTTTGTAAACCCATTCATATTCCAGGGAACCAGATCAAGGTTCTTAGGATCGAACTTCCAGTCATAATAATCAAAGGGGATTCCATTCCCCTTGGAGAAAGTTACTTTTGAAATGCCTCCGCAACCACAGAATGCTGGACACTTTTCGTTACCATAGGAATTCAGACTTATAGGAATTGTCATTTCACGCAATCTCCAACACCCGCGGAAACAGTAATCTCCCAGATGAACCACAGAATCCGGAATTGTGACAAAATATATGAGTAGGTCACGGAACGCCTCGGATCCGATCCCTTTGATCCCGTCAGTTAATTCGACATCCCATAGAGATTCTCTGCTTTGGTACCAAGGGGTGTTCTGATACCAAGAGTTCGATCCTGTATTGGCAGCATAGTTGTACCCATATCCCCCCATTCCGCTGGTGAAAGTGACCTTTTTGAGATTGCAACATCCCGCAAATGCAGGGTATTTATCAGAGAACACAGTGTTGAGTGTTATTGGTATAGTAAGTTCTGTTACATTTTTACAATCTATAAATGCAGAAGCCCCGAGTTTGGTGATTTTGTCGCCTATAATGATCTTGGTGATTATATCGCGACCCACACACCACGGCGCCTTGGATACATCGTACTGATACATTTCACCAGATCCAGTGATCTCCAGAGTGCCGTCAATGTAGAGGTTATATGTGGCATTCGGTCCACAGGTTCCTTCGGTAATGACATACAAGGGCGTTGATTCATTGGAATCTGCATTGACCAACATAATGAACGCAGACAAGCAGATCAGCACAGTAACGGTCAACATCACTGTTTTCTTAAACATGGTTTCACCTTCGTAAATTATTTTATAAATTTGATTCATAATAATATAAACGTATTGTAGACAAAATAAAGACAAATGGTAGGATTGTTGTATACAAACTAAAAAATTAAACATTCCTAAATTTATGACTACAAACCGTAATCAAAAGTTTGGTGCCAGGGGGTACACCCCGGTGGAATGTGACTCATCTTCACAACCACAACAGCCGTAAATTGGGTGATGACCACAACTACTGCAATAAAGCAGTGAAGCTCGTCAACCGTTATACTATTGAGTGTTATTTTGCTGTAACTGATATCACCCCTTTGAGGGCCCCTTTATCCATTTGCCACCAACATTATTAAATTTGGAACCGGCCAGGTTCCCAACTGTTTGTTCAAGTTCCTTTTCACCATCGGCGTCATAGAAAGTTCCATCGAACACAGCCTCTCCGAAAGACGTGACGGAATCGGGGATTGTAATGGTTGTGAGTGATGTGCAACCTCTGAACGCAGCGTTACCAATATAATTGACAGAACTGCCAAGATTGACGGTGGCAAGAGAGGTGCAACCTTCGAATGCGGATACTCCGATCGATTCAACGGAATCGGGGATGGTAACGGAGGTGAGTGATGTGCAACCTCTGAACGCGGAAAAACCGATAGATTGAATGGAACTGGGTAAGGATACCGAAGTGAGAGAGGTACATCCACAGAAAGTATAGTTCCCAATGAATTTAATGAAATTGGGCAGGGTCACAGAAGTTAGAGAGGTGCAGCCGTAGAATACCTGTTCTCCGAGTGTAGTGACAGAATCGGGGATGGTAACGGAGGTGAGAGAAGAGCACCCATAGAATGCGTGAGATCTGATGGATTTGACAGTGTCGGGAATGATAATGGAAGTTAATGAGGTGCAACCCTGGAATACAAATATTTGGAGGATTGTGACGGAATCGGGGATGGTGACGGAGGTGAGAGATGCACACCCAAAGAATGCGGACTTTCCAATGGATGAAACAGAATCCGGGATTGTAATAGAGGTGAGTGAAGTGCAACCATAGAACGCATACTCCCCAATGGAACTGACAGAACTTTCAATGTCGACTGAGAGGATCGAATCCCTAAACAGATACCACGGTGTTCCACCTATTGAAAAATCATACATCTGTCCAGAACCACTGATGATAAGTGTTCCTTTGGAGCAATCCATTTTGTAAAAGACTGAATCTCCGCATTCACCAGATATATTCTGCTTGATCCACCTACCTTCAACTTTGTAGAATGTGAAACCAGCAAGGTTTTCAATGGTTAGGTCGAGTGCAGTTTCACAATTACTGTCGTAGACCGGCAGGTCGAAAGCACCTTTTTCGATGGTTTCAACCGAATCAGGGATTGTTATGAACGAGAGCGACGTACATTCATTAAATGCAGAGGGTGCAATGGTCTTGACGTAATCGGGAATCTCAAAGAAAGTTCCTGCTTTGGCCACCGGATATTTGATCAGAATGGTCATATCCTTGCTTAAAAGAATACCGTCGGCCGATGTATATGTATTACTATTCTCAGATGTGACATACGAAACAAGTGATGTACATCCATTGAACGCAGTCTCATCAATGGAGTTGACAGAACTACCGAGGTTGACTGTAGCAAGTTTAGTACAACCTTCGAACGCAGATGCCCCGATCGATTCGACCGAATTGGAAATGGATATAGAATCGATGGCAGTGCCTTCAAAGGCAAAGTCACCGATGGATTTGATGGTATCAGCTATTTCAATGGACCTGATGGAATCTTTGTGGAAGAACCAAGGTGCTTTGCCACTAGAATATGATCCCATATTTCCAGAACCGCTAATGGTAAGAGTACCTGTGTACGGATCGAATTCATAACTTACATCCTTTCCACAAGGGCCGGATTCCTTTTGTTTGATCCATTTGCCATCAAAATTCTTGAATGTATACCCTGCCAGATCATCTGCAGTTTCCTGGAGTTTGGTTACACCATCAACGTCATAAAAGCTTACGTTAAATGCACAATCTCCGATGAATTTGAGAGAATATGGAATACTGATGGATTCCAAGGAATCACAGGTTTCGAATGCATGTTTTCCGACAGATGTCACATCAGGTGATATTTCAACAATTTTCAAGACCGAATTGCTGAACTGCCAGGGCGTTTTATGATAAGAATCAGTAAGTTGGGGGTCGGAATCGCCATAATCAAACCAGTCACCAGATCCAGTAAAAGTGATCTTTTCGATATTGGCACATCCATCGAATGAGGGATATTCTTTCGATGCGACAGTATCGAGAGTGGCAGGAATGGTTAGCGATGTGAGATCAGTCAGATTGTAGAATGCATGCTGACCGAGGGATCCCACACTGTTGGGGATCTCTAGAGAGGGTAAATTCAATTCACGGAACGCATCGGAACCGATATGCGTGATCCCCTCTGCGAAATTGATCTCTTTGAGGGTATCCCTGCATTGATACCAGGGTGTGTTCTGATACCAACAGTTGCTTCCTTCATTGGTGGCATAATCGAATCCGTACCCAGAACCAGGGGTGAAATTGATCTTCTCAATACCGGATACATTATAGAATGCAGGATGTTTCGTCTCTAAACCAATACGTATTTCATCAAACCATGTTGCGTTAACGCTTATCGGGAGGGTCAGATTTTTGATCGTACTGCCATAAAATGCATACTGTCCAAATGAAGTGAGAGTATTCGGAAGAACAAGATTTTCAACATGACACAGGTAGAGTGCGATTGATCCTATGTGAGTAATACCTTCTTCGAAAATCACTGTCTTAAGATTTGGTAAATGACTCCAAGGACAGGCATTTGCACCTGACCACGTATGATCCCAACCTCTTCCAGAACCTTTGGTTAGTGTGATTTTTTCAAGATTCTTATAGACCATATTTTTTTGGAACGCAGTCTCTGAGCCATAATCTGCAAGAGAACCATCATAAGTGCCCCATTGTAGATCGATACTCACCGGGATGCTAAGTTCAACGATGTTACAGCCCCAAAACATGCACTCGCCCAATTTTGGGACGTTGTCTGGTATGATGATTGTCTTTCCAACATCAGAATACATATTCCAGGGAGCCAGGTCCGCAACATCTGACCACCAACCTTTTGAATAATCAAACGGAACTCCATTTCCGTTGGTGAAGGTTACCTTCTGAACGGCCACACAACCCCTGAAAGCTGGGTATTTTTCGTTACTGCCATAAGAATTAAGACTTATTGGGATGGTCAGATCGGTCAGTTTTGTGCAGTTGAAAAAACAGAGGA
>CAVHHN010000002.1:0-79090 GCA_963635855.1 Faecalibacterium sp. CAG:74 | reverse complement strand
TTGGCCGTTCGATTAAGAGTCGAACGCTCTACCTAGCTGAGCTACAGGCCCCGATGTAAGGCGACTATCGAATCATCATTAATAAATCTATGCTAAAACCGATTGTTTTTGTTAAGCCAAAAGTATCAATATACGCAGGACATTGTAACGTTGATGAGTCAGTTAAGGGTTAGGGATTTGATGACCACCCAGGTCATTACAGTAAGGCCTACAGACACGGTCAGGCAAGCGGTCATCAGAATGGCGGTCGACAATGTTTCCGGTGCCCCCGTGGTTGATAACAGAAATCACGTTCTGGGTATGCTTAGTCAGACCGATATTTTGAAGTTGATCCTGAAATACCAGGAAAAACTGGATGCTAAAGATGAAGGTCATCTTCTGAACTCCCCGCTTGACGTTTCCACTGCCTCAGAAGCTCTTGACAATGCCAACCACGAGATCTCCGACATCAAGGTCCAGGAGATCATGGGCCACTGTACACTCAGTACCACTCCTGATGCAGAGATCATCGAAGCTCTTCAGGCCATGATGAAACTCAATGTTGGGCGTCTTCCAGTGCTTGAGCAGGGCGTTCTGGTGGGCACTATTTCCCGTTCAGACATTATTTTCTATATCTACAAGAAGAAAATCTGATGTTAGAAGTCCACATTCTTGCCAGTGGTAGTGACGGTAATTGTACGGTCATTCAATACGATGACGAAGCGATCATGATCGACGCAGGTCTCAGCTGTGCCCGTGTCCGCAAACTGATGGACCTCGAAGGCGTCGACGAACATTGCATCAAGGCACTTATGGTGACCCATGAACACGCAGACCATATTCAGGGCGTGGGACCCATATCCCGTAAGATGGGTCTTCCTGTCTATTGCAATCCTGCCACCATCGGTTCTTTCAATCCGGGCACTATCGATTATCACATGATCCGGAACCTTCAGGAATTTCAGGTGGGTGATTTTAACATCACTCCCCTCCCCACGATGCACGATGCTGCGGATCCATGTGCGTTCACTGTTACTGCAGGGGATTCCAGGGTTTTGATCGCCACCGATACCGGAAAATTCACCGCTCCATTGAGAGATGCACTTCAAAAGTCTGATTTTGCCATCGTAGAAGCAAATTATGACAATAAGATGCTCATCGAAGGCCCTTACCCGGAGATGCTCAAAAGACGTATCGCAGGTAATTATGGGCATATGTGCAATCTTGATTCGGCCAAGGAGATCAAGGACACGGCTGTCAACCCAAATCGTAAGATATTCCTAGGACACTTGAGCAAACACAACAATACGCCAGATATCGCACGTGACACGGTTGCGGAATGCACAGGAATCAAAAGATACAAGATCGACTGTCTCGAATTTTTCGGAGACACTCGTACCGTCACCGTATCAAGGTGAGATCGAGACCTTTTCTGCAAGATTCCGGTTCAGAAGAACGGTTGCGAATATTTCCGGTAAACGTGCAAGGTCTTCTTTGTGGAATACATAGTTTCTGTCCGGGCCTGCAATTTCTGGCAGATCTGCAAGGATCCTGACCACCATCATTTGTTGGCCGTTTCCATTTCCATCAGATTCAGGTTTTGGAGCTGGTGGGCTGTCTTTTGGAGTAAGATCTGATTGTATTGCTGAATCCAAAGCATCGTCGGGAATGACCATATCAACGTCGGGCTCATCAAGATCTGGGTCATGATCAATCATCACCACCCCATCTTCTGGAACCGTATCGATATGGACCTCCATGGAACCGTTCAGCGGTTCTTCTTCAGGATCTTCCATAACCGGGGCCGGTGTAGGTATGTATGTCTTTTCCTTTGCAGGAGTGACCTGTGATGCAGGCGGAATGGAAATGTCCGGGATGTGATAGGAAGCACTCCCATAGAGCCTGTTGATAAGAGATAGATGTTCCTGGGACGCAAAGAGGATCTTGTCATAGTACTCTTTTTCTTCTTTGGTCAGGCAGTCAAGGTTGTTATCTGCCTTGTCCGCCCCCCTCAGGGCCATTTTGCATATTTTATCCATGCGAATGTTGACAATATCTTTGAAGAGACGTTTGGTGCGGACGATCAGACTGTTGATGTTATCGCTACGAATGGATTCTGGATCTTTGTGGAGTTCCATATCATATTCGTGCCTTTGGGCTTTGAAAAGTGCGGCTGTGGCAACATAAAGATCGGAACGGACCCCATCCCATAGATGTTTCGAGGTTCTCTCTCTGCGGTATACTTCGCGCAGATACTCGAAGGTTATCTCGTTCTCGTTGTCGGCCATGTTCAGGGCATGTGGGCATGCCTATAAACAATCTCCGCAAAGACCGTGAACACCACCCTATTTTATCGAGAACGATATCTCTGCAACATGGATATTATGGACGTCAGCCGCAGGAACGGTTCTGGGTTGGAGCTTGACCTTACGGTATCTCCGAGGTCTTCTAGATCGGGGGTGGAAGGAATAGATCCTTGGAGAAAGAGGCTGATAATCCGCGTCAAGGCACCTCCGTTGGACGGGCGTGCGAACAAGGAGGTGGAGGATGTTCTCAAAGAGCTCACTGGATGTAAGACACAGGTGATCTCTGGACAGACCTCGAGGCAGAAGACCGTTCAGATAGAGGGGGATCCAGATCGGATATGCGACAGACTTGCAGCACATATATGACGGATGCCGAACGGTTGGAACAGATCTCCGAGATGCTTTCCGAGTTGAACGAACTCAGTATCGATCATGTACTCCTTATCGAAGGGAAGAACGACCGTCACGCTTTGAATGCATTGGGAATTTCTGGAGATATGTTTCTGATACAATCCGAAGGGGGCCCCGTCAAGGCTGCTGAGTATGTGGAAACCCATGGCGGGAAGTGTGTCGTTCTTACCGATTGGGACGACCGGGGGGATATGTTGGCTCACAGGCTGCGTGAGATCCTTGAAGACCACACGATCGTGGACACCCGCATCCGGAAAGGTTTGAGAAGATTATGTTCACCATACATCAGAGACATGGAATCTTTGGATTCTTTGGTCAGACGGCTTCGGGCATAATTATATCCTTAACAGCATATTACGTGCCGGATGAGAGGGAAGTTCATAGTAATCGAGGGAATCGACGGATCGGGAAAGACGACTTTAGCGCACCGGTTGGTAGAAACGATAGGTGCCGCTGATTCGACCTTCGAACCTACGAACGGACAGATCGGAACAATATTAAGATCTGGTTCCTTGGGAAACGTTCCCCCTGCGGCGGAGGCGCTTCTTTTCGCGGCTGACCGTGCCATTCACACAGAAGAGATCAAGAAAATTCTGGATTCTGGCCGTTGGGTTGTCTGCGATAGGTATCTTGGATCTACGGTGGCATATCAATCTGCAGCCCTCGGCGAGGGTGCTGACATCGAATGGCTGTTGAATATTCAGAGCAAGTCTGTCATTGAACCGGATGCCACTTTTCTTTTGGACCTGGATCCAGAGGTCGGTATGAGCAGGGTAGGTTCCAGGGGAGAAGATCTCAGTCGTTTCGAGAAATTGGACTATCAAAAAAAGGTCAGGTCTGCCTATCTCAACATAGCGAAGACCTTGAACTACCACGTCATAAACGCTAATCAAAGTCCGGACCTGGTTTACAGATCTGTTATGGAAATATTGGAGAAGAAGGGATTGTATGCATCCATCTGAAGAGATCTATTGTGAGAAGAGCAACAGAATGTCGGGGAAGACCATTGTACTTGGGATAACCGGAAGTATCGCGGCGGTCGAATGTTTCCATTTGATCCGTGAGCTTGTCCGCAATGGAGCTATTGTAATCCCTGTGATGTCCCAGGCGGCGGTGAAATTGGTGGCTCCTGATGCCATAGAATTCGCTTCTGGGAATAAGCCCATCCTGGAAATCGGAGGTCAGACCGAGCACATCAAGTATCTGGGAGACAGTTCGGACGCCGATCTGTTCCTCATCTATCCTGCTACTGCCAATACCATTTCCAAGATCGCCAACGGTATCGATGATACGCCAGTCACCACCATGGCAACTGTGGCCCTTGGTGGAGGTGTGCCTATGGCCATCGCACCGGCGATGCACGGTGCCATGCTCAAGAATCCTGCAGTGGATGCCAATCTGAAAAAACTCAGTTCCTGGGGAGTGAATGTGATAGGACCTACCATGAATGGGGGTCGTGCTAAGGTGGCATCGGTCAACGAGGTCGTTGCATGGGCCACAAGATTACTTTCAAGAGATGATCTGATCGGAAAGAGGATACTCGTCATCGGAGGCCGTAGCGAGGAACCCCTCGATTCCATGAGACTTATCACCAACCGGTCCACAGGTATGATGGCCGTGGCATTGGCCGAAAGGGCATTCGAACGTGGTGCCGAGGTCGATCTTTGGATGGGCGGTTGTAATACGCCTCTTCCCGAGTATCTCCATGTTCGCAGATATGCATCCGTGAGCGATCTCATCGGAATGCTTGATGCTGTGAATCACGATGTGGTCATCGTCCCGGCAGCTTTGGCGGACTTCACTCCTGAGAACATCGTCGAAGGTAAACTTCCCAGTGACAAAGGGTTCGACATGTTGTTGAAACCGGTACCTAAAGTTCTTCCCTTGTTACGTGAGAAATGTGATATGGTCATAGGTTACAAAGCTGAATCTGGCCTATCCCACGAGGACCTTGTGATCAAGGCAAGAAAGCGTCTGGAACAATACGATCTTACTGCTGTGATCGCCAATGATATCGATTCTGCCGGAAAGACCTCTGCATCCATGCTTCTTGTCACCAAAGGTAAGGTCACGGATATTTCCGGCACCAAACCTGCGATCTCGGAAGAGATCCTTAATTTCGTTTCAGAGAAGATCTGAATGGTCCAAGCGTTCTGCCCCGGCCATATCACCTGCTTCTTTTCTCCTGCAGGAGATACGGACGGGGACATCCTTGCGAAAGGATCTATCGGAGTAGGCATCAGGACCTCACTTGGAGCATATGTGGAACTTATCGAGCGTGCCGACGACCGCGTCCGGATAATGCTCGATGGCGAGTTATCTGATGCCCCTGTCACCAGTCGGGTGTTGGCGGAAATGGCTCCCAGCAGGGGATTTGATGTTATCATCGAAGGGGAACTTCCGAGTGGAGAGGGATTCGGCATGAGTGCCGCAGGGGCGATCGCCACAGCATTATGTCTGTCTGAGGTGCTCGGTCTTTCAGAGAATGTCGCATTCGAAGTTGCCCACCGGTCTGACCTTCTCGGCGGAGGTGGGCTCGGAGATGTGGCGGCCTTGACCTGTCTGGCACATCAACCTGTGCGTGTCAAGGAAGGAATTCCCCCATTGGGTCTTGTTGTAGGTACGGATGTACAATTCGAAGACCTGACCCTTGCCGTATTGGGGCCAAAGGTGAACACAGGGAATGTTCTTGATGATCCTGCAGTTCGGGAAGCGATATCTTCTGCAGGAGCTACCGCTGTGGCAGAGTATATGAAAAACCCCTCGTTGGAGCATTTGTTCGAGATATCGAATCGGTTTTCGGCAGAGGTCGGAATCGAAAGCCCAGCTGTGGCCGAGGCCATTGCCTGCCTTGGCAAAGAAGGGTATAATGCAGGCATGTGCATGCTCGGTAACAGCATATTCACCGACGCACCATCGGATATTGTAGCAGATTGCCTGGATCTTTCCGACGGAATTTATTCTTGCAGTTCTACGGATGAATGCCCCAGACTTATTCGTAGAGAGTGAAAAGCTGGTCGTCCCCACCGACGTCGAAGAGGCCGATGCGAGCTCCGCAGTCGAGCCAACCGTGTGCATAGTTCACTGAGGCGAAGGCGGTCACGAAATCACCTTCTTCCCTGAAATGTTTGGCGTCGTTGTAGTATGCGGTGGCCATTTCAAGAAAACTATCTGCCAGTCTTTTTCCATACGAACGGTCGGGAGCTGCGATCTTAAGTTTATCCAACGCCTTTTTGGTGATACCCAGGTACCGATCTATCTTTTCTTCGGTGATGACGTCCTGTTTCATAGATTCCATATCAGTCATCTTCGATATATGCCCTGTCTTGAATTTCACATTTCCCTCCTCTTTTCCAGCTCTTTAATCGTAGGATATAAGAGAGCGAACAGGAATGATGCCCACATGATAGTCATCGGCGGTTCCGCTTCAACGGACCTGGCAAAAGAGCTTGCCGGGGTCCTGAACTGTAAATATATCCCCGCACTCACCACCGCTTTCCCTGACGGTGAATGTTACACTCGTATCAACGAGGACTCTTTGGACGACGATGTGATAATCGTTCAGAACACTTTCCCAGATAACAAATTCATCGAGCTTTTGCTCATTCAGGATGCCGTTAAGAATCTCGGTGCCAAATCCATCACCCTTGTTATCCCATATTTCGGGTATGCAAGGCAGGACAGGATTTTCAAACCTGGAGAGCCGGAATCTGCCAAGATCATGTGCAGACATCTCGACATGATCTGCGACCGCGCGATAACAGTGGATCTCCACAAAGAATCCACTCTTGATAATTTCACCCATCCTCACAAGGACGTCAAGGCGGCAACCGCCATTGCTGATTACTTCAAATCAAAATCTGTGGACATTGTCATGTCCCCCGATATCGGTGCTGCCGGACGTGCAAAGATCGTCGGTGAGCACATGGGTCTCCCATATGATCACCTCAACAAGACCCGTCTTTCTGGAACCGAGGTCCGCATTCAACCCGCTGAGGCAGATGTCCGCGGAAAGAGTGTGCTCATTGTCGATGACATGATCTCCACCGGAGGAACCATCATCGCCGCCACGGCCGCCCTCAAAGAGGCTGGTGCCGAGAAGGTCTACGTCGCATGTACCCATGGTCTTTTCGTCAACAACGCTCTTGAGCGTTTCAACGGAAGTCCCGTTGATTCCGTCCTCTGCTGCAATACTTTGAACAATGCAGTGTCTCTAATTTCTGTTGCGGGCATTGTTGCAGACGCGATCAAAGACCATGAAGCAGGGAAGTGGTGAAGGTGCCTACAAAAGAACAGGATTTCGGCGAATGGTACAACGAGACCGTCGATAAGGCCGCACTTTGCGATAAGAGATATCCGATCAAGGGAATGAACGTCTGGACCCCCTACGGTTGGAAGATCATGTCGCAGATCGACCATATCCTCCGCCGCGAGATGGAAGTAACCGATCATGATGAGGTCTGTTTTCCTCTGCTGATCCCTGAAACCGAGTTCAAGAAGGAGAAAGACCACATCAAAGGTTTCGATGAGGAGGTCTATTGGGTCACCCACGCCGGTCTGAACCCATTGGATATCCGCCTCGTACTTCGCCCGACCTCCGAGACCGCAATGTATCCGATGTTCTCCCTGTGGGTCAGGTCGCACCAGGACCTTCCGCTCAAAACCTTCCAGATCGTCAACACATTCAGATATGAGACCAAACAGACCCGTGCTTTCATGAGGGTCAGGGAGATCCATTTCTTCGAGTCCCACACCTGTCATGAGGACAGGGAGGATGCCGAACGTCAGGTCGCTCAGGATGTGGAGATCGTCGACCGTCTCTGCAAGGAATTATGTCTTCCATATTCACTTCTCATCCGTACCGACTGGGACAAATTCCCCGGAGCGGATTATACCGTAGGTATCGACACTGTCATGCCGAATGGAAAGACCCTACAGATCGGTTCTGCCCACTACTATGGAACCAATTTCTCCAAACCATATGACATCACATACGAAACGGAATCCGGGGAGCACATCCTTGTACACCAGACCACTCTTGGTATGTCAGAGCGTCTTTTGGGTGCGGTCATTGGGATCCATGCCGATGATGTTGGATTGAAACTTCCTCCGTTCATCGCTCCTGTGCAGATAGTCATCATCCCTATTTTTAAAAAGGATAATGCCGACGTAGTTCTCAAGGTGTGCGCCGATGTCGCTGCTGAACTGAAGGCGGCAGGACTCAGAGTTAAGGTGGATGAACGCAATGACAGACCTGGAAGCAAGTTCTTCGATTGGGAGATCAAAGGAGTTCCTCTCCGTTTCGAGATCGGAGGCAAAGATATCGAGAACGGCGTGGTCACATTTGCAAGAAGGGACAACGGAGTCAAAGGCACCATCGGAATGGATTCTCTGGTTTCTGGTTCCAAACTGATCCTCGATACCATCACCAAGGATATGCTGGTGGCCGCTCGCGAGAAACGTAACGGTGTTATCGACGACATCAAGACCATGGACGGTCTTGATTCGATACCCGACGGAAGGATCGTCCGCATCGGATGGTGCGGAAATCCTGAATGTGGACACACTTTCGAGGATAAATACGACATCAAGATCCTCGGTACACCATACCACCCAGAGAACTGGTCCGGAAGGTGTATCCTGTGTGGCAAGGAAGGTGTCAAACCAGCCTATGCCGCCCGTACCCTCTGAGGTTGGAATATGGCATTCAAGAAAGGGGAGCACCTCTATCTTCAGGACGAGAACGGTAAACGTTATTGGTTCACGTTCGGTAACGACATCATCAAACTCGGCGGGATGGGCACCATCAGTGGAGATAGGCTGAAGGGCCTCGATGATGGAAGTATGATCGAAATCGCGGGACACAAATTCAACGTTTTCCGCCCAGGCGTCATTGAATATATCTCATCTTTGGACCGTGGTGCCCAGATAATCACCCCCAAGGATGCATGTGCCATCCTCATGGAATGCAATGTCCATGCTGGTTCTCGTGTTCTGGAGATCGGTGCCGGTTCGGGAGGCCTCACCACCGCCCTTCTCTGTGCTGTTGCCCCCTCTGGACATGTCCACACAGTGGATTTCAAGGAACAGCATATCGAGAAGACCGCCAAGAATATTCGCCGGACTGGATTGGACAAATGCTGGTCCAGCCAGGTCGGAGATGCACGTTCCGCGACCATAGATTTCAAGGGTGCGGATGTTCTCACAACGGATATGCCAGATGTCGAAAATGCATTGGACAATCTGGTGCCATGCTTGAAGAACGGTGGACGGATATGTGTCTATGTTCCAAATGCCAACCAGCTTGATACCGCTGTTCGCAGTCTTCGTGACAGAGGGTTCTGTGATGTACATGCGATGGAGATCCTCCGTCGCGGTATGGAAGTGCATCCTGGGGGAGTAAGGCCCTCTTTCGAAATGCTGGGACATACCGGATATCTGGCATTTGCCAGAAAGCGTTCGGTCTGAGTCCTAAAACCTTTTTGTATCTCAAACCATACCCTAATCCCGATGACAGTAATCGATATCAGGATCGAACTCAAAAAAGGGGTCGCAGACCCCGAAGGGACCAACACTAAGAAGACGTTGGAGTCCCTTGGATTCAAAGGCATAAACTCGGTCAGGTCCGTCAAGGTGTTCGAGGTCGACCTCGATCTGCCTGAAAAAGAGGCCCTTGCCGCCGGCGAAGAATATTGTCGCAGGCTCCTTGCCAACCCTGTCGTCCAGAGCTACAAGGTCACTGTAAGGTGAGTGATATGGCCGCGGAGGACCGTATGGTCAGAAGGGTGGCAGCCTATGATCTTTGTGACATCAAGATCAGGGATGCTTCCGATAAAGACCTCGAGGATATTTCTTCAAAACTCAGTCTGGGTCTGTCCCTTGATGAGATGAAGAAGGTCAAAGAGTATTTTGTGAAGGAAGGTCGTGAGGCCACTGATGTGGAGCTTCAATCTCTCGGTCAGGCCTGGTCTGAACACTGTTGCTACAAAAGTTCCAAACCTGTTTTGAAGGAATTTGTATTCGGTATAAACCGTGATGATATCCTCTCTCGGGGAGATGCCGGTGTGATGATCTTCGATGATGACTATGGGTATGCACTTAGGGTCGAAAGTCACAATCATCCTTCCGCCATCGAGCCATATGGTGGTGCTGCCACCGGTATCGGAGGTATCGTGAGGGATGTTATCTGCATGGGGGCACAACCAATTGGTCTCGCAGATCCTCTTTGTTTCGGATATCCGGACAGGAAAGGAGAACTTCCCCCCGGCATCAAACATCCCCGTTATCTGATGAACGGTGTGGTATCCGGTATCAGAGATTATGGTAACCGTATCGGAATTCCCACTATCACAGGCGGATTCTTCTTTGATGAGAGCTACACCGGAAATTGTCTTGTGAATGTGTGTTGTCTCGGAATCGTCAAACGTGACGATCTTCTCAACAATTATGCTTCCGGTCCGGGAGAGGTCATGATCCTTTTCGGAGGACGTACCGGAAGGGATGGGATCCACGGAGTGAATTTCGCATCCAAGGACATCACTGCAACCTCCGAAGATGATTCCCGCGGTGCCGTTCAACTTGGTGATCCGATCACCAAGGAACCAGTTATCCATGCATGTCTGGAACTTGCACAGAAACACTTGGTCACTGGTATGAAGGACCTGGGCGGAGGAGGACTCAGTTGTGTCGTCGGCGAGATGGCGATCGAGAAAGGTTGCGGTGCCGATGTCGACCTAGATAAGGTCCCATTGAAAGAAAGTGGACTCGCGCCTTGGGAGATCTGGGTCTCTGAGTCACAGGAGCGTATGATGTGTACTGTCAAGCCAGAGAACGTCGATAAGGTCATGGCGATCTTCGATCTTTGGGACATCATTGCAACCCCGGTCGCGACTACCACCGATACAGGGCATACAAGGCTGTTCTGGAACGGAGAGAAGATCTTCGATATGGATATCAACTTCCTTACCGGAGGGCCCGTGTATGATAGGCCTTACGTCGAACCCAAAGTATCCACCAAAGCAAAGGAGAAGTTCCCGAAAATCCCCTCATTAGAGCAGACGATCCTCACCCTTCTTTCCGACCCCAATGTTGCATCGAAAGAGTGGGCCATTAGACAGTATGATCATGAAGTTCGCGCATCCACGGTACTTCGCCCGATGGTCGGTGCCCTTAACAAGACCGGTCCGGGTGATGCATCGGTGCTCATGCCGGTTCCCGGGAGGTGGAAAGGTCTTGCTGCAGCCGTCGGTTGCAATCCATGGTTCACAGCTGCCGACCCCTATAAGGGAGGTATGGCCTCCATCGACGAGGCCTACCGTAACGTTGTTGCCGTCGGAGCACATCCGAACGCACTTACCGATTGCCTCAATTTTGGAAATCCCGAAAAACCGGAACGCTTCGGAGAATTCCGGGAAGCCGTTCATGGTATCGGAGATCTTGCCAGAAAACTCAACATTCCGATACCCTCCGGAAATGTCAGTTTATACAACGAGGCTCCCGGAGGCGTACACATTCTTCCGACCCCGATGATAGTCTGTTGTGGTCTCATTGATGATGTCCGCAAGGCGGTCTCTGCCGATTTCAAGAAGACCGGTTCCTGTCTGTTCGTGGTCGGAGAAACCAAAGATGAAATGGGCGGATCGCTTTTGTTCAGGAAATTCGGAGGTGAAGGAGGCGATGTTCCAGATACTGATGCTGACCGTCTCAAAGAGAATTCCGAGAAATTGCTGAAGGCCATGGACGAGAAACTGGTCCTCAGTTGTCATGACTGTTCTGACGGAGGACTCGCCGTTGCTGTTGCAGAGATGTGTATCTCTGGACAGATCGGTGCTGAACTCGACCTTTCCGCAATGGGTTGTACCGATCTGAATGTCAATCTGTTCTCTGAGAGCAACTCAAGATGGGTGGTCGAAGTCGACGGAAAAGATGCAGAGTCCTTCACCAAGATCCTGGGTGATGCTGCGATCCCGATCGGACTCACCAAGGGAGATGAATTGGTCATCAAAGGCGCCAAAACCAAGATCCCTGTCGAGAAGCTCAGGTCTGCTTGGAACGATCCTATCTGGAACATCATGGGAGGTGATTCACAATGAAGGCAGAGGATGTCAAGGTCTGTGTTGTCAGGATCGAAGGTACAAATTGTGAAGACGAAATGGCAAATGCTTTCGAGTTGGTGGGCGCAAAAGCCGAAAAAGTCCACTTGAAACAATTGCTGGGTCAGTGTGATTCTTCACTTCGCAGAAGTCTTGAGGAATATGATGTGCTTGCCATTCCTGGAGGATTCTCTGCAGGAGATTATGTTCGTGCAGGAGCAATCTTCGCTTCCAGAATGAAGGCTGGAATCGGCAAGGATCTCAAGGCCTTTGTTGAAGACGGAAAGCCCGTTCTTGGGGTCTGCAATGGATTCCAGATCCTTGTGGAACTCGGACTTTTACCTGCCCTTGACGGAACTATGTCAGATGAACCGACCGCTGCACTGTACAACAATGATTCGGGAAGGTTCGAATGTCGCCCCACTCTGCTCCGTAATGATAACCGGGGCAATTGTGTCTTCACCTGTGATATTCCCAGAGGTGCGGTTCTGATGTGTCCGTCCGCACATGGGGAGGGAAAATTGCTCAGCAATATTCCCAATTTCACCGATAGGCTTGAGGAGAACGATCAGGTCGTCTTTAGGTACACCGCCCCGACCGATTCTCGTATTTCCTACCCCTGGAATCCCAATGGATCTCCTTCAGATATTGCAGGTATCTGCAATCCCGCCGGAAATGTCATGGGGATGATGCCCCATCCTGAGCGTGTTATGACCGCATATACTGCGGCCGATTGGACTCGTGGTCACAGGTCCGAGGACGGAGATGGAAAACTGATTTTTACCTCAGTAATGAAATATCTTAGTAAAAGATGAACCGGAGGGGCAACCCTCCATCATCAATTTTGTTGTTTTGATAAGGGCACACTATTCGATAGTCCATATTCAATGCATATCAGAGAATGACCTTGATATCGATCCTGTCATCAGTGTTCAGGCTGAGTGTTCTTCTCAGATGATAATGGCATATAACTTCGATGACATCAACATAATGAGATCTCGCAGGGACAATTACAGCACAATCAACATTTTTGATCTTTGATTTGTATGCGATGACCCCTCCGAAACTTCTTCCACCATGAGTGAATCCTTCGATGGGAATTCCGGAAGTACTTTTGATCATATCGAGTTTGCCGATGTCTTCTTTGTCCACCGCGATGTTGAGTGTTCCAGGATATGGTTTGAACCCGAGTTTCTTTTCGAATTGTACTTGATATCCTTCTTGGTCGATGTAATACTGACCTTCTCCCATACCATCTTTGACAGCTCCATGCAGAGATATGTGGTCGGTGAACTCGAATATCCTACGGAATTCGTTGTATTCTTTTTTCAATTCATCCGCCCCCGCTACAGTAAGTTTTATTCTTTGTTTTCTAGCACCGAGGTCGCGGGCAATAAGTCCGAGTTCAAGAAGTTCGAGAATGCGTTTGGAAGCAGATTGTTGGCTCATTTCAAGGGCGGCACCAAGTTCTTTTGATGAGACCGCAATATAGTCATCCAGCCCTCCAAGGAGTGCGATTTTTCTCAGAGCGAAGGTGTATTTTTCGTCCACGAAAGATAATCTGGGGAGCAGATATAACTGTTACTCAATGTTTGGTTAAAAATGGAACCGGCCGAAGCCGGTGTTAATTTTGTGTGTTTTTGTCCGAGGGTGTTTCTCTCAGGTAGATTTCTTGATGGAATCGACCTAGGTGGTATTTTTGGATGCTTTAATTGCCAGCATCCTTGATTTTCTGTCCGTTCTTGTCGAAGTGTTTCGAACAATATTCCTCATAAAGCCTATCGCCGGTCTCTTCGTCGACACCCCATTCGGTCAAATCTGAATAACGGCCTTCTTCCAGGTCCTTGAAAGCGTACTTGGAGATCTTTTCCTGCCACTCCTTGGAGGGCTTAGTGCCCGCTTCATAAACCATGCCGAATCCACCAGTTTTGGCCAATTCGCCGAGGATGTTCTGCAGATTCCTCTTCTCCCATCTTGCTTTTACGAGTTCGATGATGAGTTCATCCTTACTGAGTTTCTCTAATTCTTCCCATTCACTTGCCATTTTTCTACCTCCTTTCTATTATTTCTCGTGCCATCTGATGGCACTTTTCTATCATACTCTTTGTCCAAACCGGAAACATATCCGCTTCATCATTACAGCCTTTCTGATGTATACCGTTCTAATCGAATGCATTTCTCTGAATTATTCTGTACTTGATATCTCTGTTGAGTAGTAACTTCTCCTACTGGAAGGTTGCAAAGGCTCATAGAACAAGGCTCGTATCTCCTTCTGAACGTTGGGTAAGATACAGAATGTTGTTTGAAGAGGAGGGTTGGCGAATTGATCGCCAACCATCTATTCGATTAGTGTTTTATGGGTTCGATGGGTTTCAGGGCGTAGACCGTCACAAGGATGAGGATCGTGATGATCGCTTCAACGACACCGAACGCGATAGTGAAGTAATCACAAGCGGTTGCGATGAAACACAGTGCAAAGGTCAAGAAGCCGAAGAACACAGTAGCCTTAGGGGTCCACTGACTGTTCTTGGTGAATGCTCCACCGAGGGCGAAAAACATTGCAGTGAGAAGGAGGATAAGTCCAAGTTTGGTGACAGCTTCCCAGGTGTATTCGTAGTAGATCGCAAGTCCGGCGATTCCGATAATCCCGCCAAGACAACTTATGAAAAGTCCAAATTTGCTAGTTACGTTCATTGTGGTTTCCCTTCCTTGATGCCGTTGAGGATCATTACTGCAGAGTTCATCACAATCCACAACAGAGCGAGGGTGATCGCATATGCCTCGAATTTTTCAAATTCGAAAAGAATAGCGAAGGTTGCGACTGCAAGGAGCATAACCATGCTGAGTCCGACAGAAATGATCTTTCCGTCATAGTATTCCTGGAGGACCGTTGCGATCACAGATACAACGAACAGGAAAACAACCATCCATGTGAAGAATTTGTGATAGTTTCCGTCAGCAATGTCTTTGGTGAGAAGTCCGACGAGAACAAGTACGAAACCGCTAATTGCAAAGAGGATTCCTCCGACCATGTACCCATATTTTCCAGCACCACACTGAGCTTTTCCGATACCGAAGACAGCTAGGAGAGCACCAGTGACCACAAGTCCGTATGCAAAATAGTCAGCGGCAGCGGTGGATGAAACTCCGAATTCGCAGAATGCATCCACGCACCATCTCCACGAACTGTCCGCCTGGTGGCAGGCGAGTCCCATTATGCAGAATGTGACTGCGGCGATAATCCCGACCCAGCCGACAGCGACCGAATGGGTTCTTACTTCCGTGTTCATACAAGAACGTAACCTTTTCCTATTTATTATAATATGGGTGGTCCGCGCTGTATCTGGACCATTGGTACGTTTATATCTGATTTTGCCGTAGCCCCTTTCGATTCTATGAACAACATCTTTTTCGTCGGTACGGCCGGAAGCGGGAAGAGCACGATGGTCGGAGCATTCAAGAACTGGTTGGATGAGCACGAGATCGATTCTGTCACGATCAATCTTGATCCAGGTGCCGAGAGGTTACCTTACACTCCTGATATAGATATCCGTGAGTGGATTAACCTGGATGATGTAATGTCCCAGTGTGGCCTTGGTCCGAACGGGGCGCAGGTTGCTGCCGCAGACATGATAGCAATAAACATCGATAAGGTCACAAGCCTGTTGGACACATATGATGTAGATTATGTGCTCATAGACACCCCCGGACAGTTGGAACTTTTTGCATTCAGAGAATCCTCACAAGCGGTTATGAATGCATTGGGGCAGGCAGACTCCATGATGGTATATCTTTCGGATCCGTTGCTCTATCGTTCGGCCAATGGATTTGTCTCTGCAATGACGCTTGCTTCCTTGGTGCAGTTCCGTTTGAATGTCCCTATGCTCAATCTTCTTTCCAAGGCCGATGTCTTGAAAGAAGAGGAGATCGAACACATCCTTAATTGGTATAATAACCCAGATTCCTTGTATGCTTCGCTTCTTGACGAAGATCGCGACCCTACCTCTGTTATCGGGATGGAATTGTTCAGGGCCTTGGAGGACACGGGAATATTCGGTGAGATGAGGTCTGTTTCCTCAGAGACCGGAGTCGGTCTCGATGAGATATACTCTGCGGTTCAGAACGAATTCCATGGCGGAGATGATGCTGAGACCGATAATTGAGCATTAAATTTCTTAAGAGGGTATTTCCCTCAATTTTTAAAGTAAAACCGGCCACACCATAATATTAGGTGTGGCCGTAATGGAATCATCCGTAGAGATATTCGGGAATGATTCCGGTTCCTTTGTTCTTGTTTCTGTTGATGACCTTTTCACGGGCCTTGTCAAAGTCTTCCTGGGTGATGGTGTCACGACCGTCACGGATACAGAGCATACCTGCTTCGGTACAGATGGCTTTGATCTCTGCTCCCGAAACACCTTCCGCCTTCTCAGCCAGTTGGTGAGCGGAGATCTTCTTTGAAACGTTCATCGATTTCAGATGGATCTTGAAGATCTGTTCACGACCTTCAACATCAGGAAGGTTGACCTCGATGATCCTGTCGAACCTTCCGGGACGGAGCAGTGCATCATCTAAGATATCGGGACGGTTTGTCGCACCGATGATCTTGACATTCTCCATAGGGGTGAAACCATCAAGTTCGGACAGTAATTGCATAAGGGTTCTCTGAACTTCCCTGTCTCCCGAAGTGGCCACATCCGCCCTTTTGGCACCCACTGAATCGATTTCATCGATAAAGACGATGCTAGGTGCTTTTTCTCTTGCCAGTTCGAAGAGTTCACGAACGAGCCTAGCACCTTCTCCGATGTACTTTTGGACGAGTTCGGAACCGACAAGCCTGATGAAGGTGGCGTTGGTGGCGTTTGCGACGGCTTTTGCCATAAGGGTCTTTCCAGTTCCAGGGGGACCGACGAGAAGCACTCCTTTCGGGGGCTTGATACCGACTTTGGCGTATAATTCCGGCCTGAGTAGAGGATCTTCGACGGCTTCTCTGAGTTCGACCATCTGGTTGGCAAGTCCACCGATGTCATCATAGGTAAGGTCTGGCTTATCTAGGATCTCAGCACCAGTGACCACAGGATCAAGTGGTGCGGGAAGCACTTCCATGACCGCCAGGGTCTGTTTGTTCAACGACACCCGGGCACCGGGGATCAGGTCCTTCGCGTCCACGTACTGTGACACTGAAACAATGAAATCAGGGCCGGTGGAGCTTTTCACGATGACCTTGTTGTCGGGCAAGACGTCCCTTAAGGAACCGATCACCAATGGGGGGCATTTGAGTCTTTCGAGTTCAGCTCTTATCCGTGCGTGGTCCTTTTGGAGCCTGAAGAGTTCACCTTCCGAGTAGCGTTTCTCACTCTCCGCAGTCTGAAGGTCTTCCATGAGGCGCACATTTCTCTCTTCGAGAGAGATTATTTTCGCTTTGAGTTCAGCGGTCTCCGACTCTTCTGTCATTTGTATCGCCCTCACGTATAGCCTTGTTTTTAATTAGTTTGTTCTAACATTAAGGGAAGTGTATTTTGGACCCGCCGGATGGTAGTATTTATAGGGATTCAGTATATCTTGCAACTATGATTTGCGAAATGTGCGGGAAAGATGTGCCGAACACCCTTTCTATGATGGTCGAAGGCACCAAGCTAAATCTTTGTCCCAGCTGTGCAAAATTTGGGGATAGTCACGGATCTTCTAATAGGTCGGACAATGGAGCATATCCCTTTACTGGTGCCAACAGGGCGGCCATTGAGGAGAGGTTGGAGAAGCGCGAGAAGCGTATGCAGACCCGTGACATCTATGCTGCCAATGGTGGTACAGAACTCATCTCTGATTACGGTGCCGTCGTCCGGAAAGCAAGGCAGAAGGCCGGAATGAATGAAGAGGACTTTGCCAGATCGATCAATGAGAAGAAGGGAATCATCCTCAAGGTGGAGTCACAGTCCCTTGTTCCCGACGATAAACTGGTTACCAAACTCGAAAAAGCTCTCAACATCAAGCTCAAAGAAGTAATCAAAGACGGAGAGGTTGTCGGAGGGGGCCCCAAATCAAATGGAATGACCTTAGGCAACTTCATCAAGGTCGAGAAAAAGTAAAACCACAAAGCCACCACCAATACAATGTGCGATCGGATCACAATCTCGGTCCAAGAAACGGTGGTGGCCAAGCCATTTTTCAGACATATTTTTGATTGATTCAAAGGAACTGATCATAGACCTTCGGAATAAGGTCGTTGATATCGATTCCATTGTCTCTGAGGATGATCAATGCTGCAACAGATATGTCAATGTCGAGTTTTTTCTTCAACACATTGCAGTCAGAGACGAATTTCGGTTTTTGTATTCCTGCGGTCAACGCGGTGTCGACCAGTTCGGAAAACATATCTTTTTTAGGAACCTGGGTCGTTGGTTTTTCCGAGACCTTTGTAACAGTCATCGATGCCAATGATTTTTTGAACGAATCTGATGGGCGATAAGCCATAGGCACTTGGATCCCTGCAAGTTCGGCCGATGCTTTCAGGTAATCTCCTGTCTTTGTGACGAGTTTTTCAGAGATCATTTTTGAAAGAAGTGCCTCTGCTTCTTTCACAGACACCCATCTCGATTCGAAGGTGACGGTCATTTTGAACTCGTTGATAGTGACCGTGTCTTTTCCTTTGATGCGGAAGAATGCCGCGGCACAGGTCTCGAGTTCACTTGCCATAAGGCTGTCATAGAAATACGATAAAAAAACCTGTCGTATTATATTACGCGCGCGGATTTTGTCTTTTAACTAACTTAAAGAATATAAGCAAACGTTTATAATCAAGATGTTAGTACGCACCCCTAATTCGGCAACATATGGTTGTCGGACCCGTGACCGACCCGGTCGGTCAGAAAGAGGTATTCAAATGGTTGATTATGAAGATAAACAGGTCATCGACGGAGAACTTCTCGTTCCCGAAGAGATCTATCTCACCTCCGGTGTTCACATCGGTACCCAGTACAAAAGCGCAGACATGAAGGAATTCATCTACAAGGTCAGGCAGGACGGTCTCTACGTCCTGAACATCAAGAAGACCGATGAGAGGATCAGGGCAGCTGCTCATTTCCTTTCCGGATTTGACCCCAAGAGGATCCTTGTTACCTCTGCCAGGCAGTACGGACAGAAACCTGCCAGGGAGTTCTCCAAAGCCATCGGTGCACCTGCATTCGCTGGTCGTTTCGTTCCTGGAACCCTTACCAACCCAATCAACCCCCACTTCATCGAGCCTGATGTGCTTGTCGTTACCGACCCAGCTGCTGACAAACAGGCTGTGGCTGAAGCACTCAACCTCGGAATTCCGATCATCGCCATGTGCGATGCCAACAACGAGACCAGGGCCGTTGACCTTGTCGTTCCTACCAACAACAAAGGAAGGCGTTCCCTCGCTTGCGTCTACTGGCTCCTCACCCGTGAAGTTCTTCTTGCACGCGGTGACCTCAAGGATCCTGCAGATTACAAGCTCGAGATCGACGATTTCGAAGCAAAATACTGATTTTCAAACTCTTCCCCGGTTCGCCGGGGAATTATATTTTTACGCTTGTGTGCATACAGGATTATGCGCGTACCTGCAGTTTCCGGGGCATTCTATCCATCTGACCCCACGATCTTGAAAAACCAACTCAGGGATTGTTTCACCAACGGTCCGGGAGAACCCGGTAAATCCTCTGGTAAACGCTCTCTTTCGGCTGTTGTCGTACCTCATGCAGGTTATGTATATTCAGGTACTTGTGCGGCCCACTCGTTCAAAGCAATCGCAGAAGATGGCCTTCCCGAAGCATACATCATCATCGGTCCCGACCATGTCGGAGTGCCATATGATGCGGTCATGAGCACAGAGGATTATTGCACTCCTCTCGGCCCTTGTCCGATCCACCAGTCCATCGCTATGCGCCTTAGAGAGTTCATACCTGATGATTCGAACGCCCATCGCCGGGAACATTCTATCGAGGTGGAATTGCCGTTCATTCAGGCCATCGACCCTCACCCCCATATTATTCCGATCATCATGGGCAGGCAAGACATGCGCACAGCCCAGAGGATCGCAGATGCATTGAAGATCGCTTGCGAAGGTCATGATGTGGTCATCGTGGCTTCAAGTGACCTTGTGCATTATGTCCCTAAGACCTTCGCGGACACTATGGATGCCAGGTTCCTTCATGCGGTGGCTTCCGGCAATGTTGAAGCCATGTATGAAGAGATACGGACCAACAGTCTCTCCGTATGTGGATATGGTCCAATTGCTGTGGCAATGATGTATGGGTCCCCCGGTACTGCAAGAGTGCTCAATCAGACAGATTCTTTCGAATCCGCTCATTTAGATCGTAACTCGGTCGTAGGGTATGGGGCGGTCGGATTCTACAAGAACTGACCATGAATTCCAAGTGCTGGAACATTGCACTAGATCATCTGTGAAAAAAAAAGATACAGGCCTGGAAGATACCTTCCAGGCCCATTTTGATCAGATACGTTTCAAGTATCTAAGATTCGGTTCGTAAACAATACCTTTGTCGAGCAGAGTGTTGGAGATCTCCTCAAGCTCCATCGGAGTAATTCCTCTTTTGCTTGTCTCTTCCTCCAAAACATCCCGGGGTGCTCCTTTTCCATCTGTGTCAAGTTGTTCGAGAAGATGAAGGATGATCTCTTCTTTGTCTTCGGACTGCTCCATGGAATCATTGTCTATCTCGATCTCCTCTGGAGCCTCAGCAAGGTCCTCGGGGAAGCCCAGATCAATGTTCTTCTCGGGGAGTAGCAGTCTCAATGCTTTCTGAATGGCTTTGAGGTAGTCTTCTGAGTTGGGCACCCCATACTCCTCAATCGCTTTGGAGATCCCTCTGGCGGAGATCTCACTGAAACCTGCGGAGATAAGATCCTGTTCGGACCTATCGCTCAGAGATAGAGCCCGTTTCATATCTTTCAGTCTTTTCCAAGTGGAATTGGCAGTATCCAGGAGCCATTCGTTCTGAACGTTTTCGTCAATGACGACTATCCTTTCAGGGCGAACGGATATCCAGACCTTTCCATCGTCCGCGTTGTACGATTTCACTTTTCCGACTACTGCGATACGGCAGGGGACCTCTAGGTCTGCCATGGTGGCCGCCGCATCCGGTTGGAATCTTCCAACATTGATGAACACAAAACCGCCTGCTGGATCTTGGATACGACCTCTCCACATCGGTTCTCCATCAGTACCGATATCCTCTTTTTCGGTCAGGACACCAGCTACCAGGACCCTGTTGATGGGGGCACCTAGGCGGCTGAGCTGGTAAGAGGGTTTCTTCTCCTCTTCAGCTTTGATCTCGTATGATGCACTGTTGAGTTCGGTCGCAAAGACCCTCCATGCAGTTTCTCTGTTAGTGTTCATATCGATGCCTCCACGTCTGCGAAGAGAGCCTCTGCTTCAGCATGAGTATCATACTCTTCCAGTTTTGTGCTGCGGGCACTGATCTGTGGGCCGTATTCATCGCTCATCACGTTTCCAGTGACCGTGAGTTTCTTGAGCAGACAGGAGCGGGCCATAGTGTTGCCAATGACGTTCATGTCCCCCTTTTCTTTGGCGGTCTCGATCGCGGCCTCTAATGTGATGCCAGTGATCTTTTCCGTGTCGGCACGTCCAAGGATGGCACTGATCGCACCGGTGCCATCGTCGAGGATGAGTTTGAGTCTCAGGTCCATGATCGGGTCCTCCACATGGCCGTCGATGGTACAGGTGTCACCAGTGATGGCACGTTTGCATTTGGGACACCTCTTGATAAGTCCACTTCCGGTACGGACATCGACGACGGTTCCCGTGATGGAAAGGTCAAGTCCTCCTCCGATTTTTAGGATCTCTTCGACGGTCTTCTTACAAGGACCAGTGGAGATAGGTCCAAGTTTTGTATCGCTGGAACAGACCTCGCTGCGGTCTCCGATGTTGACTTGGGGAATACCTCTCCAGGAACGGATATATGCATTTTTGATGGAGATCGTATCTCCGTCATGTAGGTCATGATTGCCCCAGTCTGTGAACTGTATCTTTCCAGTTTCGTCGGATAACATACCACCGAAGACGGTTTTTGTCTCTCCTTTGATAGCTATCTGCCTTGATTCCAGTTCGGAGATACAGGCGACGAGGTCGAGATTGCGTGTATTTTCAGTAATGTCTTTGATCTTCAAAAGCCCAGAACTTGAGGATTCTGAGGATACAGGTACATCGAAGGTTGTGTCCTGGTTGAGTTCGATCGAACCTTTGGTACCTATGTTGATCTGGGGCCTGTCGCCGAACAACTTCACATAGGCGTTTTTGATAGTGTAAACGGATCCTTTCTCCATTTCAACATCATCGCGCCATGCAGTGAATGAAACGGTGCCAGTATCATCTCCGAGAATACCTGAGAAGATCGTCATCGGCGAACCTCTTGCGGTGATCTCCTTTTTCTCAACGAAAACTGCCTTGGCGACCAGGTCTACGGAGGGTTCGGTACCTTCCAATTCATTGATTTTTTTGGTCACGGAAGTTGTGGCGGATTGCACTGGTACATCGAAGGTGGTTTCCGTATCAGGTTCGATCTTCCCCCTGGTTCCAAGGTTGACCTGCACCTGGTCTCTGTACTTCTTGGTGTATGCACCTTTGAATGAATAAACAGCGCCTTTGTCCAGATCCACATCATCGCGCCATATGGTGAAGGGTGCGGTTCCTGTATCATCGCCAAGGATACCAGATACGATGACCCTGGAGATGCCTTTCACAGAGATCTCTTTCTTCTCAACGAAGACGACCCTCGCCACGATGATGACTGACATCTCGGTGCCTTCCAATTCATTGATCTTTTTGGTGACGGCGGCACCATTTGAAAATGTGCCAGATGTTTTCGGTGCACGATATTTACGGAGAATGCTCTCCTTGGCCACAGTAGGTCCGGTCTTGTATTGGATAAGGTATTTTTCCAGTTCTGCGACCAGTGTTTCTTTGGGTACCTGTTGGTCGAGGGCTGCGAACAGCTCTTCAACCAAAGGGTTCAAATCAAGTTCAGAATTCGTCATTTTAAGGCCTCTCGGTTATGTATTTTTTCTGAGGCAGTGTGCCTTCCGATTTCTCGGATAGGTACTGATTACCACCAAGGGGTTATAACTTTTTGGTGTACAGTTTTCAGATGTTATGGCAAGTAGATGCTCATTTTCTACGACCTAATGACGCGTTAACATTATTAGGAGAAAGGCAATATCTGAATATGGTTCCAAAAAAGAGGATAGACGAAATCTTGGACGGCTACGACCCGAGCAAGATCACCATCGCAACCCTCTGTTCACATTCTTCACTGCAGATTTTTCACGGTGCACGCAAGATGGGGTTCAAGACCCTAGGTCTCGTGACCAAGAACAATCAGCGTATTTACGATGCGTTTCCGCTTGCCAAACCAGACAAGTTCATCACGTATTCCGATTATGATGACATGAGTTCCCGTGCTGGGGAGCTGGTGGATGAAAACGTCATTCTCATACCTCATGGATCATTCGTCGAGTATATGGGTGCCAAGAAGTTCGAGGATTTCGAAGTCCCTTCATACGGAAATCGTGGCGTGCTCTCTTGGGAGTCCGACAGGGCACTTCAGAGGCAGTGGATCACTTCCGCTGGTGCTCCGATGCCCCGTTTGATCACTGACGCCAGGGAGATCAAAGAGCCGGTCATGGTCAAATACCACGGTGCCAAAGGTGGGCGTGGGTTCTTTATTGCCAAAGATTACCCAGATTTCAAAATGGGTATCGATAACAGTCAGCCGTATACCATCCAGGAGTATTGTTTGGGTACCAGGTATTACCTTCACTTCTTCTACGATCCGTTGAAGCCTGATGGATATCACATCAAGCAGGGCGGTTCCTTGGAACTTCTGTCCATCGACAGGCGTGATGAGACGAACATCGATGAAATGTACAAGCTGGGGTCCATTGAAGATGCGAAGAGGCACGGCCTCTATCCTTCATTTGTCGTCACCGGGAATACACCGGTCGTTCTTCGTGAATCTCTTCTGCCAAAGGCGTTCGAGATGGCCGAGAATATCGTCAACCGTTCTTACGAACTCTTCGGCGGTTTGTGGGGTCCGTTCTGTTTGGAAACTGTTGTCAACGACAAACTGGAGTTCAGGATCTTCGAGATCTCTACCAGGATCGTTGCCGGGACCAATCCTTTCATTAATGGGTCCCCCTATGCAGAGATGATCTATCCCGGCCTCAGCACCGGTGCCCGTATGGCCATGGAGATCAAAGACGCAATAAAATCAGATAGGCTCAAAGAATTGATGAGCTGATTTGCAACACGAAGTGATTATTGATGGTATCACAAAGACTTCAGCAGATCCCTCCCTCTGGGACCCTGGCAATTTCCAATCTTGTAAGCAAACTCAAATCCGAGGGTGTGGATGTAATCTCATTTTCTCTCGGCGAACCTGATTTCGACACGCCCAAGAACATAGTTGATGCTGCGAAATCATCCCTTGACAGAGGTTTCACCCACTATACCCCCAGTACTGGAATTCCCGAACTGCGCAATGCCATTGCCGCAAAGGCCCGTTCCTTCAACAAATTGGATGTGGCCGCTAATAATGTGCTCGTAACTCCTTGCAAACACGCGATCTTCATGACCGCTATGGCCTATATCGACCCGGGAGACGAGGTTCTTCTGCCCGATCCCGGATGGGTGACCTACGAGGCGGACATCAGGCTTTGCGGTGGGATTCCCGTTTATGTCCCACTTAGGTACGAGGACGATTTTGTGTTGGATCCGGCCGTTGTCGAGTCGCTCATCACACCCAAGACGAAGATGATAATCCTCAACACTCCTGCCAACCCCACCGGTAGCGTGATCCCGGAGAAAACCATCCGTGCAATCGCAGAGCTGGCACAGGAGCATGATCTGATCGTTCTCGCTGATGAGATCTACGAGAATCTTATCTATTCCGGAAAACACTTCTCGATAGCAAGCATTCCCGGGATGATGGACAGGACCATCACCGTTTCCGGTCTTTCGAAGACCGCTGCAATGACAGGTTGGAGGCTTGGGTGGGCCATATCTTCCGAACAGAATATCAAAGACCTCAACAAACTCCAGGGCCATACTGTCTCTTGTTGCGTATCTTTCGCTCAAGAGGGTGCGGTAGAGGCCATCAATGGCGATCAGACTCCTATTCATAATATGGTGGCGAGATTCAAGAGCAGAAGGGATTTGACCCTTGACCTTCTATCAGAGATCGAAGGTCTTGAATGCAAAGTGCCAGAAGGTGCATTTTATGTATTCCCGAAGTATGATTTCAACATCCCCTCTGCCGAACTTGCGAGCAGGCTTCTTCAGGAGGCCCACGTCGCAGTCACCCCCGGTACCGTATTCGGGCCACACGGTGAAGGTTTCTTCAGGATCTCCTACGCTGCCAGCGAAGAACAGCTGAAGGAAGGGATCTCCCGCATCAAGAAGTTCATAGGCACACTTTGAATTTTCAAATTTCTTGTCGGGGATTCCCCGACATTCTATTTTCCTTTGCAAGCGCAGACTATCTTTGTCCTCGCACGCGCGCGCCCTAATATACTTAAATAAGGGGTAATCTTTCACAAACTTATTCCGTCCTATTTTGAAGGCGGCTCAGGGATTCAAATGAGCAGAAAATTGTATACTGTTGGTCCGGTCTATGTGGCAGATGATACTCTCAAGGCCATGGACAGGCCTATGATCACCCACAGAAGCAAAGAGTACAAGGAGCTTCACAAGGATATCGAAGACAAACTTCGCGAAGTACTCGACACCAACTATGATTTCCTTATGGTGTCTGGTTCGGCAACTGTTCTTCTGGAAGGTGCTGCAAGGAGTGGTATTTCCAAGAAATCGCTCGGTCTGACATCTGGTTCATTCGGAGACCGTTCCATCGAAGTTGCGGAAACCAACGGAAAGGTCGTCGAGAAGATCTCCGTACCTCTCGGAAAGGCAGTGAAGCCTGCTGACCTCGAAGGAAAGGTCGGGAAGGATATCGAGGCCGTCCACTGGGTGTCCAACGAATCCTCTTCAGGAGTTTTCTGCGATTCCCTTGCATTGGCCGAAGAGGTCCGCTCTCAGAATTCGGACGCTCTGCTGATGATCGACTCTGTCACATCCATGTTCGCCATGGACCTTAAAATGTCTAAATTACAACCAGATTCCGTTGTGTTCGGTACACAGAAGGCCATGGCCCTTCCGCCCGGACTCGCATTTGCCGCCGTATCTCCCAAATTCCTCGCCAAGTCAGAAAAGGTCGAGAACAAAGGGTTCTATGCGGATTTCACCAAATTGAAGGCAAAGAACGATGAGAACTATGCACTCACCACACCCCCTGTATCTATCATGTACGGTGCCCAGTACCAACTTGACAAGATGTTGAAGGAAGGAATGCAGACCAGGTACAGAAGGCATCAGGAAATGGCCGACATGGTCCGCAAATGGGCCTGCACCAAGATGCAGGGTATTTTCCCTGAGAAAGGTTACGAATCCAACACTATCGGTGTCATAAACCGTGGCGATCTCGACTTCGACAAGTTCCACTCCCTGCTCAAATCCATGGGGGTCGAGATCTCGAACGGATATGGTTCCGCGAAAAACACTACTTTCAGGATCGGACATATGGGCGATCTTCAGTGCAGTGATATCAAAGCGCTCATCGCACTGATGAACGAGGCCCTTGAGGAGATGAAACAATGAGCATGAAAATTCTTGTATCTGATAAATTGGACAAAGCCGGTCTCGACATCCTCGAGTCCTCCGGTATCCCCGTGGTCATGAAACCTGGTATGACCGAGGACGAACTGTGCGCTGAGATCGTGGATTATGACGCTCTCATCATCCGTTCCGGATCCCATGTGACCAAGAAAGTACTCGATGCAGCCAAGAAACTGAAGCTCGTCGGACGTGCTGGTGTCGGTGTCGACAACGTCGACATCCCTTACGCCACCGAAAAAGGTATCCTCGTTATGAACACTCCCTCTGCCAACACCCTTTCCGCTGCGGAGCACACCTGTGCGATGATCCTATCTATGGCAAGGAACATCCCTCAGGCACACGAGTCCATGCACCAGGGCAAATGGGACCGGTCCAAGTTCACTGGTGTCGAACTCAACGGTAAGATTCTAGGTATCATCGGAACCGGCCGTGTCGGTCTCGAGGTCGCCAGGAGGCTCAAGGCCTTTAACATGACCATGGTCGCCAGTGATCCGTTCCCCCCTAAGAAGGAGGTCCTTGACGAGATCGGTATCGAACTTCTCCCTAATGCAGAGGAAGTAATCAAGAGGGCCGATTTCATCACTATTCACAGTCCGCTCCTGCCTTCCACCAAGGATATGATCTCTGACAAACAGTTCGATATGATGAAGCCCACCGTCAGGATCGCCAATGTGGCCCGCGGCGGTATCGTCAACGAAGAAGCACTCTATCGCGCCCTTAAAGAGAACAAGATCGCAGGAGCAGCATTCGATGTATGGTGCAACGAACCTCTCAATGAAGAGGAGCAAAAGCTCCTTGAGTGCCCCAACCTTGTGACCACGCCCCACCTTGGAGCCAGTACCAAAGAAGCACAGTTGAGGGTTGCAGTGGATATCGCAAATTCCGCTATCAAATACCTCAAAGATGGTATCATCACCAATGCCATCAACGCACCTCGCGGAAAGCTCACCCCTGAGACAGAACCCTTTGTGCCGCTTGCAGAGGGTCTTGGTGTGTTCGCCAACCATCTCAACACCGGCAAGAATGTCGAGAGCTTCGAGGTCATCGCAAACGGACCTATGGCAAACAGCGATACCAACCTTCTCAGGGTCTATGCTGTCAAAGGATTCATCAGGGACATGGTCGGCCTCGATAACGCCAACCTCGTGAACGCTGAACCTATTGCTAAATCCAAAGGTGTCGAGATCAAAGAATCCAAGAATGCTGGGTCTGTCAACTATTCTAACATACTCGAGGTCCACACTGTCGCCGATGGTGCCACCAACTCCATCCGTGGGACCATCTTCGGGGACGAACCCAGGCTTGTCGGATACAACGGATATGCATTCAACGTACCTCTTACTGGAAACCTGTTGTTCCTGACCTATGCGGACAAGACCGGAATGGTCGGTGCTGTCGGTACCGTCCTCGGTGACGCAAAGATCGACATCCAACAGATGGCCGTTTCATCGAATGGAAGCGGAAAGGCGCTTATGGTTCTCCTCATCGGAGCTACCGTCGATGATGCCTTACTTTCCAAGCTTGCCACAGCCATCAGCGGAACCGCCAAATTTGTTAGCTTGAACTGAAAATAGAGAGATCTCCATGATAACCGTAGACGATCTGGCACTCGCTATAGAGAACAGTATAAACTACTATAACGAGGAAATGAAAATGGAACCCGAAGATGCATTCGACCTTGCTCAGCACGTTCTGAATTTCTTCGGTTACTCCAACAGGATAATCGATAATGTTCTGGAACCTGAGGACCGCAATGCATTCTATATGCTTGAAGATTCGGGCGTCCTGTCCACCGAAAGGGAAGAGATCACCCTTTACGATGGACGTGAGTGGAGGATCCATTACTGGCTCTTCAGAACCGACCGTATCGCTGAGCTTCTTATGCCTAAAGAGGAAGTGGAAGAAAAGGACAAAACAAATGTCAAAAACGATTCGGACGAACCTCAAAACATCTACAGTGAGCTCCCCTCCGAGGCCTGGGTCAGGCATGAGGGTGACGAAGACGACGAAGAATGACGTGCCCACGTTATTTTCCTTATGAGTTCCGCCCCGGACAGGAGGAGATGTTCCGCCTGGTCCGGGAGTCGGCACATAATGGTAGGCCATTGGTTCTGGAATCTGGGACAGGAACCGGTAAGACCATCACCTCCCTCAGTGCTGCTTTAGAAGCGACGGAGGGTACGAGATATAAGTTGATCTTTCTGACAAGGACCAAATCCCAGCAACGTCAGGTGGCATTAGAGGTACGGGCGATAGCCTCCAATGCGGAGGTGTTGTGTGTATCCATGCAGGGGCGTGGCCCCGCGACATGTCCGATGATGCAGACAGATAAGGATCTTGCAGGCGGCACATCAGAGGAAATATCCAAGTTATGTGCCACCCTCAAGAAGGGAAATACCTCTGCTGGAGCATGTTCCTATTATACCGCACTCACGAGTGAGAATATCGAATTTTGCGTTGCATATCTCCGTTCTGCACATCCTGATCCTGAAGAATTCCGTGAGTTCTGTTTGTCGATCGGGGTCTGTCCATATGAAGCTTCTAAGCATGCTTTGCAATATGCGGACATAATCAGTGCACCGTATGCATTTCTGTTCATTCCCGGCATCAGAGAACATTTCTTGCAATGGATAGGGATCGGGATCAGGGATGCGGTGATAATCATCGATGAGGCACACAACCTCCCTTCCTATCTGCGGGACATACAGACCTATCGTGTCACTTCCAAAGCGTTGGAACTTTCCATGAAAGAGGCCGAGGCACAGCAAGACCCAGAGATCTACAATGGGGTGTCTGCAAAGGATATTGTGCTCTTAATGCAAGAAGTTCTTTCCGATGCTCAAAAGGAGTATCTCCGTCGTGATAACGATCTGATCCCTTCAGGGTATTTGCTTGAAGAGTTGATGTCACGTTTGGGCATGTCAACTTTCGACATTCATACTCTTTTGATCAATTTGATCTCATTGGGTGAGGAGATCGCCGATGGAAAAAAGAAGAGACGTAAACTGCCCCGTTCTCACATTCTAACTCTTGCCAGATTCCTGACCAATTGGATCGCCTGTGATGATTCCTCGCATGTGTATCTCGTGTCCGGTGGTCAGAATCCTGCTTTGGAGGCTTATTGCCTGGACCCAAGAGGTGCTGTGGACCCTCTTCTTGAGTGTCGTTCATCTATCAGCATATCTGGAACATTAAGTCCGTTAGAACATTATGCAGGAGATCTGGATCTTTTCGAACCGGAACTTGCTGTGCTTCCATCACCATTCGATCCTGACAATTTGAAAGTGGGGTATGTTCGGGATATCTCTACAAGATATGTCGAATTGAATGATGAAAGCGGGACCTATGATAGGTTGGTGGAGTATGTGATCTCAATTGTCAATGCCGTTCGTAGGAACACAGCCATATTCTTTCCGTCCTATGCACTAATGCAGAGATTCATAGATGATAATGTGCCAGGACGTCTTGGTAGAGACATCTATTATGAACTTCCCGATATGCCTCAGTCCGAACTTATGGAACAGGTGATGGATTTTCGGTGCAATGACGGGGCAGTGTTGTTCGCTGTTTCTGGGGGACGTATCAGCGAAGGTCTCGATTTTCCAGGAAAGGAATTGGAATTGGCTGTTATAGTCGGAGTTCCTTTCAGCAGGCCGTCAGCTAAACAGGATGCGCTCGTCAGTTATTACCAGAATCGTTATGGGAAAGGCTGGGACCTGGCCGTAAAGGTACCTGCGGTACGCAAGATCAGACAATCGATCGGGAGATTGATCCGTTCTGAACGTGATCGTGGTATGGCCATAATTTTAGACCGGAGAGTGGCCTCGTTAGATGGTATTTCTGCAGAGCCTTTGTCGGATCCTGTGTGGTCCGTGAAGGAGTTTTTTGGGCATTGATCCATTTCCGCATAACTTGCTTTTGTACATCGACATCACATAAATGGGCCGAGTGTTTTACTAAAACAGGCGACTTGAAAATCATATTTGTGATGACGGATCAAGTATGCTGGGTATTGCTTAATGATCGTTACAATGTCGTTTTTTGTACAATCTAGATATTATTAATTCACAATAATATTAATAATTGGTTAACCTAACAGATATTAATATCTGATCTGGAGATAGTATTTCGGTTCAGGGAATAGTGAATAAAAATGAAGAGAGCATTGATAATGGTTGCAGCATTGGTCGCTGTTTCTGTGTTCTTTATTGCAGAACATGCTGAAGCCACCAACGCGGAAACAACCTCTGATAACAATTTAAATGGAATTACATGGAATTTTGATCCCGAGACAAAGGTTTTGACCATAGATGGAAACGGGCCGATGGATGATTACACCTCGACCAAATCCCCCTGGGCAGACTATATATTCTCCACCGAATCGGTTGTGATCGGAGATTCTGTAACTTCCATCGGAGCAAACGCATTCAGCAATTACCTCAATATCACTTCCGTAATTATCGGAGATTCTGTAACTTCCATCGGAGAGCGCGCATTTACTGGTTGTAAATCCCTTACTTCGCTTAGTTTAAGCAGTTCACTTACCACAATATCTGACTATGCATTCCTTAGATGTTCTCAACTCAAGTCGGTAGATCTCCCAGATTCTGTCACGTTCCTTGGGGCGAGAGCATTCTCCCACTGCACCTCTCTTACGGACGTGGGTCTTCCATTTTCCCTTACGGTGATCGGTGAGGGTGCGTTCTATTACTGTACCTCTCTCAAATCTGTGGTCATTCCCGATTCGGTCACTTCGATTGGTGATTCTGCGTTCTATCGTTGCAGTTCGCTTCATGGAATGGAACTTGGAAGGTCTGTAAAGACCATTGGAGTCTCTGCCTTCAGCTATTGCGTCTATTTGCCATCGGTCTATCTTTCTGATTCGGTCACATCCATTGGAGATCATGCGTTCTACGGGTGTACTACCCTTTCTACAGTGACCTTTAGTAACTCTATTACTCAGATCCCCGAGTATGCATTCGCTAACTGTCGTATGCTTACCTCAGCAGACCTTCCGGATACCATCACATCCATCGGTAGTAGCGCATTCAACACCTGCGCTTCTTTGAGCTATGTGCATTTCCCTGAAACTCTTGAATTCCTTGGAGATTACGCATTTGATAGCTGCATTTCTCTCAAAAAGGTGATCCTTTCGGGATCTCTGAGCAGTATCAATGAGAATACCTTCAACAACTGTACCTCTCTCGTTTTTGTGAAGCTTCCTGACTCAGTGCAGACCATTGGGGATCGTTCATTCCAGTACTGTAACTCTCTGAAGACCATTGATTTCGGTCAGGGTGTTACGTCGATCAACAGCGACGCATTCTCACATTGTACTTCATTGATTTCGGTGACCATTCCGGACACTGTCACTTCGATAGGTGCATGTGCATTTTGTGACTGCTCCTCTCTCGAATCTGTGACCTTTGGTAGTTCACTCACCAGCATAGGGGACTTTTCATTCGAATATTGTCGCTCCCTCAAATCTGTGGAAATAAACACCACTAATGACACATCGATCGGAGTTTTCGCATTTGCTGGCTGTACTTCTGTATCTCGCTTATACATTGGTGATTCCGTCACTTCGATCGGAACTTCCGCCTTCTTCGACAGTGTTGATTCTTTGACCTATCTGTATGTTTCTAAAAACCTCAAGAGTCTAGAGGATAACGTATTTGGGTCCTGTCACAAGACCATTAAAGTGTATGATAGTTTACTGTCTATAATTTGGTTCATTGTCAATCCTGTGTTGGAGAAATTCGCAGGACATGAATTCACTATAGAACCTGATGCACATGACATAAAACTCTATCTTAGGGATTAAACACATTCACAGGGTATTGATAACGAGGTCCCACCAGTGTTATCGGTGGGGCCTCGGTTTTCAGACCCCATGTATTTCTACTTCACTGGGTCTTGGGGACTCATCAGGTTTTTGTGAAGTGCGACATCTCAACTAGGTATCGTTATCCTCATGTTTGAGTCCTGATCAAGTCCGATGAAAGAAGGATTAGGGTAATCATAAATACAGTGCGGTTGTGCAAGGTCTATGCAAATCGAAGTGGACGAAGACGTGAAACAGATGGTGCTCAATGAACGCCATGATTATCGCGTGTGCACAGCCTGTATGGGTCCTGCCCTGGTGTCTACCGAGGTCAAAAGTCCTAAAGAGTCAGATCTGAAGATCCCTGTTGGCGATTATACGATCTATGTTTCCAAAGTACAGGTACCTTACGTTCACAGGATCACTATGGATATGATTTATGATGAGGACGAGATCGATTCCTGTCCTGCATTTTATTCATATACCAGAACCAGGGACGGGAATTATTGATCCCGCCCTTGGATTCAGTAGGTTCTTACAGCTTTGTGTGATTTCTGGTAGTAAATCGCGATCCACAGTATGATCGATATGATTATCATTCCGCTGATGACCGTACAGAGAAGTTTGTAATCTTTTTGAGGATCTGGTTCAACAAGCGGTTGAACATTATATTCGCTCTTATGTTCGTTCCAGGATGAAATAACATCATCACTTGCGTAGATCACAACATTGTCAAGAACTTCTTGCGGGAATGCCTTTGGGAAGGAGTTGAAGAATCCGCAGTGCACTTCCAGCTCGGTAAGAGCGTTATTATTTCCGAAAGCATTCTCCTCAAGAGATTGGAGGTCTGCTCCGAAGACCACGAATTCCAATGATGATGTACCAGAAATGAAGAACGCTTCCTTCCCGACCGAGTTTACTTTGTTCAGATCAACATATTTTAGACCACTGCAGTTGTAAAACGCATGATCCGAGATAGTTGTGATCGAATCTGGAAGTTCAAGATCGGTAAGTTTCACGCAATGTCCGAAGCAGTATGTTGGAATGTTGGTCAATCCGTTTCCAAAGATCACTGTGGAAAGATTGGAACATTGATAGAACGCATGATCTTGGATCAATCTGACCGAATCAGGTATTACGAATCTGGTGAATGCAGGTCCGTCGCATGCGTTGAATGCACGGTATCCGATGAATACAAGTTCATTGTCGAATGTGACGTATGAAAGTTTCCCGCAACCAGAGAATGCTTCGTCCCAGATGTATTCCACGGAGTCTGCACGATACAAGTTCACAACGGTGGAATTCATCAGTGCCCTTGAAAGGATCCCGCGAACGTTGGAGTCAAGGTCCAAGGATTCCAGCCGGTAAACGGAATATTGTAGGTCATATAGTTCTACGATCGAACTGTCCTTCGAGTACATGAAAGCCCCGTCTCCGATGTATGAAACGGGATATGAAGTTCCACCGACGGAGATCTCTGCGGGAATTTGGACATAAATTCCGGATAAGTATCTGTGAACGACCACGGTCTCGTCAACGACGTAATATGTGAAAGTGAACGCATCTTTGCCGTAAGATCCTTTATAGGTGTTAATTACCAGATCGGCCTCTCCGATCCCCCATCCTTCTGCATCAGCACGGTGGTGAACAGTGATATTAGATGGAACCGTCCCTGTGAAACTTGGGGAGTTACCGAGGAAATAGATGTCTGTTATTGATGAGTTCGTCCACTCACTCCATGAGAAATTGTCAACTGTGACCGGTATGACGACCGTGGAAGCATTAACAACCCCGTTGAGGGCTCCAGAGTCCAGGCCTCTGACAGTAACCCCATTTACAGACGATGGGATGAACAGGGTTTTACCCATATTATCTAAGGTCATTGAAGTGATCTTGGCAGAACCAGTGATCCCACTACCTTCAACAGCACAATCAATATTCCCATATGGGCAGACGACGGTCTTTTTGACCACTGTGGTATCTGTTGTTCCTACAGCATAGAATTCCAACAGGTTGGTGTTGAAAGTAACATATTTTCCGTCATATGATGATGTGTAATTGGTTATCGCTCCTTTGGATGAAATATTCCAGACACTGGAACTCATCCCTTCATCCAAATCTAGAAGCAGAGTGATCGTGGCTTCAAGTTCCTTCACGGTTGCATTTCCCACTCTCAGGTCGACACGATAGAAGGAACTGTAGTTGATCTTCTTCAGTGCCGTGGTGATCTTAACATTCAAGGGTCCGTTCTGCACTGAGAACGTAAGTTCTTCTCCATCATCTAAACTGGATATGAATGATTGCAACGGCATGGAGATCGAACCTCTAGGGACCTTGATCTCAGCGATGGTATTGCCCCCAAGTATCGAGGAAAGGATCTGAAGTGATTCCTTTGAGATAGAAGCCTTCATTCCGTTGGGGTACTGTGAGATATCACAAATGACCACTTTTCCATCTTCCATGGTCAATTTCTTGGCCAAAGTCTCATCGAAAGCGACAGTGATAGTGTTCCCTGAGACGTTTCCGGATGAATCCTGGGGTGCAGAGTAATTTCCAGGAATTTCGGTGACATAAATGTTCGTGTCACCCACGATAATGTAATTTGTGTCACATTCTTTGGTGAGTTCACTGTCTCTGTAGAGTTTTGCCAAACCGGTACCTTTGAACAGTTCAAGAGGATAGGTCTCCCCCAAGGTCGAACCGTATTTCGCGACATAATTTGCTATGGCGACACCATTGTTCCAGAATGTCAGAGTGTAGTCTCTTCCTGATGGTTCAAAATAGGCGTACACATAGGTGGTATCAGTGATATTTTCCAGATCCACTGCCACATTGTTATTGGGGGTCAGACTCCACCCGGCAAAAGTGTATTGGTACTTGGCGGTTGGTTCCCTGCTCGGTGCATCAGGTAATGTGGCGGCAGTGCCGTAAGCTGTCTGAACACTTGCGATGAGGGATCTGTCATAATTGTAAAAGTTGACCGTGTATTCTCTGTCTTTTTGGTCATATATGGGATATACAACGATATCTTCTGTCACCGAAGTGAGTGGATCACTCCAGGATTTGAATACATAGATGTATTTTTCCGTGCTTAGTTTGCTCGGTATCCCTGTATAGGTGGCTGCAGATCCCGGAGACACATACTCATACGTGATCAATTGGCCGTCTTCGGTGGTGTATTTGACACGTTTCATGCCTGAGACATTATCCGCGAATGATGCGGTGAATGTGATATCGGAAGTGATCGGGGCGGTCGTATCTCCCCAACCGATGAAACCTTTTCCAGATATTTCCGGGTCTTTGATCTTGGTGACATCAAGTTGCTTGCCGTATTCCACATTTTGTGTGGCCCATTCGGTTCCATCGGGCAACATGAAGCGTGCAGTAAGGATATTTTTCATGCAGGTTATGGTATCCTGTTCTGGGTTGGGCTCTTCTCCTCCCTTATCGATCACATATTCTCCGCTGTAGGGGTCTGGAGTAGAGATAAGGTAAATGCATTCCATATAGCTGTATACTGCGGGATCATAATATCCAAGGGTCCAGTCGTTATATGTCCACTTATGGTCTTTCCAGCACCACTGGCTCCAGTATGCCCAGACGTTCTCTCCGAGATTATCATTACCAAGTCCAAAAAGAATATTGATCCAATCGGAAAGATAATCTCCTCCGGTTTTTCCAGAATATGTGTCGATCTCTCCAGGCCAATTCCTGCTTATGGCATCCTTGAGGACGGCACCCATCGTGGAACCATATCCTTCGATCCAGAATCCTTTTTCTCTGATTTCGGGGGTAAATACCTTCTTGACATGTTCATTATCGGGTGAGAATCCGTTGGCGAATCTGATATAGAAATATCCTTTCGATTGGGGTTCGAAGTCTGGAACAGTATACGTGATCGAACCTGAGACCTCTTTCATTTCAGTGAGGCACACACAGTATGTGCAGTTGGACACCATGTTCTGATTGGAATTGCTGTTAAATCCTTGTACTGCCCATCCAGAACTGCCTGCGGGAAGCCACTGGAACACCCTCCAGCATAGATTATCTGGAGGAGATCTGCCGTCAATTGATTTGATGGCCGTATTGGATAGATTCAGTTCCATGGTGCGGTCCTGGGCCGTGATGGCTTTTTCTATTGCTTCTTTGACCGATTGTACATCATTGACAACCGATTTCGTGTACGTACCGTCTTCGTTCTGGATATACACATTCACTCCAGAACAGATCTCTGCCGAAGCTTCATCTGAGTGTTCGAGGAGGATGACCGCGGTCAAGGTCATCAGGACAAGAACTACTATTGCAATTTTCTTCATGATCTCACCCTTTTATGTATCTTTTCGGAAGGACGTAGATCTCGCCATCTATGTCTAAGCCTACGCGGGCATCGACCTCGTATACGTCCCTGATCAGTTGTTCTGTGATGACCTTTTTCGGATCACCGATGGTCACTATGCTTCCTTTCTTCATTATCACGCAAATGTCGCAGTAACGGGCCATAAGTGAAATATCATGTTCAGCGACGATCACGGTCATGTTGTCGCGAGCGAGGTTCTGGAGATATTCCATGACCTCAAGTTTGTATTTCATGTCAAGGTGAGATGTAGGTTCGTCGACCAGCATCAGTTTGGGGTTCTGAACATACGCCTTGGCAATGAGTGCACGTTGTTTCTCTCCGGACGACAGGAGTGCGACCTTCTTCCTTCTATAGTGGTCGAGTCCAAATGTCCTAAGTGCATCTCTGACAGCTTTCTCGTCTTCAGGAGATTCCCACCAGACCTTGTCCACGAATGGATACCTACCTAACATGACCAGCTCCATCAAGGTCATTCCGAAAAGGGGTCCTGGCTCCGCTGGCACATTGGCTATTATCTTTGCCGTGTCCAACGGTTTCATGTTGTCTGTGCAGACCTTGTCTATCGTGATCTTTCCGGTCCAATCAGTATGCAGTTTGGATATGCATTTCATCATGGTCGATTTTCCACATCCGTTCGGTCCGATCAGGCCGACAAGTCTACCTTTGGGGAGGGAGAGATTGATGTGGTGCAGAGCTTCGAAATCACCGAATTTGATGGTAAGGTCTTCGATCCTGAGAAGTTCATCGGCGGATGAATCGGTCTCTGATGCACGAACGTTAGCAAGGGAATCATCCGTCGTAGTTGCGCCCCCTTCTGATAAGCATGTATGCGAACACTGGCGTACCGATGAGTGCTGTGACCGCACCAACAGGTATTTCCAGAGGTGCTATGACCACTCTTGCGATAAGGTCGGCAAACAACATCAGGCAGGCACCCAAAACGATCGATGCGGGCATGATAAGTCTGTGGTCACCGCCCATAAGCATACGACAAGCGTGGGGGATAACAAGTCCGACGAATCCGATGACACCGACGAATGCAACACAGACCGAGGTGAGGACGGATGCAACGACCATCATTCCTGCTTTGAATCTTCTGACATTCAGTCCAAGTTGTCTTGCTTGGTCTTCTCCAGACATGAACAGGTTGAATTCACGTGCCCATAGCATTGAAATGAACGAGATCGCCAGGGCTGGAACCAGCACCAAGAATGCATTTTCCCAGGTGATATTGGCAAAACTTCCGTAGAGCCACCACATGACATTGGTGAGGTTATCTTTCTCAAGAGAAAGGAAGATAGTCTGCACAGAGGTGAATGCAAATCCGACGATCGTACCTGCGAGAATGTAGTTGGTTGCCGAACCTCCCGCACCTTCAGCGATGGTGAGAGTGATAGCGAAGGCGGCAAGACCGCCGATGATGGCTGCCAAGGGGATGATATAATTGCTGAAGTCGTTGAGCATGGAAATGGAGATCCCCGCAACGACAATGGCTATGGCGAAACATCCCGCACCCGAGGACACACCGGTTATGTAAGGGTCGACGAGAGGGTTGCGGATAAGTGCTTGGAACATACAACCTGCGATAGCCAAACCGGCACCCACTCCAATTGCTGCAATCGCACGGGGCAGACGGGATTGGTAAACGTAAAGTTCGGTGGTGTTCAGATCGTGCCCGCCCTTTTGAATGGAGGAGATCAATGCGGACAGAGCATCACTGATGGGGATTATACCACCTGATGAGATGGAGATCGAGACCAAGAACATGACGGCGCAGATGATGATACCAAGAATCAGGATGATTCTAAATCTCTTCTTCTTGAGGGAGATCTCACTTCTTTCGTCATCGGGTGAGATCATATCATACTGCAGTCCGCGAAATCCTTTCTTGAACAGAGAGAACACACCTTTCAGTGGTCCTTTTCCCTTGTCAGGTTCAGGCTGTGTTCCGGCTTCATTATCACTCATGTCTTTTCCTCCAAGGTAATTTGTTATCCATTCAGGACCTATATCTCCAGACCGAGACCACCAATGCTATTCCGACCAAGGCGAATGTAGCGATCCATGACCAATGTGCCAGGCCTACCGATTCATAATTGATGTTGGCTGTACGGCCATTCTGATCGTAGCTGTTTTCAGATAGGATATAGATAGCACCATAATCGTTTCCGACAATTACCTTACCATCTACAACGGTCGGTGCACACATGCTGTAAGCATTGCCGTTGTAAGGGGATACTTTGACCTTCCACACCACACTGCCGGTGTCTGAGTCAAGGCACCATACCTGCCCACCGGTCACCCCTTCGGTTCCGGGGGAATAATCCATACTGTAGAGTTTCCCATCGCAATATGTGACCCCACCGATGGACAGGGCATCTGTGGGATAACTCCATTGTACCGATCCATCGTTGATCCACAGAGAATAATATCCATTGACCAGATCGATCTCTTGTCCGGTGGTACGGTCTTTGATCTTCTGGTTGGTTCTGGCGGTGATATAACAATAAAATCTGTCTTGATATGCAACAGGTTTTCCACATCTGATGTCTTGTTTCCACAGGATCGAACCATTTGTGATATCGATGAGCATTATTCCGCCACCTGTCGAACTCATCTCACCACCAGAATAACATACAAGTGCTTGGCCGTTCGAACATGTGACTATTGAGGAAACCTGTCCGACCTTACGGTCTTCTGTGTCGGTAACAGTTTGGTGCCAGACCTCTTGGCCTGAGGTTCCATCTACACAGATCAATCCCCCACCATAGTTTCCGATCATAACGTATTTTTTACCTTCGAAATCGGAGACCACCGGAGGATAATAATAGAAACATCCACGGTATGAATTATCCGGTTTGAAGTTCCAGATCTCCTTGAACCCATTTTCACGGTCGATTGAGAAGCACCTTAAGAGACCATCTGATGTGCCGAAGTACAATGCGCCAGAATCATAGACCATGTTGGTGATTCCAGCGTTGGAGTGGATCCTATCGTTGGTCACAGATCCATCATCCATACGTTTGATGTATGTGGTGATCTTCGATCCTTTGCACATGTCCCCTGTACTGTCATTTGGCATCAGTTCAAACAGAGGTTCTCCAGTGAAACGATCAAGACAGTAGATATGCCAATTACCTGAGGACACAAGGATCATATTTCCGATTATGACCGGGGTCGTGATCTCTATGTTCGAAGAACTTGAATATGTACGTGACCACAGTACTTCCTGATTTACAGGATCGAGACAGCATATCTTTGCAAGACTATCCATACCCACAGCACCGTATTTTCCAGCAACGGTATGGTAGATCATACCATCAGCGTAAAGTATGGAAGCGTCCACAGCACCTGCGTAGCTGTTGTACCATTCGAGAGGTGTGGCCACGCGAGAGGGTCCAGTGGACGTACTGATTCCAGAAGAGGATGAGTCTCCCCTGTACGAGGTCCATACCCCGCGGTATTCAGGATTCGAGACAGGGGTGGTCAGATCATTGGGGTAGTATGCAAGTGCCAGGTATGTAGAGATATATCTTTCCGATACGTCGGAGGTCAGGAATTCCCACTCGACAGAATTCCATGAATAGATCCTCCAGTAACAGTCCTGTGTGTAATTGCCAGTCCCGATCGTAATATTTTTGACATTATCTACTGAAAGCACTCTCCTTTCATTGTCGACGTCTCCGAAAGCGATCCTGGATCCGAGTGTTGCCGATAATGTGTCTTCGATCGAATAACCTTTGACAATGGGCACCCATTCTGTATGGCCGTTCCCCATATCAAGTAAAAGTTCAGGGGTTGTTTCCGAATCTTGGTTCTCTGCTGTCGAACACCCTACTGAGGCAGGGATAGCCAACAGCAGGATGAGGACAGGGATAAGTACCGTCAGTCTTTTTGCCATTCTAACAGCCCCTTGGCTTTGACATAACGCAGATAATTGTTTTCTGAATCGTTATATGAGTTGTTGTAGTATTTTACGCCCACCACATCAGTGGGGTCGGCTTCAATGAATGAATCTGGGTCAAGGATCTTTGCCATTAGTTCCAGAGCCTCGGGAAGTCTTGCGCCTGAACGAGATAAAAGACTTGCCGCATCACCGGAGAAGATGTACACATCACCGTTGATGTATGCAGGGGTCTTTTTCCACATGTCATTGAACTGTGATAGGAGTTTACGGTATTCCCTCTGAGAAGTGATCTCCTCGGTGTCATAGATAATGAGGATGATATCTGGTTGACGCTCGTACACGATCTCTTTCGAGACCATGAACCAGGAACTGGAATCTTCAGCGAAGATATTCTCGGCTCCGAGGGATTCGAGCATATTGGTGATGTATGTACCAGACCCAGCAGTGTATGGGGAGTCGCTTACTCCAAGAGATACGAATACCTTCTTTCCCTGAAGGTTTGTGATATTGCATATATTGTTCAGGGTCTCGGTCACATTGGAGATGTACTCATTGCCGACCTCGGAAAATCCCAGGGCAGAAGCACAGATCCACAGGTTTTTGAGAAGGTCGTCTGTGGTCACCGCATTGTACAGGACAACGCATGAAATCCCTGCTTTACGGAGTTTGTCTGCCATGGTGACATGTTCGCCTGTACCTCCATCCAAGAATACTATGTCGGGGTTCTCTCCAACGACTTTTTCAAAGTTAGGGTCGGTGTATCCACCGACGATCGATACTTTGTGACTGTTCTGGTCAGCGACCAATGCGTTTGGATAATCACTGTAACGGTCCGTACCCACGATGTATTCCCGTCCGCCTACTGCACAAACGGTCTCAGTGACGGAAGGCGCAAGAGTGATGACTTTGAGTTTCTCGCCTAGTAGGTTGGCGCCACGGTGGGCATAGCTGTAGTATGTAAATCCTGTCTGATCTACAGCAGGCATCATTTCGCTACCTGTACCAGTCCTTGCCCAGGAGATGATCTCCTCTCCGTACACAACGTAATTATCTGGGTCATCAACCTGAACCCAGTTATTTTCTTTGTTAAGGATATACATACCCCAACTGACGTTGCGGAGCTCTGGTTGATTATTTATCGAATAGATCGTTCCGTCATCATTTTCGACGATCTCATATCCTTTGGATAAACAGACAGTATCAAGTGCTTCTCTGCCGGTCATGCCTTCGGTGAATTTCATTTCATTCCATTCAACGTTGTAGTATGCAAAATCTAACATGACCCCTTGTTTGGAATCTGCTGAATCGACCGTGAACCCTACCAAACTAATGGTCCCGACCGATAGTATGATGATAATGAACGCAGAGGTCAGTTTTATGGATGATGCATGCATGTTCATTCCTCCCATTATGGGATTTGCAAATCGGAGTGATTTGGATTTATGTACCAATAACAATTTATTGGAAACCTATAATAATTATAATAAATTAAGTTGTATTTATTACTATATCCATATAATCCAATAATTAATAATCTGTAAATTGTTACTAAATAAATACTGTCGAATCAATCAACCAATGTATTTTTTAGAATTTACCTTGTGGTCGAATAATACATTGTTGTAACCCGGGTAAATACCCCAAAATCGTCACTCGAACGAGTATTACAAATAAATTCACATCTGGCGGACGGCATTTGCAGCGCACTGATTAGCAAGACCGATGATGTCGGTCTTCTCATAATATTCCTGGGCGCGGTTGAGTTGAGATTCAGTGACCACTTTTTTAGGGACGATGGTGCACCCTTTTGCTGGAAGATTGGACAGTTCAAAGGTTCCGATCTTTTCAGCGATCTCTATGATCTCCAGTTTATCATAACCGATAAGTGGCCTGAGGATAGGAAAATCAACACCGTTAACCTCGGAGCGGATATTGAGGAGGGTCTGCGATGCAACCTGGCCTAGAGAATCGCCCATAACGATGGCCGAAGCATCCAATTCTTTACAGAGTTCTCTGGCAGTGAGTTGCATTACATGTTTGCACAGAACGCACTGGTATAAGCTGTCTATTTTCTCGGAGATCGCCCTCTGGGAAACACCATGTGGTGCCACGTAAAGTGGTATTTCCTGACCGGTCACCTTACGCAATTGTTCGGTGAGGCGGACCGCCCTGTTCATGAGGCCGTCATCTGCGTATGGGCGGTTGTCCATGTGCAGTAGGATCACTTCAGCACCGACCTTGGCCATTAGGTAAGCTGCGACCGGTGAATCAATACCGCCGGACAGGAGACACACTACCTTCAATTGTTCACGCCTCCGAAATCAAGAGCAGGCAAAAGGCCCGATCCATCATAATCCTCGCCCTCATCAAGCATGGCGTACAGGGTCTTCACGAATTCATGAAGAGAATCTACCTCTCCCCTCAGCTTGGTGATCTCTGCTTTGAGCTCTTCGATCTGGGATTTTTCAAATTTGGAACTCATATCTCGACGTCCCCATAATCATCTGCAAGTTTCCTGGTCTGAGAACGTTTACACTTGGGGCAGAGGACATTGTTCTTTCCTTTCCGTACGAGTTCGGTCTTACACATACCACATTGTGCACGTACAACTCCGAGATGGGGTTCTTTTGTGGTCAATTGAAGTGATGGCTTGACACTGATGACCTTTCCACGGACGAGGTCCCCCTTGCGTAATTCATTGGATACATTGTCAGTGTAATCCGGGGAGATCTTGGAGACATGGATCGTGGCGACGGTACTGCTTGCGATATCTCTTTCAGTACCCTCTTTGACGAGTGCGGTGGCAGTGGCCATGGTCTTGCGGGTGTCGTCGATGGACATATAGACGATATCCCCGATATGAAGGATATTGGGTGGATTGAATGATATGACCTTGGCGACACACTCATTATCATCGAGAACAAGGGTGCCGACCTGTGCAGCGTATATTTTTCCATCTCTGACATAGGTGCCCTCGGAGGCCACATATTCCTCCTCTACAGCGATTTCATCTCCGGGCAGAACTTGTTTTCCAGTCATATTATGTCTCCTTATCTGATAACCACCGCGGCAATCTCCACGGCCTGTTTTGTTTTCGTATGGAATGAGAAAGTATGCGGGATTTGGTACTTATAAATTCTATAATGTTCGAGTGAACGGCCCCGGTCTTCGACATAGCTTTTGATGAATTCAAGGGTGTTGGCCATATGTATAGAGTATACAACTTCCGCTGATTCCAAGGCTTTGTCTAAAAATGGTCTGTCCGCATTGCGGTTCTGACTTCCGAAGGGGGGATTCATCAACACGGTGTCAGCACCTTCTGAGATCATCCTTACATCGGACAGTTTGAACTCGATGTCCACTCCGAATTGGGAGGCATTTTGTTTTGCAACTTCCAGTGCACTTTCTGATATGTCATACCCTACCACCATTCCAGCACCCATCAGTGAGGCGGCGATCGAGAATATGCCAGGTCCGCACCCGAGGTCCATGACCTTCAACCCTTCGATGTCGCCCGACCTATACGCGTCGTAGACGATATCCGCGACGATCGTCGCAGGAGTTGGGTATTGCTCCAAGTGGGCCACGGGATCCCGGAATGACTCAACTTTTTCTAGAGCAATTTCAAGGTCTTTTCTTTTCATTAACTGGAACATCATTTACAGATATTTGAAATAGGACCAATATTCGATATTCGTAAAAAATCAAAGGTGATTCGAAACGAAATTACGAAATTCGTTTTGTAAAGTTTATGTATGATTTCGTGATAAGAAAATACGACATGTTGAATTAACCCAACGAGGGGGCTTCATACTGGTAAAGATCAAGAGAGCAATCATTAGTGTATCAGATAAGACCGGAGTTGTCGATTTTGCAAAACAGCTTCAGGACCTTGGTGTTGAGATCATTTCGACCGGGGGCACATACAAACTTCTGAATGAGAATGGGATCACTGTCAAAGAGGTTGCAGAGGTCACCGGATTTCCTGAGATGTTGGATGGTCGTGTGAAGACCCTTCACCCGAACATTCATGCGGGGATCCTCGCCAGGAGAGATGTGCCAGAGCACATGAAGGCCATCGAATCCATGGGCATAATCCCTGTTGATATGGTGGTCGTGAATCTTTATCCGTTCAAGCAAACGGTCCTCAAACAGGGTGTCACCCTCGACGAGATTATTGAGAACATCGACATTGGTGGACCGAGCATGATCCGTGCTGCTGCGAAGAATTACAAATCGGTGGCTGTTGTCACCGAACCGCGTCAGTATGGAACTGTTCTAGGAAATATGATCGCCAATGACGGAAATCTCGACGAGAAAGTGCTTGGTAAACTGATGGCCGATGCATTCATTGTCACGGCCAATTACGATGCGATGATCGCAAGCCAACTTCACCCCTTGTTCTCCAAGGAACTCTTCCCTGAATCTTGGCCACAACCTGTCGAGAAAGTATGCGATCTCAGATATGGGGAGAATCCCAATCAGAAGGCAGCATTTTACAAGAATCCCTTCACTGCCGGTGTGACAGTTGCCAAGGCAGAGATCCTTCACGGTAAGGAACTTTCTTACAACAACATCCTTGATCTTGACAAAGCACTCGATATCGTCATGGATTTCGAGAGGCCGACCGCAGCTATCATGAAGCACACCAATCCATGTGGACTTGCAAGCGACGACACGATCGCAAAAGCATTCCGTACCGCTTATGACGTCGATCCCCTTTCCGCATTCGGATGTGTCATTGCGCTTAACCGTAAATGTGACATAGACACCGCAAAGATGATCCATGAATACTTCGTCGAGGCCGTTATCGCACCTGATTTCGATGTCGGCGCTCTTGAAGTACTCAAACTCAAGAAGAATATCCGTCTGCTCAGGACCAATCAGCCGATCGGACCTGAATGTCGTGTTCGCGAGATGAAGACCAAGAAAGTTCAGGGCGGACTGTTGGTACAAACTGACGAAGATGTCGTTGTGGACCCGAAGAACCTCAAAGTGGTCACCAAGCGCGCTCCTACCGAAGAGGAGGTCCACTCTCTTCTTTTCGCATGGAAACTTGCGAAACATGTGACCTCGAATGCAGTGGTCTATGTTCGCGGAGAACATGCAGTGGGTATCGGTGCGGGACAGATGAGCCGTGTAGATTCAGCAACCATTGCTTCGACCAAGGCAAGAGAACCCACCAAAGGCTGTGTGATGGCTTCGGATGCATTCTTCCCCTTCAGAGATGCAGTTGACACCGCCGCTGAGGCCGGTATTACTGCTATCATTCAGCCCGGTGGAAGCATCAGAGACCAGGAGTCAATAGATGCGGCTAATGAGCACAACATTGCAATGGTATACACTGGATGTCGCGTGTTCAGGCATGGATGAACATATTCAGAAACAGTAAAAATGAAACCTGGCTCTGTGCATAATTTTGCATGGAGCCGGTAATTTGACCTTGTTCGGATCAGTGAATTTTGTCAGGATTCGAGTTGACGATACTTTCTTCGCTGATAATATCTTCAGGGAGGATGGATTTTCCCATGGCCTTTCTACCCATATGTCCGCCGGGGCCACCTCTGGCATCTCTTGCTTTATCTACGCACTCTTTTTTGTCACAAAGGAATGCGGCGAACAGCACCTGGGTACAGGTCGCTCCGCAGTATTCACATTTGTATTGGCTGAAATCCAATGCCATGCGAAAGAAATGGAATCGGTCGTATTAGTCGATATCCATTGAGAAATGGATTGCTTTGGGAGAATGTGTCAGCTCGCCTAATGAAACGATATCTGCACAACCTGCGTAATCGGTGACATTATCTGAAGTGATGTTACCAGAAACCTCTAGCAAGATCTTCGGGTCGATTGCTTTAACAGCATTTTTGAGTGCTCTTGCATCGGCAGGTTTGAAATGATCCGCCATAATGATGTCCGCACCAGCCCTTGCAGCCTCGATCCCTTCATTTTGATCGAGGACCTCGATCTCAATTTTTATGCTTTCTGGCACATCTTTCATGCGTTCGATGACCTTATTCAATCCTCCGACCGCGGCGATGTGATTGTCTTTGACCATTACCATGTCTGAAAGTCCAAATCTGTGAGGCCACCCTCCTCCTAGTGAGACAGCCTTTTTCTCAAAATATCTGAATCCAGGAGTGGTTTTGCGGGTGGCTGCAATGCGTAGCTCTGGATCCAACTCATGGACCTTTTGGGAGATGTTGTGTGTGAGGGTGGCGATACCGCTCATCCTCATTAGAAAATTCAATGCAGTGCGTTCACAGGTCATAAGGGCTTTCAGTGATCCTTCGATGTTGAGGACCACTGTGCCAGCGGAAACAACATCTCCATCTTTGACCAAAGGTGTTGCTTTTGCACCGAGGATGGAGAACACGGTGATAGCTTCGTCCAGGCCGGCAACGACCGCATCCTGTTCGACAGCGATTATGGCTTTACCACATCTGTCTGGGAGGAAGATCTCCGACGTTATATCGCCGGAGCCGACATCTTCTTCGAGGAACGGCCGTATGTCAGGGACTTTCATATGTCCAGCTCGAACGGGACATTGACCTGTGGGAGGATGACATTGTAATCCTCCAGATCTGGGAGGAAGAGCTCTCTGGTCTCGGAGTGCATGATGACGACATTCTCTGGGTCACAGGCTTTGATGAATTCGACGATCTGGTCATGTCCGGCATGAGCAGAGAAGTCGAATTTCTGTACTTCGCATGCAACGTTGACAATTTCCCCATCAAGAGAGATGCATCCTTTTTCCATAAGCATCCTTCCATTGGTATCTTCTGCCTGATATCCGACCAGGAGGATAGCATTCTTGGGATCATCTTTGAGGGTTTTGAGGTATGTGAGAACAGGGCCTCCATCAAGCATACCGCCGGTGGTGACGATAATCTGTCCCTGCACAGCTTTTTTTCTCATTGAGCTGTTGCGGACCTCATTGAATGTCCTCTTGGCCGCTTTCAAGGACTTGGCATTTCTGATGTACTCGGGGTATTCAAGGAAAAGATTGGTGACACTTCTTCCCATTCCGTCAACCCACATTTCATATCCCAGATTTTTGAGAAGGAGCATGATCTCCTGGGTCCTTCCGACTGCGAAACAGGGGATGATAACTTTTCCTCCGCGGTCGATGACCTCATCGATCTTGGCGATGAATGCGTTGATGGTCTCTTCCTTCGGAGGGTGGTTTCTGCCACCGTAGGTTCCTTCGATAAAGAGGTTCTTACAATCCCTCGGTCTGGCTCCGAGCACCAATTTCTGGTCTTCGGTGTGTATGTCTCCGGAGTAGATCGTGCTGTTGTCTCCTTGGAATTCGAACATGGTGGCACCAGGGACGTGACCTGCGGAACGGAAGGTGACGTCGATGTTACCGAGCTCGATAGTATCTTCAAAGGTGATCGGTACCACGTGTTTCATAGTGGTTTCAATATCCCTCTGAGTGTAAGGCTGGGGATATCCTTCGGCCTTTGCGATCTTGAGGCTGTCGAACATCATGAGTTCAGCGATCTCTGCGGTGAGGGGGGTCGTGAACAGTTCGCAGTTCTGCGTTCCACATACGGCGGGGATCATACCGCAGTGGTCTAGGTGGCTGTGGGTAAGGAATGCATGATCGATCTTTCCGGGGACCTTAAGAGGATATTCCGGGGGTTTTGTCGGGCTGATTCCGTATTCCACAAGCATAGTTTTGCCGTCGCCTTCCATGGTCATAGCCATACGTCCGACGATGTCGGCTCCACCAAGGAAGTTGAATTTCATTTTCATGGGTTTTATTCTCCTTTTTTACTGTTTTTGCCTGTCGTGGCGTGAATGGAGTTCGATACTCCGTGACATTGAGTGCATCAATATGTGTGCACGAATATTGCACCTAATTGCTCGCCCTATATTATATTTATTTAATGGATGGTGAATTGCCGGAACCGAATTTGAGGGAATCGGGTCAATCAAACTGATTATACAATATCCCAGAGTAAGAATCTGATTTTCTGATGAGATATCAATCTGTTAATGTGCCAGATACATATTTGCTAAATCATTTTGAATACATATTGGCGTAAACTATTATACTGGGATTGTTATACTAAGGCCATGAATGGTTGGGCAAAATGTGCCGGTTCGTTGTCCATACTCGCCGGCCTGGTTTACATCATTGCTATCGTTCTTGCCGTGAATGATAATATCAGCTTCGGTGACAACGCATTGGCAGTTTTCATCAACAATAACAATTTCGATAAACTCGTATTATTTTCGGGCGGAGTCCTTGCCTTTGGTGGTATGTATGCCATCGCATCGGGTCTAAAGTACAAGAACAGTGCCACACCGACCCTTGGTGCGATGCAGATTGTCGCCGGCTTTGTGTTTGCCATCACTGCATTTGATGAGATCACAAACTTATCTGCACACGTAATCGAGGTCCTTTACCTGATTTCTTTCCTTATGATCGCCGCTGCACTCGTTGTGCTCGGCGTTGAGAAAAAAGTTTACAATATTTCTGTCGCGGCACTCATACTTGCATACTGTGTGTTCGACCTCTATATCATCGGTACCTACGAGGGCATGCTCTCTGTCATATTCGGTATCGGTATTGTGATCTTCTCCGGTATCGCCGTAATGATCCGTTCATCAACAACCGAGGTCGTTGAGGCCGAGGAGGTCGAATCGGTCGTTGCTGAACCTGAGATCAACAGGGCTCCCGCATCTGCACCTGTTGCTGCTAACGCACCCCTTGACAGGCCAGAGCCTGCTAAGGAAGAGGCAAAACCTGCTCCTAAGGCCGCTCCCGCCCCTGTGGTAACGGCAAAAGCAGAACCTGTTAAAGAGGAACCCAAGCCTGAACCTGTCAAGGTCGAGCCTGTTCCTGCACCTGTTGAGCAACCCAAGGTAGCAGAACCAGTTCCTGAAGTGAAAAGCGAAGAGGACATTCTTCTCGAGCAGGGTTGGAAACTTACTGTTGCCACCGTTGGTGAGGATAAGGCCGAAGAAATGAATGATGTGGAGATCATGACCGTCATCAGCACTGCCGATCCAGAACTCTACAACAAGCTGTCTGCTATCACCGGAATCGTCATTGCTAAGGAAGAACCCAAGCCCGAACCAGCACCTGCACCGGTTGAAGAACCCAAGGCAGAACCTGAACCTGTCAAAGAGGAACCCAAGCCCGCTCCAGCGCCTGTTGAGGAACCCAAACCCGTTGAAAAGAGTCTGTCTGATATTCTTCTCGAGCAGGGTTGGAAGATCACTGTCGACACCGTCGGTGAGGAAAGGGCCGAGGAAATGAGCGATTACGAGATCATGGAGGTCCTTAGTGTCGCTGCTCCCAAGCTCTATCAGAAATTGTCCGTTCTGACCGATATCGTCGTTGAAACCCCTGAGGAAGAGCCTGAGGAGGTTGAACCCGAAGAGGAGGAGATCGTCTTCGATTTCAGCTACCTTAACCTCGAGCCCGACACTCCTGAAGGACTGATGAGAAGGGCTTGCTGGAATAAGGGTCTTCGTTGCAGGTTGAACTACGGGCCTTACTACATTCCTGTCGCTTTCGTCAAGAGTAAAGTTGCGGTCTACATCGACGGTGACACTCCAGATCACCGTAACGATGAGGCACTCGAGAACAAATCCTGGATCGTCCTCCACTTTACCGAAGCCGACATCACTGACGGTCAAAAGGAAGCGCAGATCGTCGCCGATGCAGTCAAAAAGAACCTTCGTGCCCTTAAGAAGAAGAAAACCAAGAAGGCAAAAGCTAAAGAGTGAACTTGGGAATCTTCTCTAAACTTTTTAACTCAATGTCCCAGCGGAATTTTGCTGGGGCATCAGATTTTTTATGATTTTATGGGCCTGGTTTTTATTTGGATGATTCATCCTATTTGTGCTATGTTCGAGTCAGTCTTATGTTAATAAAATAATATATAGTTCGATAAAGTTGACGGCGTGATAGAGGCTGATTTAATGTTCTGTCCTGAATGCGGTTCGATGATGTTTCCTTCAGACGGCAAATACGTTTGCAAGGGAAAAATTAAGGATAAAGTATCCGGTAAATGGAGAGACTGTACTTACACCAAAGAGATCGGTGGTGAGAAGAAGATTCTGAAGACTGAAATTACAGATAATACTATCTCGGTTATGGAAGATGATGCAGCCACTTTGCCCAAGCAGACAGTCATTTGCCCCAATTGTGGGTACAATGAAGCCTATTACACGATCAGACAGAACCGCGCTGCTGATGAACCTGAGACGATCTTTTATCGTTGCTGCAAGTGTCAGCACCGCTGGAACCAAAACTGAGGTCGTTCTATGTTCAAAGTCGAACTTAAAGCTGAAGTTCTTAAGAGCTTGGTGTATGTTGTCTCCACTCTTGTGGACGAAGTGAAATTCTGTGCCCATTTTGATTCTGTCACCATTAAGGCCATGGATCCGGCACACGTTGCAATGGTCGACATCAATGTCGATATGGCTGCATTCGAGAGTTATGAAGCCGATGAGTCTGAAATCGGACTCGATCTTGACAAAGTGAAGTCTATTCTCAAACTCGCCGGACCTTCCGACATCATCAAAATGGAACACGATCCCGATCAGGGCAGGCTCACCATCACTATTGGGAACATTGTAAGGCGCATGTCCCTTGTCGAGACCAATGGTATGGTAGATCCAAGGGTTCCCGAACTCGAGATCCCTTCCTCGATCAAGATCCCTGTCGAGGAACTTCAAAAAGGTATTCGTGCTTCCGAATCCATTTCTGATCATCTCAAATTGACCCTTTCACCAGAAAGTTTCATATTGTCCTGTGAGGGCGATCTGGACTTTGCCCGTTTAGAGCTCCCAGCTTCTGATACTGTTGTTATTAGCACTGAAGAGATGGTCAGCAGTGACTATCCGCTTGATTTCTTCTCTAACATTATTAAGGTCATTCCTGCTGGTACTGTGGTTGAACTTCGGTTCAAGACTGATCATCCGATCATGATCATCTTCGCCTTGGCCGAGGAGTCAGTAAGGGTGAAATACCTCCTGGCCCCCAGGTGCGATAACGAGTGATCTGATGTCCGATCTCAATGTTGATGAAATCCAGAATCTGGCCAACAAGCTGAGGTTGGATGTCATCGAGATGACCACCGCGGCTGGATCTGGACATCCCGGAGGATCGCTTTCCGCAGCTGATGCTGTCGCCACCCTGTACTTCAGGGTGATGAACATCGATCCGTCCGACCCATACATGGAGGACCGTGACCGGTTTGTACTTTCAAAAGGACACGCAGCCCCTGTTCTATACTCTGCATTGGCAGAGAGAGGTTATTTCCCCTGTGATGAATTGAAGACCCTCCGTAAACTCGGAACCCGTCTTCAGGGACATCCTGCCTACCATGATGTTCCAGGTGTCGAAGTGACCACGGGATCCCTCGGTCAGGGACTCAGCATGGCCTGTGGTATTGCAATGGCCGGTAAGATGGACGGTAAGGACTACCGCACTTTTTGTCTTCTCGGCGACGGTGAGCTTCAGGAAGGACAGAATTGGGAAGCTGCCATGTTCGCCCACACATATGGGTTGAACAAGTTGATAGCACTCGTCGATAGGAACAGACTTCAGATTTCAGGTAACACCGAGGAGGTCATGCCTCTCGATCCCCTTCCCGAGAAGTTCAGGGCATTCGGATGGAACGTGACCGTTATCGACGGCCACAACATTCGTCAGATTATTGATGCTTGCGACAAAGCTTCAAGGTCCAAGAAAAATCCTTCCGTGATCATCTTGAATACTGTCAAAGGGAAAGGTGTGTCATTCATGGAGAACAATGTCGGTTTCCATGGAAAGGCATGTAATCCGGAAGAATATGCAAAAGCGGTCGCAGAGCTTAAGGCGGTGATCAGATGAGTTCGGAGAAATTGGCACAGCGCAGTTATTATGGCAAAGGATTGGCCACTCTCGCTGAGACCCACCCCAATGTGGTCGTGTTCGATGCCGATCTTGCTGGGTCTACCAAGACATCCAGTTTCCAGAAGGTCGCACCGGAGAGGTTCATTCAGACGGGGATCGCGGAAGCTAATATGATCGGTGTTGCTGCCGGTATGGCCGCATCCGGCAAGGTGGTTTTTGCATCTACGTTCGGTGTTTTTGCAAGCGGACGTTGTTGGGAACAGATCCGGATGGCCGTTGCATATCCTAAGCTCAATGTCAAGGTAGTGGCAACCCACTGCGGACTTTCAGTCGGGCCGGACGGTGCAACCCACCAGGCTCTCGAGGATATTGCGATCATGCGTGCTCTTCCGAATATGACCGTTGTTGTCCCCTGTGATGCATATGAGGCCTATGCAGCCACGTTGGTCATCGCAGATCATCCCGGCCCTGTGTATATGAGAATGGGTCGTTCCGAGTTCCCTGTCATAAAGGACAAGGATTGTACGTTCACCGTCGGAAAGGCAGACGTTCTCCGCGAAGGTTCCGACATCACTTTGGTCGCATGTGGACAAATGGTTCAGACCAGTATGGAGGCCGCTTCCATTCTTGAGAAGGACGGCATTTCCGCCGAAGTTGTGAACATGTCCACCATCAAACCTTTGGACACAGAGGTACTTTTAAAATCCGTTAAGAAGACCGGTGCGGTGATCACCGTAGAAGAACACAGTATTGTCGGAGGGCTTGGCTCCGCTGTGGCCGAATGTCTTGTCGAGAGCTGTCCTGTCCCACAAGGAAGGGTCGGTACCAACGACACCTTCGGTGAATCTGGTGAGGCTGAGGAACTTCTTGTCAAGTACGGGCTTACAGCCAAGGATATCGTCGCCAAGGCGAAAGAAACACTCAAAAGAAAGAGATGATCACATGAAAGTATTCATTGACACTGCAAATCTGGACATGATTAACGAGATCAACAGCTGGGGAATCCTTGATGGAGTCACCACCAACCCCAGTCTTGTTGCAAAAGAGAACACTGACACTCCTACCCGTGTTGCCGAGATCGCAAAGATCCTTGGAGACCGCCCTGTTTCTGCCGAGGTCATGGCCCTTGATGCAGACGGAATGATCGCAGAGGGACGTGCCCTTGCAAAGATCGCACCCAATGTCAATGTCAAACTTCCGATGTGCGTAGAGACCCTCAAGGCCACCAAGGTCCTTTCTTCCGAAGGTATCGACGTTAACGTCACTCTCATATTCTCCCCTCTTCAGGCACTTCTCGCTGCCAAGGCAGGTGCAAGGTATGTTTCGCCTTTCATCGGAAGGCTCGACGACATCGGAGATCGTGGAAACGAAATGCTCGCAGAGACCGTCCAGATCATCAAAGATTATGGATACGGAACCGAGATCATTGCCGCCAGTATCAGAAACCCTATGCACGTTCTCGACGCTGCTGAGATGGGCTGCGATATTGCAACCATTCCCTACAATATTCTTCAGTTGATGGTGAAACACCCGAAGACCGATGAAGGAATTGCAAAATTCAAAGCTGACTACGAGAAAGTCAACGGTAAACAATGAGGAACACTCTTGCCGGACATCACTGTTGTTGGAGCCGGTCCTGCCGGGACTCTTTCTGCTAAATATTTAGCAGCGTCCGGTCGCGAAGTAGTGGTTCTCGAGGAACACAACCAATCCGGCCTGCCTCTTCACTGCGCCGGAGTGGTGTCCCCCACCGTTATCCAGAATCTTGAAGTGCGTCCCAATATCTATGGAAGCATCACCTCTGCTGACGTGATATTGCCTGACGGTTCTAAGATCGAGACCTCTAAAAAGGTGCCTTATGCGTTCATGATCGATCGTTGCGATCTTGATTCAAAACTCGCAGATAGGGCATTGGCAGCCGGTGCTGAAATTCAATATGGGGTTCACTGCAAGAAATTTACCGTAAGCCAGGACAAGGTTGTTGTTCGGACCAACAAGGACGATTATTCTTCGGATCTGCTTGTTGGAGCGGATGGGCAAAGCTCCCTTATCGCAGCCTCGATCGGAAGCAATCAGGTCGAATTCAATCTTCTTGGTCTTCAGGTGGATCTGAAACTTCGTCCTGAATATATGGACAAGATGATCCTTCGTCTTGGAAATAATCTGGCACCTGGTTTCTTCTCTTGGCAGTTACCCATCGACGATGAGACGACGCGCATAGGTCTCGCTATAAGGCCTGAATGTGGTTCTCCTGCAGAATATCTTGCAAATCTTCTCCGTAATCTGGGATATCAGGATGCGGAACGGTTATCTGCTTACGCAGGTAAGATCCCGATGGGTGGAAGACGTGTCACATACGCTGACCGTATTTTGTTGGTCGGTGATGCTGCCGGACAGGTAAAGCCCGTGTCCGGAGGAGGATTGTATCCTATCACAAAGGTGGTGCCGATCCTGAAAGATACTGTCGACCACGCATACTCTATAAACGTCTTCAGTTCATCTGTACTGGCACTGTATGAACGTGGGTGGAAACGTGAGATCGGAAAATCTCTTTCCAACGGTATGAAACTTCGTAGATACTATGACCGTCTAAGTGATGAGAACCTCAACACGATCGGTCATCTGTTCTCTCGGGAAGACGTTGTTGCAGAACTATCCAACATCGATATCGACGATCCCGGAAATGTCGTCAAACCGATCATGCGTCTCAAAGGGATCAAGTCCCAGTTGCTGAAAAATTACGTCATCACCAGGAACGCCACCAAATGAAACAGGTGTCCGAGGCGAAGGTCCCGGGTTCCGAAGCATCCAGACTTATTCCCTTTTTGAAATCCAAAGGGTGGGTAGATCTATCTGCCCGTATATCTTCTGAAGATGGATATAAACTGGTCCCGATCCTCAGTGGACATGAGGAGGACATTGTAGATCTGGGTTTTTCTATCGTACGTGGGCCGGCATACTCGGAAGCATCAAGGCCGCCGATGGAACGCATACGGGATATGCTTTCTGTTCTGACACCAGAAGAACTAGCTCTTCTTCCTGATAAGTGGGAGATCGCAGGCGATACGGTCTCTATTAAGCTGGATCCCTCCCTTTTCAGATATGGGCAGGTTATTGGAGGGGCTTATGCAAAGGCTCTCGATGCGACGACGATATTGGCAGATATATCTGGAGTTTTCGGGGAGTTCCGTGAACCTGATATGAGGGTTTTGTTTGGAGAACCGGGCGAATCTGTCAAGCTCGAGAATGGTATTCACTACTGTTTTGATGCGACAAAGGTCATGTTCGCATCTGGAAATTTAGTAGAGCGGAAGCGCATGAAGGACCTGGATTGCACTGGCGAGACAGTTGTGGATATGTTCGCAGGTATCGGCTATTTTTCTTTGCCTTTGGCCAAGTTCTCTGGCGCTCGCAGAGTGATATCTTGTGAGAAGAATCCCAATTCCTACAGATATCTGGTTAAGAATTTGGGCCTTAACGGAATCGAGAACATTGTTCCGATCTTAGGTGATAACCGCTCGATCCCAGGTAAACATTTTGCGGACCGTATCTTAATGGGCTATGTTCAGACAACTTCTATGTTTTTGCCGAAGGCGTTGGAATTGGCGAAACCTGGGTGTATCATCCACTATCACGACACATTCCCTGTAGGTAAGCAAGAACAGATGCTTAAAGAGATCTTTGACAGAGATTGTGGCCCTGAAGGATATGAAGTTCTTTCCCTACGTGAGGTCAAATCTTTTGCGCCTTCAGTATCGCATTATGTTGCGGATGTCCGTGTGTTCTGATCACACCGACTCGCCTGAACGACAGGCCATAAGGAGAGTGTTCATTTTCTCCCTGTATTTTTCACCGTTGGTTTCGATGACCTCTTTGACAAATGGCTTGAGGAATTCTGCAAAGTCATCATCCTCAGCACTTGTGGTGAAGTGCAGTTGGGCATTTTCGTCATATAACCTTACGAATGCGGCCATCAGCACACGACAGGACGTATCCTTCGCAGTGGAAGATAGGGCGGTCTCTAATAACATTGGATATCCTCCGACCTTGTACGCTTTGGCGAGAGAATCTGCCAATTTCGTCACATAACCTGGTTTGTTGAATACAGGTAGCGAATTGACAACATCGAGAGAAATGAATTCCCTGTAGGCGGTGTCCAATACCATTGTGGGGGAAGATCTGGGTTTTTCAGTGTATCTCTCGGAGAACTCATCAGAGGTGAATGCTGCGATAATCTCTTTCCAATTATTGTCCCAGAGGATCGATATGGCTTCTGCGGTCTTTCCATTTTTAAGGACGACAGGCATCGGATTCTTTTCAAGGAGGGTCTTGAGACCGGTCTTTTCATCGTCCGGGCCGTCCAGAGCAGTGATGAATCCTTCCAGATCTGAACCGAAGTTCTTTTCTCCGATGATCAGAGTAAGTCCATCGCTTTGGGAAAGATCGCCCAGTCTTTCTCTTTTGACTTTTTCAAGTAGAATTTTGTCGGTCAGTTTGCCGAGCATGTATGATTTGAGGTCCTCATCAGTGATTTTGACCACTCCGGATTCGTTCTCGGCATGGTATTTGTGTTCGATCGTGATCTCAAAATCATCCAACGGATCAACTGCACAGAGTTTGGATACCAGATGTGCCAGGGTCGGAACTTCTTTAACACAGTCCTCACAGATATGGATGGTCCTATCAAGGGATTTGATGTGGATGTTGAGAGATACCGCACCTTTGTGACCACAGTCGATCTCATCATCTTTGAATTTGTACGGGGTGTCCCACCATGTTTCATAGAGGTAGTCCTCAGGCAGGTTCGGTTTGTCAGAACAAACGAGACCGTCAGAGAAGGAATAGAGGTGCAGTTTGTATCTTTTGATGATCGGATTGTAGTAAAGAAGTCTGATCTTCGGATCATCATAGTGCTGGCAACCGATCAGTAACGATGCGTTGACAGAACCTCTGACCGCGTAGGGAACCTTCTCTCCCCCAATGTTGGCAGTGGCAAGGAGGGGAATTTTTCCAGCAGCGCTTAACGATATGGTGCCTGCATAAGCTTTTGCCATTTCCTCGAAGAAACCTTTGGATGCATATTTTAGGCATATGGACTCATCGTTCTTGTGTTCGGCCACCTTGTCGATGTCTTTGAAGACCTTGTCGAACACACATTTCCTACAGCTTCCGGCGCACATCGGCCTGAGGAGGCTGGGATTGTCTGCGATATCCTTAGAACGTCCAATGATGTCGTCTTCCAGTCTTTTGGATGCCTGTTTGACACCCCTCATCCTAAGATGTTTCTTCTCTGCCATATGGAGGGGATGTCCGCGCTGATAAATTATATATTCGGTCAGGCCCAACCTTTGTTTTGGAAAATAATCGATCTTACAGCAGACGTGTGTGTGAGAGAAAACGTGTGAGCTTTGTGAATGCAAGCGAACGTGACCCGTCTTGCACGTCCAAAACTACGCAACGTCAAAGCTTTTAAATATCCAAGAGTAAAGGCTTCTCACGCACGTCCAAAACTGCTGAAAATCTATATGATTTAAACACGAATTGTCATAGAACCTAAAATTGTACACGAAACTATATATAATACAAAAATAAAAGCGAGATTTGAATTGAAGCGCAGCATGGGCCTGTTGAGATTTTAATCTCTGAATTCGGTCCTTCGCACAAATTGTTTTAGGCAGGGATGTTGGCCTTTTTAAAACCACACAAATTGCCATAGTACTCATTATATGTCTGTCAGCGGATTACATCTTTGTGAACGACATCATCACCACAACCGCGTCGGACATACGTGAAATGCGCGTCCGCGGTGCTGGAAAAATAGCCCGTGCTGGTGCATCCGCTCTTGTATCTTTTGCAGAGTCTTATGCCGGTTCGGATCTTGACATTTTCAAATCGGACGTGAACAAGATGGCGGAAGTATTACTTTCCTCCAGACCAACCGCTGTTTCCCTATGGAACGGTATCCGTTATACTATCAAAGAGGTCGATTCCGCAGAGGCGTTTTCGACCGCACGTGAATCTGTCATATTGAACGGTAACGCATTCGTCAAGTCCTCGGAAGAAGCGGTACAGAAGATCGCGAAGATCGGTGCCAAGAGGATCTCTGATGGGGAGATTCTTATGACCCATTGCAACAGTTCTGCGGCCATATCTGTGCTTGCGGAAGCCGTCCGTCAGGGGAAGGATATCAAAGTGTATGCCACCGAATCCCGGCCTTGGCGTCAGGGGATCCTTACCGTCAATGATCTCCATAAGGCAGGAGTAGATGTCACATTGATCATCGACAGCGCGGTCCGTAGTGTGATGTCCAAGGTCGACCGGGTGTTCGTGGGTGCGGACACCATTACTTCTTCTGGGTCACTCATAAACAAGATCGGCACATCCCAGGTGGCCATGGCCGCTCACGGGGCCGGAGTAGAATTCAATGTATGTAGTGAAACGTACAAATTCTCCCCGAAAACAATGTTCGGGGACACTGTGACCATCGAGGAACGTAATATCGACGAAGTCGTTAAACCTGGCGAAATACCTGAGGGGGTCAAAGTGTTCAACCCTGTGTTCGATTCGACTCCGGCAGGATACATAGACAACATCATCACCGAACTGGGGATAATGTCCCCGGGTTCCGTATATGGTGTGATGGTCAAACAACTTGGAGAATCTGTTTTTGAAAAGGGGATTTGAAATGAGCTCTAATTCATATCTGGCACTTGGTGAGAAGATCGATCTTGATGGATACGTTGTTTGTAAATATCGCGTAACCACAGATCTTCCGATGGAAAAGGCGGCAGAAGCGATCGCTGCCGAACAGTCGACCGGTACCTGGACCGGGATTTCCACACTTAATGATGAAGTATTTCGCAATTATGCGGCCAAGGTCACAGCGATCGACGGGGATCTGATAACGGTCGCATTCCCTGTTGATGATTTCAGTATTAAGGTCGGTGCTGTTCCCCAGATCCTCTCCGTGATCGCAGGCAACCTGTTCGGTCTCGGTGCGTTAAAAGGGGTCAGGTTGGAGGATGTAGTATTTCCAAAGGAGATCTTGAGGCAATACAAAGGTCCCAAGTTCGGTGACGAGGGGCTCAGACAGATCCTTCACAGGCCGGTGAAGCCATTGGTGGGGACGATCGTGAAACCCAAGATCGGTCTTTCGCCCAAGGCCACTGCCGATTATATTTACGAAGCTGGAAGCGGGGGGCTCACCAATGGAAAGGATGATGAGACCTTGGTAGATCAGACGTTCTGTCCCATCGAAGAACGTACCAAATGTGTTGCAGAGGCATTGGACCGTCTCCGCGAAGAAGGACATTACATGGTCCACGCGATAAATATCAGTACAAATGGGCAGGATATCCGTGACCTCGCTGAGGATGTGCAATCCTGGGGTGCGACACAGTTGATGGTCGATGTCCTTACTTGCGGATATGGTGCAGTTCAGGCCGTTGCAGAAGATCCAAAGATCAAAGTGCCAGTGCATGTACACCGCACCATGCATGCGGCCATGACGAAGGATCCGAGGAATGGGATTTCAATGCGTGTGGTATCTAAATTGGTCCGTATGTGTGGAGGAGATGCACTTCACATAGGAACCCTTGGTGTAGGTAAGATGGAAGGAGCTATTTCCGAGGGAAAGCTCAACCAAGATGCCTGTCAGTCCGATGACGTTCCCTACAAGAGGGTCATGCCTGTTTGTTCTGGTGGAGTATACCCGGGAATTGTTCCATCCATCATCAAGGCGGCCGGCTCGAACAATCTACAAATTCAGGCCGGTGGCGGAGTTGCAGGTCACCCGGAGGGTGTACGTTCAGGAGCAATGGCAATGTGCCAGGCTGTTGATTCTGCGGTTGAAGGAGTATCTTTAGAAGAGTATGCAAAGACGCATCGTGAACTTAAACTTGCTCTTGAAAGGTGGCCCAGATGAAATTCAAGGTAAAGCTTGTCGATCTGATGTCCGGGATGGCCGTATGTGCGTTGAACCTGAAGGACAGCTTGGAGTTGGGTGTTAAAGAGAACGATCGTATCCAACTTACCGGTCCCAAGGGCGAGATGACCGTAATGTTGGTGACCTCCGATCAGTTTGTCGATCAAGGGGTCGTGTTGATCCCCTTAAAGGTCGCCAAAAGGATCGGGGCGGTCGATGGCACAGAAATCGATGCCATCTTTTCTCCAGCGCCGGAAAGCGTGCGTTCTATCCGCAAGAAGATGGACCACGCTAAGTTGTCACAGAAAGAGATCGCTTCCATTGTTCATGATATCTATGGGGGAAGTCTTTCCAATATCGAGGTGTCAGCTTGGCTGACCGCCCTTTACATCAACGGTATGGACATCGAGGAGATCGCCTATTTCACCAACGCAATGGTCGATACGGGAGACCGGGTCCCCTTTACGAAGGGCCCCATTTTTGATTTCCACAGTGTCGGGGGAGTACCAGGGAACAAGGTGACTCCGATCGTCGTTTCCATAGTTGCGGCCGCAGGTCTTATGATCCCCAAGACCTCTTCTCGGGCGATCAGCAGTGCATGCGGTACTTCTGATTTCGTCGAAACGTTCTGTGACGTCGAGTTCAGTGCTGAACGTCTCAAAGAGATCGGAGAATCCGTCGGAGGTGCCTTCGTATGGGGAGGTTCTATGAATCTGGCGCCAGTAGATGATATTGTGATCAATATCGAGCATCCCCTTGGTATCAATCCGAGGCCACAGATGCTAGCATCCATCCTCAGCAAGAAACTTGCGATCAACGCCAATTACCTATTGGTCGATATCCCTACCGGAACCGGTACCAAAGTGCCAACTTTGGAGGTTGCAAAAAGCTACGCCCGTGACCTGATGGACCTTGGTGAGAAGATCGGGATCCATGTCGAATGTGCCATCACCTATGCCGATCAGCCAGTGGGATCCGCCATCGGACCCAATCTGGAGGCTAGGGAGTGCATCAGTATTTTGGAAGGTAACGAACATCCCGCCAGCGTCATAGAGAAGGCCTGTGATTGTGCTGGTATTCTTTTGGAAATGGGAGGATTTCAGAACGGTGTGGAGATGGCCCGTGAGATCTTGAGGTCTGGAAAGGCCCATGAGAAATTCATCGAGATCGTCGTTGCACAGGGGGGAAGGAAAGACCTTAGGTCTACCGATCTTGCACCTGGCACATATTCCTACGACGTCATCTCCCGGAAGAGCGGATATGTCCACAGTATCAACAACAAGGATATTGTCGCCATTGCAAAGGCCTGTGGAGCACCATCAGATAAAGGTGCCGGGCTCCTTGTGATGAAGAAGAAAGGTCAACGGGTCGAGGCAGGGGATGTTCTTTTCACCCTTTTTGCTGACAACCCTGTGAAATTGGAACGTGCAAAGGAGTTTTCTGAAAGATATTGTCCGATCATCATCGAAGGCATGCTTCTCAAAAGGGTCACCACCACCAATTTCAGGTGATCGATGGGGGTTGACGCCCCCCGCTCTTTATTCGTCAGAACTCGGCAAGTATCTGTCGGAACCGTAGACCGGATCATAACATTCGTTCTGAAATAACGAGACCCAGATTATGATGGCCCATTTTGGAACTGCATATCATTGATTACCAGCAATATGTTGGACCTTCCACAATACTCGCGTGCGTACTATTATAACGCAGTTGTAGGTATAGCCGAATATGACCGCCAAACTGATCCTAGGCAAGGATGTATCGGAATCCATCTATTCTGATCTTCGTGGTAGGATATCTGTTCTCAAAGCCAAGGGCACCACGCCTGGCCTTGCAGTGATTATGGTGGGAAACGATCCTGCATCCAAGACCTATGTCGGAATGAAGGATAAAAAATGCAATGAATTGGGGATCCGGTCCGTTCAGATCGCATTCCCTGAACACACGACCCAGGACGAGCTTATTTCAAAGATTGAGGAATTAAATTTCGATTCTAACATTCACGGTATCCTTGTACAGCTCCCCCTACCTGAACACATAAGTCAATCTGCGGTGATACGTGCGATATCGCCTTTCAAAGACGTGGATTGCTTTCATCCGTTCAATCTGGGTCGTATGATCATCGGTGAGGCCGAGTTCCTTCCTGCGACACCCGCAGGCATCCGTGAACTGATCCGTTACTATGGGTTCGAGACCGCAGGGAAACATGTTGTCATTGTCGGTCGTAGTAACATCGTGGGTAAACCACTGGCGAACATACTGATCCAAAAAGGGGAATGTGCAGATGCCACCGTCACTGTGGTCAACTCCCGTACTTCGAATATAGAGGATTACACACGGACTGCAGATATTTTGATCGTGGCGATAGGTCGCCCGCGGTTCATTAAAGCAGATATGGTGAAGGAAGGTGCCATCATCATAGATGTGGGAACCAATCGTATACCTGACCCATCAGCTAAGAATGGTAGCAGACTTGTCGGTGATGTGGATTTCGATACTGTAAAAGAACGTGTTTCGGCGATCACCCCCGTTCCCGGAGGAGTAGGTCCGATGACCATCTGTATGCTTATGGCGAACACGGTCAAGGCGGCAGAGATGGGGGTCAAAGAATGATCAACGAGTGCGAGGAACACGGATATTTCCGTAAGGAAAAGTGCCCCGTATGCGGGCGTAAAGGAAAATTCGTGATGAACGATGTCGAGGTGGAAAAACTGGGTCGTATGATGGCCGCCATCCTCCGTCATGGAAAGTTCTCTCCAGAGATGAACGACCAGGGATATGTGAACATCCAGTCGGTCGTTGATATCATCCGTGCCCATAATTCCCGCGTGAAATGGCTCAGGCCGTTCCACATCGACGCATTGGCCCTTACTGACCCTAAAGGGAGATATCAGATCCGTGGTAATTTTGTCCGTGCCACCTATGGTCACACTGTCAAACTAAATCTATGTCTGCCGACAGAGAACATTCCGAGCCTATTGTACTATCCGACATCTCCTGAGAATGTGGAGGCCATTCTGGTGGAAGGGCTCCTTCCCACCGATCGTGCAATGGTGCACCTTTCCGCCACTTATGAGGATGCATGCTCCGCCGGAGAGGCCAGGTTGGACGATCTGGTGATCCTTGCGATCGATTCGGTCAGATCTGCTGAGGAAGGACATCCGATAGGGAAAGCTTCGAAAACAGTGTTCCTGTGTGATGAAGTTCCCGCAGATTGCATAACGGTTGCAAATGAAGGATCTAATGAGGATGAGTAAATGGTTATTGTTCTGCGCCCCGATGAAGTACGTCAGAAATATGGAAAGATGTTCTGCAAAGGTTTTTTCACCATTGTGGATGAGAAATGTGGGAGGGCACGCATTGTTGAGAAATGTATCTCCCGTGGACCAGGAGAGTGGGATGTGGTCAACCGCAGGAAGGCCGGCGGTGTGATCGATAATATTGTGATGGATGGCTCCACACTTGTCATGGATGTCACGATCGGTGAGAGGGATCTGAGATTCGGTCCGGTGTCGAATGATATAGGCGGTCAAGGCCTGAAGGCCTTCCGGGTCGAAGGAGATGTTGTACGGACCACTTGGTACGGTATCGCCGGTGCATCTGTGGGAATTGGTGCATGCATACCCCAGTGCGAGGATGTCATCAGGACCGAATATCCTGACGATTTCCAGATCGGTGGCGGATACGAGGCACACGTGGATATAATCACACCTAAGTTCGTCCGTGTTGTTGTCGGCGTTGACGATACAGATACAAAACAGAAAGGTGCCACTTGGGTCACCGCACTTGCAATGGCACAGGAGTGCCCCATGGGGCATTTCCTTGAACACAAGATCATTCAGATGAACCCGAAAGCTCCCAATAAGACCACCAATTGCTGTTCATCTGCAGTTACTTTCGCAGTAAAGGAAGAGGACGTATCCAAATTAATCGAATATTGCCATGACTACATTAAGAAACACTCCTATTCCCCTGATGCTGTCATGACCGTATTTCAGGGACTTTCTATTCCTAAGGCCCTTACGGATTTCGGGTGGAGTGCAAAGAGTGTGATGTACAAACTCGAGGATGCAGAGAAAGTAGCATCGGAATGTGGTGTTCAGATCATCCATGTGACCGGTAGCGGTGGAACCATCGGGGCAGTGGCGGCCATCGGGTGCGTCGACCTAGGGCCTGATGCGGCTGACGTTTCGGAGGATTGAAGCTCTTGTCCAATCATGATATCCTGTCAAAACCGTTGTATGCGAGGTATGAACGTCGCTTGGATGAAGAGGTACGTAAAGGGCCGATCCCCAAACACATCGGGATCATCATGGACGGCAACCGTCGTTATGCCAACGAGTACCTGAATTCAGACATCAGCGAAGGCCATCGTCTTGGTGAGAAGAAGATCGAATCAGTGATGGATTGGTGTCTCGACCTTGGTGTGAAATACATAACTTTGTATGCATTTTCTTCCGAGAACTTCAAGAGGGACCAGGATGAGGTAAGTTTCCTGATGGATATGGCGGAAGCTTCGTTCTATCAGATGGCGGACAATCCCAAGATCCACAAACATAAGGTGGCCATCCGTGCCATCGGAGACCTCGATGCTCTGCCGGAGGCGGTCAAGAAGGCCATCGATTACGCCTATGAACGTACAAAAGATTACACGGATATGGTGATCAACATCTGTCTCGCATACGGTGGAAGACAGGAGATCATCCAGGCTGTGAAAGAGATCGCATCGAAGATACAGGCAGGTAATATCAATCTCGACGATATCACCGAACAGTTGTTCTCGGAACACCTCTATACTGGAAATATGCCAGATCCCGATCTCATCCTTCGTACATCGGGAGAGGTAAGGGTCTCTAATTTCCTTTTGTGGCAATTGGCATATTCCGAACTTTATTTCACAGATATTTATTGGCCTGGTTTTAGACACATAGATTTCCTCAGGGCGATAAGGTCATATCAGCAACGTAACCGTAGGTTCGGAGAGTGATCCATGTCCCATTACGACATGGTGTTCCTTCACGCACCGAGCGTATATGATTTCAGAAAAAAACCCATATTTTACGGCCCTGTCAGTGATGTTATACCATCATCACCTGTGTTCGAGATGTACCCTATAGGGTTCATGACCATTTCCGCACATCTTATCGAAGCGGGATATCGCACCAGGATCGTCAATATTGCAGGTCAGATGTTGGCAGATGAGAAGTTCGACGTCGAACGCAAGATCCGTAAGATCGATGCGGATGTGTATGGGATCGACCTTCATTGGATGCCCCATGCCCATGGTGCCATAGAACTGGCGAAGATCGTAAAGAAATACCATCCTGATGCGAAGGTCGAGTTCGGAGGGTTCACTTCTTCTTATTTTTATGACGAGTTGATTCACCGGCCGGAGATCGACTTTGTAATGAGGGGCGATACTACTGAAGTGCCCACCGTGAAATTGTTGGATACTCTCAACAGGGGTGGTGACCTGTCCCAGGTACCGAACCTTGTATGGAAAGACGATGGGGGCAAGATCCATGATAATGGGTTGACCTATAGTCTCACTTCCTTGGATAGTGTGATCTTCGATTATGGTGTGATGATCAAGAATGTCATGCGCACCCTCGATGTTGCTGGGTCATTGCCTTGGAAAGCCTGGGCAAAGACCCCTTTGACCTCTGTTTTCACGGTCAGGGGATGTTCGATCAACTGTGCTGAATGTGGCGGTTCCCATTACGCCAATGGCAAAGTGGTCTGCAGGAATGCTCCCGCTTACCGCAGCCCCAAGAAATTGGCAGAAGATGTGGCGGGCATCAACAGTTACATGAAAGCCCCCATATTCATCGTCGGAGACCTTAGGCAGGCAGGGATGAAGTATGCGGAGGAGTTCCTTAAGGAGGTCCGTGAACTCAATGTCGACAATCACTTCGTGATCGAACTCTTCCGTGGTGGGAATGCGGAATATTTCCGTATGTGCGATAGTGCATTCCCTGCTGGTTGGAGTATCGAGTTCTCCCCCGACTCCTATGATGAAGCCGTGCGTCTAGCACTTGGCAAACCTTACACCAACGACGCCATCGAAAAGACCCTTCCTGCTGCGTTCGATAACGGATGTAGCAGGTTCGATATGTTCTTCATGACGGGTCTTCCTCAACAGACCCGTGAATCTGCATTAGATTCTGCGAGAGGTGCGAAAAAACTATGGGATTGTGTCAAAAAGGATGATGCGTTGTTCATTTATGACTCGCCATTTGCACCATTCGTCGATCCCGGCAGTAGGGCATTCGAAGAACCTGACAAATGGGGATATAAACTTCGCGCAAGAACCTTGGAAGATCATCGGAAGTTACTCGACAATCCTTCTTGGAAACATGTTCTTTCATACGAGACTGTGTGGATGAACCGTGACGAGATCGCCGAGACCTCATATGATGCCGCCATCGAACTCACTCTCAGAGAAATGGAAACAGGGCGCATATCCGAGGAGGCAGCCCGGGCCAGAAATGAACGTACCGAGAATGCGCGTGAGATCATGCATACCATCGACGAGGCATTGAAACTTAAAGACCCAGAAGAGCGGAATGCACGCCTTTGGTCGATAAAAGATGAAGGCATTAGATTAATGGATTCCACTATCACTGATAAAAACGATCTTGATTGGAGAACAGGATCGATATGGTCTAATGCCCCCCGGGTCGCGCTCGGATTGATGAAAGATTTCATTCATCATCGATCGTGATCCCGGAGTTTTAGAACCTCATTCCTTTCCCATTTCGACAGATCTTTTCACACATGCATCGACGCAGTGGACCATAATTTCCTCGAAGTGTTCGTCACGGAGGACCTTAACTCCTTCAATCGTGGTTCCGCCGGGAGAACAGACCCCATCCACGAGGGCGTCTGTTTTCATACCAGACTTGAGGATCATTTTTCCCGCACCGACCATGGACTGGGCCGCCAATATCGTCGCCTGTTCCTCGGAAAGACCGTATTTCATTCCTGCGACGATTAGTGCATGAGCGGCTATGTAAAGATATGCAGGTGAACTTCCGCATATTCCGGTCACTGCATCAAGTTTGGATTCCTTGACCTCGACGGCAAGTCCGATGGCGGACAGGACCGTATCGACGATTTTCTTATCGTCTTCGGTGCATCCGTCGCCCATAACATACCCAGCAGCCCCTTCGAGGACCATGCAGCAATGGTTGGGCATGACCCTTACAATGCGTGCATCGGGAGCATAGGTCTGCAGAGAGCTGAGTTTGACGCCTGCTGCGATACTGATCAAAAGCTGACCTTTCTTGACGCAGAATTTTTCCTCTTTGAACAGCGATGCGATGTACTTCGGCTTGATAGCAAGTACGATTACCTCTGCGAGTTCTTGCATCTCCGTAGCTTTTGAAAACATTCTGATTCCGTATTTCTGGGTCATTTTGTTTCTGGTGGCTTCGGAAGGTGCACATGCGACGATCTCATCCTTGCTGTAAACGTTTTTGGCAATCAGTCCGTCGATCATGGCCCCAGCCATTCTGCCGGCACCGACGAAACCTATCTTAGCTTTCATGAGCCACCCACCCAGTTCCACCGATAAATAGATGGTTATATTCTTTTACGAATATTATTTTTTAAAATTATTCTTAAAATTAGCTCTATATAAATGGAAGGGTGCATTCGAATGCTCTTTAATTATATACATAAAAATCATCGACAACGCAATGTCACTAATCGCAAGCTATTTGCCCTTCTTATTCGTTGGGATAATTTCTCTTGGTTTTGCGCCTTTGGCATGGTTGGTTTCGAGGCTCATCAGACCCTCTCAATCAACGAAGTGGACGGAGGAGACATACGAGTGTGGTTCGGTTCCTATCGGCGATGCTCGTGTCCAGTTCAGGTTCCAATACTACGCATTCGCTTTGATTTTCGTGGTATTCGATTTGGTCGTGACATTCCTTATGATCTGGGCAGTTGCCTTTGCCGGACTTTCCGACGCTGCAACCGTATGGATGCTCCTGTTCCTCGCTATCATGCTCATTGGTGTGGCCTACGCACTGAAAAAGGAGGAAGAAATATGGATATGAGCCTCTACCCTCATGCTGTTGCCATGAGCGCTAACGAGTTTATGACGTGGTCTACCGCGATCATCAACGACCTTATCAGCTCTGGTACCAGGAGGACCATAGACAAGCTCACGGGACCCATTTGGTCCTGGGCTATGAAAAACTCCATGCACCCTCTTCACTGGGGTCTTGCATGTTGTGCTCTGGAGATGGCACAGGCTTCCGCACCCCGTTTCGACGCGGAGCGTTACGGAATGATCTACAGGTCATCACCTAGGCAGACCGATATCCTTCTCGTCAACGGCTGGATCTCCAAGAAGATCCGTAACGACATCAGAAGGCTCTGGGAAGAGATGCCTGCCCCTAAGTGGGCGGTCGCCATGGGCGAGTGTGCTATCTCTGGAGGACCTTGGTACGACGCATACAATTGTATCCAGGGACTTGACCAGATCGTTCCGGTGGACCTTTACATTCCTGGATGTCCTGTAAGGCCAGATGCCATGATCGATGGTTTCATGTTGCTCCAGAAGAAGATCGACGACTACTTCAGAAGAGGAGCTCTCCTCAAAGATAACCAGGGGTTCTGAGATGGATCTAGAAATTCGTGAATATCAGAATTCTTGGGAACCCGAGATCAAATCCAAACTGGAAGCACAGTTCCCCGGCAAGATCACCGTCACCAAGACCGAGACCCGCAGGGTCTATGCCAAGGTGGCTGACAAGGCCGATATCAAAGCCATCTGTAAGTTCATTCAGGACGATCTTTCGTTCGAGCACATCAACTCCCTTTGCGGTGTTGATTACCCAGACGAGAACAAGATGCAGGTCGTTTATCACATAAACAACTACACTTGTTACAGAGGCGTCGTTCTCGAGCTCGAAGTTGATGTTCCCTACGACGACCTACATGTCGAGACCGTTTCCGATATCTGGGGCGGCGCTAACTGGCATGAGAGGGAGACCTGGGAGCTTTTCGGCATTGTCTTCGACAACCACCCACAGCTTCAGAGGCTGCTGACCCCCGACAACTATGAATTCTTCCCCTTCAGGAAGTCATACAAACTCAGGGAGGCTAAATGATGACCGACGAAAAGAAAACTCAGATTCCTGACGCACAGGCCATCGCAGAAGGAGCAGAGGTCACCAAGGAGATGGTGAATGCTTACAAAGCATCCTCTGCTATGGATATGGACAAGATGTGGATCACAATGGGTCCGCAGCACCCCTTCTCGCACGGTCTCTGGACCCTTAAGATCCAGGCTGACGGAGAGATTGTGACCGATGCTGAACCTATTGTAGGATATCTGCACAGGGGATGGGAGAAAGAGGTCGAGAACAGGACCTATCCCAAGATAATCCCTATGGCAGACCGTCTTTGCTACGCGGCATCCATGATGTACACCCACCTTTTCTGCATGACCTGTGAGAAGGCACTCGACGTTGAAATTCCCGAGAAGACCAAGTACATCCGTATCATGGCCGACGAGATCAACCGTCTGCAGTCCCACCTTATGTGGCTCGCAGCAGTAGGTACCGACCTTGGTAACTACACCGCTTTCCTTTGGGCATCCAGGGAAAGGGAATATTGGATGGATATGAACGTAAGGCTCTGCGGAGCGAGAAGCACCACCAACTATCCTCGTATCGGAGGAGTCAGGAATGATGTCTATGATATCGACCCAGACCTCGAAGGAGAGGAGAAAAGTAGGTTCCTTAGGGACATCATCAGGTGCTGTGACCACTTTGACAAGGCCCTTTGGGAGATCATCACCCTTATCGACAACAACTCCACTTTCACCTCAAGGATGATCGGAAACGGAATCATCACCAGGGAACAGTGTGCCAACCTTGGTATCACTGGACCTGCAATGAGGGGTACCGGAGTTGATTTCGATGTCCGCCGTGACGATCCTTACGACGGTTATGAGAACGTCGATTTCGATGTTCCTGTACTTACCGCAGGAGATTCCTACGCAAGGTACATGATCAGGAACGAAGAGATGTTCCAGGCCACCAGGATCATCAGGCAGTGCGTCGATAAGATCAGGGCTCTCGGAAAGAGTGCTCCTTACAGGCTCAAAGTGCCTTCCAAGATCCCCGCAGGCAAAACCTACAGCCACATCGAGGACTGTCGTGGAGAGGCTGCAATGTACCTCGTTTCCGATGGTACCGACCAACCTTACAGGCTGAAGGTCCGCAGTGCGATCTTTGTTAACGTCTCTGCTTCCAAGCCCTTGCTTGCTGGTTGTAGGATCGCTGATGTTCCTGTGATCATGGCTATGCTCGACATGTGTCTCGGAGAGACCGACAGGTGATATGATGTCTTACACAAGTATTATCGACTGGGTCACTGGAAAATTCTCCGAACATGGATGGTCTGACCCTCTGTGGTCCAACCCATACTATCCCTTCGGCGATGGGGTCTATAACCTTCCATACGACATCGGAATGAAACTTTGGAACATCATCGGTGGAACCATCGCATGGCTCCTCAACCTTCTGTTCCCTGGCAACTGTGTCTCCACTTGGCTCGTCTGCGATATGACGAACAACCTGTTGGCACTCGTGCTCTTCATGCTCATCGTTTTCGTTGTGGCATTCGTAGCGGTATTGGTATCGTTATGGGAAGAGCGTAAATGTCTGGGTAGAGGTATGGACCGTCGCGGAACCATGATCGGTATGTGGGGTTTCCTGCAGTGTGTCGCAGACGGTCTTAAGACCTTCATGAAGGACAACGTTTACTCCAAGAAAGTCGACCACATGACCTACTGGTGGACCGTTTCCCTTATCGTCGGAACCTCGGTCCTCGTTGACTGTATGATCCCTCTGTCCACCAGGTGGTTCGTCGTCAACTACGATGCCGGACTTCTGATCATCATGGGACTTTATGCGTTGGCACCCTTCTTCATCTTAGTTTCTGGATGGTCCCAGAACAACAAATACTCCCTTATCGGAGGTATCAGGGCCGCAGAAATGATGATCTCCTATGAAGTGCCGATGCTTATCATCATCGCAACCGCAGCACTCCTTGCCGGTTCATTGAACATCAATGATATCGTTATGGCACAGACCGAGCACTTCTGGTATATGATCCCGATGTTCGTCGGTTTCGTCACTTTCGTAATGTGCGCCACCGCAGAAGCGGAACGTGCACCGTTCGACCTTGCAGAAGCAGAGTCTGAACTTGTCGAAGGATGGCAGACCGAGTACGGAGGTATGAAATGGGGTCTCATCATGCTCGGAGACTACCTTAGAGGTGCTTGTTCCTGCGGTATGATTGTTCTCCTGTTCTGGGGTGGATGGAACCTTCCGTTCACTGAATGGACCTACTTCGTCGGAGAAGGATTCCATCAACACTTCATGTGGTGGTTCCCCGCTCCTGAGCTTACATTCCTGCTCAAGGCCTGGTTCGCATTCTTCCTTATGATCCTCATCAGGCTTGGTGTTGGTCGTGTCAGGACCGATTCTATCCTTAACCTCGGTTGGAAGATATTCATGCCTCTCGCGATTCTCAACCTCGTGATCGTGATCCTCCTCAAGACGTTCGTCGGAGGTGTGTTCTGATGGCTAGAATGGAATATATTGAGAAATACAGAGACGGAAGGCACAAGTGCTGGAAGGACCTCTGGATCGTCAGGCCGGTCTTGCTGACCCTTAAACTGATGATCAAGACCACTGTCCACAGGCCGATCACCGTCCTTTACCCTTACGAGGCCCTTTGGAACCCCGATAATTATCGTGGACGTCCTGGGCTCGATTTCAACAAATGTATCGGATGCGGAATGTGCGTCAAGTACTGTCCCTGCACTGCGATCATCCTTGTTGAGACTCCTGACGACGCGGGCAACCCCGTGAAGCGCCCCCAGATCAACATGGGAAGGTGCTCTTTCTGCGGTTACTGTGCAGAATATTGTCCCGTCGATGCAATGACCGTCACTCCTGAAGTGGAACTTGCCGAGTACACCAGGGCAGACCTTATCTATGGTCCCCGCAGGCTTGCTTATGACAAGACCACAGAGGGTATGAAGATCAAGAATGAAGTCACTCTTCTTTCCGATTATAAGAACGGACAGGGAGAGATCAGGCACAATTTCTTCGGACTTGACACTCCCGAACTCGAAGGTTCGAAGTGTATCAGCTGTAAGAAATGTCAGAAGGTCTGCCCCGTCAATGCTATCACAATGATCGAGAAAGGGAAGAACGCCAAAGGAAGGCCCATTTTGTGGCCTGAGGTCGAGGCAGCTAAATGTATCTCCTGTGAGAACTGCATTGAAGCTTGTCCCAAAGACGCCCTGATTCTTAAAGAGGTGTACTGATGGCAATTATTGAAGATATTTGGAACGGGTTCTGTGACTTCGCGAACTATGTATGGTGCAACGGGGATCTGCTCGCATTCCTCATCGTGGCTGCGATCAGTATCGCCGGAGCGATCTTCGTTATCTATGACAAACTACCAGTTCACAGTGCATTCTATCTTGCACTTGTGTTCGTCACCGTCGCTGTGACCTACTTCTTCTTGGAAGCAGAGTTCATCGGTGTGGTGCAACTGCTTGTCTATGTTGGTGCGATCACCATTCTGTTTGCGTTCAGTATCATGCTGACCCGCAAATACATCCTAGAGGAGGATTTCGACAATGATGAGTAAAAGAGCTGGAGCCAGTATCGGCGTTGCAGTTGTTCTGCTTATAGCCCTCGGAGCTTGCATCTTTGCGACTTCCTGGGCAGGTATGGACACTCAGCACTCCATTCCTTTCAACGGAGGGGATGGACACGATTCGGATTCCGCATATGTTGACCCTAGTGATGAAGACCAGGGTCTGAAAGAGAATTCATTAAACTATCAAGTGTTTGAACATTACGGGCCCCTCCTGATCGTCTTGGCAATGCTTATGTTCGGAGCCATGGTCGGAGGTATTTGTATTTCGAGAGAGGAGAATGAAACCGATGATACCGATTGAGTACTTCCTCGCTTTCGCTGCAATCCTGTTCGTAATCGGAGCCTATGGTGTTATGGTAAAACCGAACACCCTGATCGTGTTGATGTGCACTGAGCTCATGCTCAATGCTGCAAACATCAACTTTGTTGCGTTCGCCTCGTTCCTCAACGACGCTATGGGGCAGGTCATGGTCATCATGACCATCTCTGTCGCCGCTGCTGAAGTTGCGGTGGGTATCGCCATCCTGCTGAACGCATACAAGGTCAGAAAGTCGACCAACGCTGAAGATCTCACTTCCATGAGGTGGTAAAGATGTTGTTCATGCAATACACATGGCTCATCCCACTGATCCCCGTGCTTTGCTTCGCAATCGTGGGATTCTTCGGCCCCAAGATGGGAAAGAAAGCCCACTATGGAGGATACGTCGTTATCCTTGGTACCGCGCTTTCCTTTGTCATCGCATTGCTTGTTACCCTTGAGTACACTGGATTCATCGGTAGCGGTAACTACTACCCTGACGCGTATGAAGAACACATCAACTGGTTCACCATCGGTAACTTCACCCTCACCTTCGGGTTCTACATCGATATCCTGTCGTGCTTGATGATGCTCTTTGCATCCTTCATCTCCACGATGATCTTTGTTTACTCCCTTGGTTATATGGGCGGATACGAAGACGACTACCAGCTTTCCAGGCAGAGGAGGTACTTCGCAGAAGTCGCACTCTTCCTTACCGGAATGCTCGGACTCGCAGTTTCCAGCACCCTCCTTGAGATGTTCATCTTCTGGGAGATCATGGGTCTCTGCTCCTACCTCCTTATCGGATTCTGGAGCTTCAACCATCCTGAAGGCGATGACAAGGCCGACAATGCCGCATCTGCAGCAAAGAAAGCTTTCCTCGTTACCAGGATGGGAGATGTTTGCCTCATGGCAGGAATCTTTGTCCTCTTCTTCGCAATGAATGGTCACCTCGAGTACACCTATGTGTTCAATGCTGACAACCTCGCGGTAGCCTTCGAAAAGAACTCTGGGCTTCTCACCCTTGCATCCCTCCTCATCTTTGGAGGTGTGATCGGTAAATCCGCTCAGTTCCCTCTGCTTGACTGGCTTCCCGATGCAATGGCCGGACCTACCACCGTATCCGCACTTATCCATGCGGCAACCATGGTCAAGGCCGGTGTCTACCTCGTGGCAAGGGCATTCCCGCTCTTCGTCCTCGACCCCAGTGTCATGCTCTTCGTCGCTGTCATCGGCGGATTCACTGCGTTCTTCGCTGCAACCATGGCGCTGAACAATATGAACATCAAGAAGGTCCTGGCATATTCCACCCTGTCTCAGCTCGGATATATGTTCCTCGCACTCGGTGCAGGCGGATACCTTATGGCGAACGCCATCAGTATCGAGGGCGGACACATCGTTGTTGAGAATGCGGCACACTTCGCCGTCGGTGCCCTCGGATTCGCGGCCGGTTGTCTTCACATGGTCAACCACGCTTTCTTCAAGGCATTGCTCTTCCTTTGTTCCGGTTCGGTCATTCACGCCAACGGCACTGAGGATATGCGTCTCATGGGTGGACTTCACAAGAAGATGCCCAAGACCTCGATTACCATGCTCATCGGATGTCTTTCCATCGCAGGATTCCCCTTCTTTGCGGGATTCTTCTCGAAAGATCTCGTCCTTGATGTCGTGTATGATGTGTTCAGTGACACCGCGACCTCTGTCGAATACGTGTTCCTGGCTCTCTGGGTACTTGGAATCATCACCGCATTCATGACCGCGTTCTACATGTTCAGGCTCTGGTTCATGACCTTCATGGGTGACTACCGCGGACATCACTGTCACGGAGAATCTCCTGCTTGTATGACCGTTCCTCTCATGATCCTTGCAATACTCGCATTCGCATCCGGTTTCGTTCTGTTGCTCGGATGGGACAGTGTCTTCTCGCTCCACATCGCTGGATCCTCATGGATCATCGGTGGTTGGGACAGGCCCAACGTCGGTACCTACTGGCTTGAGACCCTCTTCACCAGCTGGAAGACCTATGTGACCATCGTTCTCGTGGTTGTTGCGATCGCTATCGCTTACGTTGTATACGTCAAGAAAGCAGTTGTACCCAACGGCGAGTCCAAACTCGAGAAATGTGCTCTGTACAGGACCATTTCCAACAGGTACTACTTCCCTGAGCTGTACAACCAGATCTCTTGGAAGGCCGGTTATGGAATTGCAAAATGTGTCGATTTCTTCGACAAACAGGTCATTGACGGAACCGTCAACGGACTTTCCAATGCCGTCGTTGGCAGCGGAGATCTTCTGAGCAAAGCTCAGGACGGTAACCTTCACACCTATGCTTCCGTCGTTGTGGGAGGAGTTGTGTTCTTGTTCGTCATTGCAATGGTTCTCTTCTACTATCTAGGAGGTCTGTTCTGATGGTGTCTATTGAAACAATGGTGCTTCCCGCACTCATCCTCGTACCTCTGCTCGGTGCGGTCATCACCCTCTTCATGGGTGGAAAGAGGCAGAAATACGCCCTTTCGGTCGCACTTGCATTCACTGTGATTACCCTCGTGATCTCGCTCCTGCTGATGATCACAAACATCAACGATCTCAGCAAGTTCGATGTCAACTATGAATGGATCAACTCTGCCGGACTTAAGATGTCCATCATCTTGAAGGTCGACGGACTCAGCATCCTCATGGTATTCCTCACCGCTCTGCTTGAAGTCTTGGCCATCGCATTCACCTACAAGGAGTCTGACAGGCCCAACTACTTCTATGCTCTGCTTCTGGCCATCGAGGTCGGATTGATGGGTGTGTACCTCTCTGCGGACTACTTCCTCTTCTACATCATGTGGGAGGTCAGTTTGGTCCCGATGTACTTCCTCATCTCTTGGTATGGAGGACCCAGGAGGCACTACGCTGCCATCAAGTTCTTCATCTACACCCATGTAGCATCTCTTGTGATGCTGATCGGTATCTTCTGCCTTGCATTCCAGGCCGCCAGTATCGCCAACCAGGGTGTTGTCGACTTCAGTTTCGAATTCGTCAAGCACTACATCGGTTCTGCTGATACGGTGTTCCAGGCACTTGTCTTCGGACTCATGTTCTTTGGATTCATGGTCAAGATGCCTTCAGTGCCCTTCCACACATGGTTGCCCGACGCACACGTCGAAGCCCCCACCGCCGGATCCGTCCTGTTGGCAGGTGTCATGCTTAAGATGGGTTCCTATGGTATCATCAGGATCTGTATCGAAGCGCTTCCTCAGGCCGCCGTCAAGTGGCAGTACATCGTCGTCGCCATCGGTATCATCTCCATGATCTACGGAGCATACGCCTGTATCGCTCAGAGAGATCTCAAGAAGATGGTCGCATACTCTTCGATCAGCCATATGGGTATGGTCATGATCGCCATGGGTGTCGCCATGTCCGGTAACGAGGAGATCGTCAAGATCGGAATCGAGTTTGCGATCTTCCAGATGTTCGCTCACGGACTTATCTCCGGAATGCTCTTCCTTGTCTGCGGTACTGCAGGACACAACTTCGGTACCAGAGAGATCCCCCTGCTTGGTGGAATCGCTGGAAAAGTGCCCCTCTACTCCGCATTCATGATGTTCGCATTCATGGCATCCCTCGGTCTTCCTGGACTTATGGGATTCTGGGGAGAGTTCGGAATCATCTGTGGATTCTATGACTGGCTTGTGCTGAACGACTGGATCTACCTTCTGGTGTTCTGTATGTTGTCCCTCCTGCTTACCGCCGGTTACTACCTGTGGGCAATGCAGAGGACACTGTTCGGAAGGCTCACCACAAAGCTTGACTTCGCTCACGTGCACGACATCGATGTTGTCGAGGCCGTCGTCCTCGGAGTCCTTGCTTTTGCCATCGTGATCTATGGATTCTGGCCCGACCTTGCTCTTAGCTATGTCGAGGGCTATTCCAGCTACATAGGAGGTCTGTTCTGATGGACGTATCTTTCATAACCAATATCTTTGGACACTACACGGCAATGCTTCCTGCGATGATCCTCATCATCGGGGCACTCATCATGCCTGCAGTGTACATGGGAACCAAGAAGAAAGGCTTGGCAACCGCCATCGCTACTGTGATCGTTCTGATCTCGCTCGTGATCAACATCTGCATGCTCTATGCAGACGCCTCGTTCTTCACCGAGTTCGGAAAGTTCGGTAACCCCGGCAGCACGTTCAATGGACTGTTCACCTATGATAAGTTCAGCGGACTTGTGATCCTGCTCTTCCAGATCGTCGCTCTCCTTGGAGTGTTCGTATCCGGATCCAGCACTGAGGTCACCAGGCTCCACTACGGTGCCTACCTGTCCCTCATGATGATCGCAACTTGCGGAATGATCGTCGTGGCCTGCGCCAACGACCTCATCGGCATCTTTGTCGGTGTCGAGGCCGTCAGTATCAGCTCCTATGCACTTGTGACAATGAAGAGGAAGGACCCCCGCGCCGCAGAGGCAGGTGTCAAATATGTCATCATCGGAGGACTTTCCACCGCACTCACCATTTATGGTATCTCGATGATCTATGGATCACTCCACACTCTCGAGATCGCAAAGCTCGGTGAAGCACTTGCCAACTACGGCTACACCTGGGCATTCGTTATCGGTTTCATCACCATGGTTGCCGGTTACGGATTCAAGATCGCCGCAGCTCCGTTCCACATGTGGGCACCTGATGTGTACGAGGGAGCACCCACCCCTGTGTCGATGTTCCTCGCCACTGGTTCCAAGAAGATGGGTCTTGTCGTATTCATCAAGATCTTCCTTGTGATGTTCATCGCTGCACATGCGATCAGTGGTCTCAACATCGAGTCCGTTCAGTATGTCTTCGCCATCATCGCAGCCATTTCGATGACTGTCGGTAACGTTGTTGCAATCGCTCAGAACAACATCAAGAGGATGCTTGCATACTCTTCCATCGCACAGGCAGGTTACATCCTGATCGCTATGGCGGTCATGACCCCCTATGCCCTTACCGGTGGATTGTTCCATATGTTCACCCACGTGTTCATGAAAGGTGGAGCATTCCTTGTCGTCGGTGCACTCATCTGTGCCGGTGTCGGTGAGAAGATCACGGATTACAACGGACTTGCCAAGAGGTCACCGTTCGCGGCCTTTGCCATGATGCTGTTCCTCTTCTCGCTTGCCGGTGTGCCGCCTCTCGCAGGTTTCACCTCCAAGTTCGTTCTGTTCTCCGGAGCAATCTACGAGAATGGTGCAGTGTCTGGATGGATCTGGCTGGCTTTCGTTGCCATCCTGAACTCCGCAATCTCCCTCTACTACTATATGAGGGTCATCAAAGCGATGTACATCGAGAGGCCTGCTACGGGAACAGAGGGTAAACTTACCCTTCCCCGCACCTTCCTTGTTGCCATCGCCATCTGTGTGGTGTTCGTCATTGTGCTCGGAGTCTACCCCGACCTGATCCTTACACCCTGCCACGATGCAGCATACGGTCTTCTCTGATCGAGTGACAAACCTTTTCCCGGCTTCGGCCGGGCAAATTATTTTTTAAAATCTTATTCAAATGACCGATCTGCAAGCTCAGGGAATCCAAAGGGATCTAATTTGAAAAATGAAAAGACCGACCCTAAAATCAGTCATTAGGATAGGTTTCAACGAGCCCTTCTTTATAAAACATCTAATGATCTCGAATAACGTCTTCTTTATAGTCATAAACACAATATACCAAATATGGCCGAGG
>CAVHHN010000001.1:0-91903 GCA_963635855.1 Faecalibacterium sp. CAG:74 | reverse complement strand
CCCAAAACATAGTTACGTTCTTATCAGCGGAGCGGATAGTGACATCCGTGTCAGATCTTCATGATCGTTGGGTTGCGGAACGTCGCAGGGAGTATTACTACCGTCTTGCCAAAAAGATGGACTATCGTTCTAGGGCATCTTTCAAATTGCTTCAGATTGATGATCGGTTCAGGATCTTCAGAGAGGGAGATTCCGTTGTGGACCTCGGTGCATGTCCTGGTGGATGGTCCCAGGTCGCCAAGGAACGTGTCGGTGAGGATGGGCAGGTCATCGGTGTGGACCTGAGGTATATTCATCCATTGGATGGAGTATCTTTCATAATCGGAGATATCACTGACGATGCGACCATGATAAAACTTCTTGATATGGTCGGAGGAAAGGTCGATGTTGTTCTTTCCGACATGGCACCGAATATTGCAGGAGCATATTCAATGGACCATGCACGGTCGATCGAACTATGTATGTATGCTGTGGATGTTTGTGACCGCATCCTGAAGAATCACGGCAAACTTGTCACCAAAGTGTTCCAGGGAGACCTGTTCGATGGATATATCAAAGAACTCGAGAAGAGGTTCGAGAAGGTCACTGTTCACTCTCCCAAAGCATCCCGTCCGACCTCTTCGGAACTGTATGTCATTTCGACCGGTTTCCTGGGGCTTCATAATGTGAAACCTAAGAATCTTGTAAAGGAAGAGACAAAACCGGAGTTTTCGGCCAAAGGTGGGAATTTCTGATCAATCCCAGAATTGCTTGGTTTTCGCATAATTGATTTCTGACGCCATGATGTCCCGGATCAGACTATCCTCATCTGCATGCATTTTAGACAAGATCCTTGCGGCGGTATCTGGTCCGATACCTCTTCCAGCTAATACCAATGCGGCACCGCCACCATATGAGTTGACCAAGTTAGCGTTCTTTTTGATACGCCGGTTTATGCTTGGGTTGGCACCAGGGCCATCGAATTTCTTGAAATCATCGCGTTCGTAATCCTTCAGAAGGGCAACCATTGTTCCACCGCATTTGGAACAGGTGATTTTCCGGGGGATATCACTCACTCTCATCCTACGTTGAGTTTTACATCTGATGCAGGATGCATAAAGGACCTCGTCTTCCAATCTTTTTTTCATTGCTGCGAGGATCGCATGGTCTGCCCTGGCCGGTTGCATGAGTTCTTTGGTAGCAGTTATTCCTTCGAGACCGATACGTGAAAGGGTGCCACCGACGATCTCGATCTCCCCACAAGCTATCATTTGGAGAACGAGTTCAGTATTCGGTATATCAAGATCTTCTTCCAGTACCTTGTTTATGGAATCATTAAAGGCAGGAGTGTCACGGTGAAGATCGAAGAGACGGCCATAATTGATGTATCTGCGGTCTGCGCCCTTCTCGATGATTCCAAATTTTTTTGCAACATTCATAAAACGCCATTTGAGGTAGGACGAACTCATGACCGTTAATCTACAGTACGCTTCAACCGTTCCTGGTTTCAGGCCTTTGAGCACTTCCACGATATCGGCTATTGGGATATCATGTGGTAATGAAATGATGATGCGGTATGCATCGGTGCTTATCCCTATACTTTCACCCATGCGTGCCATCAGCAATGCAGATACGATCTTTGACAAAGTATCATTGACACGACTCCCGAAACAGCAGTTGATGATGGCAAGCCTATTGCTGGATTCAACTGTAATGACCTTGTCAGAGGGCATGATCCATCTTTCAACTTGATCATTGAGATATTCGGATACCTTTGATACTGCCACTTCATCTGCAGGATAATCGTCAAAATTTCTTAGACGACGTAGCTTACCAACTTCCATGGCTACTTCGAAGGGCACCGGTATATCCGAACCGACCCATGCCGGAACGGTCCCTAATGTGCGGGCTTCTTCAACGAGAAGCTCGTCTTCTCTTTGTTCAATAATTCTCCAGGTACGACCCTTTGATATGAAAAGTGCCATCTCACCTTCAGATTCCAAAGCAGCCACGAAATTTTCGTCGAGAGTTCCGATGATCCCCCTCGTGGCGATATTTCTGACCAAGTACGTCTTTTCGTCGGGGATCATGGAAATGTTCTGGAAGAAGTAGTTCATCCCTTTACGAGACTTCTTTAGCACCCCCTCATAGTTCATTACCATTTTTATGGACTGTAATTGTGACAGAGTATCATCGAATGTTTTTCTATCCAGATCTTTGAACGGGTGCGATCTCTTTACAAGTAAATAAACATCATCTGTTTTGATCTCCCCTCCCATGGTCATGGAGATGATCTGATTTGCAAGGACCGAAAGAGGATTGTTCCTACAGACATTGGTCTCCATCAGTTTTACCTCGCAACGTCTGGCGATCACCATCGCTTCGGCAAGTTCATCGGGGGCGGTAGCGAGTACTTCAGCACGGATCTTACCTCCGATCCGATGACCTGCACGTCCCGCACGTTGGGTCATCCTTGCTACCCTTCTTGGTGAATTATATTGTATAACTAGGTCTGCACTTCCAATGTCGATACCCAACTCCAAAGATGAAGTACAGATCAGAGCCTTTAGCTCCCCATTCTTGAAACGATCCTCGGTTTCCATACGTATCTCTTTAGACAGTGAACCGTGGTGTACCTCGATGGGGTAGGATTCTTCCCACATATGATATCTGGAACCGATCCATTCTGCGGTTTCTCTGGTATTGACGAATAATAGTGTGGACTTGACATTATCCATAAGTTCCTTTGCCCTGATCATTACCGCCAGAATATCTGGGTCGCTCTGTAGTTTGTCCTTCAGTTGCGATTGGTCACCTTTCAAGACCGGGCATTCGACCGTGATCGAAAATTCACGATGGGTATCGTGTTTACAGAGGATTGCAGTGCGGCCGACCCCAACAAGATAATCTATGACCACATCGGTGCTACCGACCGTGGCGGACAAACCGATACGTTGGAATTCTCCCGATATCTGAACAAGTCTTTCCAGAGCAACGGCCAGTTGGGCACCTCTTTCATTTCCTGCCAGCTCGTGGATCTCATCGATCACCACCCATTTGACATGTTCCAGATGTTTCCTCAGATTTTTTCCAATGAAAAGAACCTGCAAGGTCTCTGGTGTTGTGATGAGAATTCTCGGGGGGTCTTTGGACTGTTTCTGTCTTTCATATTGGGATGTGTCACCATGTCTGACACCTACTGTGACCCCAAGTTCCGAACCCGTCGATTCCATCCTTTTGAGCATATCGCGGTTCAATGCTCTCAGTGGTGTGATGTAAATACATTCAATTCCAGCGTTTGGACCTTCGCGATACAATGTATCAAAGATCGGAAGCATCGCAGATTCGGTTTTTCCGATACCTGTCGGGGCGACGACGAGGACATTATTGCCTTTGAGGATCTTCGGAATAGCATCTTTTTGAGGATCTGTGGGGTCGATTATGCCTCTATTTTTCAGAACCTCGTTCAGTTTTGGACAAAGATCTACAAAGGGCATGATAAAAAGGACCGACCGAGAGAATGGGCTCGGTCGGTGAATGGAGTGGTTTATGCTTTGGATGGTTCTTCTGCAGGTTCGGCAGGTGCGGTGACCTGAAGGAGGATGTCGGAGACATCGACCACTTTGATCTTTGAACCGATGGCCTTGGCACCTTGGGAAAGGTTGGTGACACAGAACGGACAGCTGGTGACGAGATACTCGGCACCGGTGGCTTCAGCTTCCCTGACCCTCTCGGATGCGATCTTGACCGCGAAGTTGTTGAACTGACTCTTGTATCCTCCACCGGCACCACAGCACATGGAGTTGACCCTGTTCCTAGGCATCTCAATGAGTTCGACGCCTTTGATGGCCTTCAGAATGTCCCTGGGGGCATCATAGACACCCATGTGTCTTCCGAGGTGGCAGGGGTCGTGGTAGGTGACTTTGTGGTTGAAAGGCTGGAGAATGGTCAATTTCTTCTCTTTGATGAGTTTTGCAGCATACTGGGTGAAGTGGTAGACCTGCTGTCCTGCCTGGGCATAATAGTTTCCAAAGTCGGACACGATGGTCTTGTAACATCCGGAACAGGCTGCGACAAGATCCTTGGCGCCCATCGCATCGGCTTTCTCGACGATGTGTTCGGCCGAGTCGATGGTGAGGTTAGTGGTACCGGTCCTGAGAAGAGGTGAGGTACAACACCATTCATCTTCTCCGAGACAGTTCATCTTCACGCCTGCCCTGTTGAGAACACGGGCTGCGACCTGGGGGATCTGTTGTTGCCTGAAGGAACCAGTGCACCCAGCGTAGAGAATGACGTCGGGGACGTCGTATTTGGGAACTTCTGCAGGCCACCAGTCTCCCCTGTGTTTTTGATCTCCACCGTAGGGGTTGTGGTTTTTGGCAATTCCTGCGGCCATGGCCTTGTGGGCAGTCATAGGTCCGACGCCGTTCTTCACGAGCCAGGTCCTTACGGTCTCCCAAAGCTCCACAAGAGGGATCTTTGCGTGGCAGACCGCTTCACAGTTTCCACATCCGGTACATTTGTAGACAGCTTCGACGAAGTAGGGGTTCAATGAAACCTCTCTCCTCATAGGTTTGTCGAGAATCCCAGAGACGTTGATCTGGTTGAGATAGTAGATCTTTCCTCTCGGGGTCACAGACTCCCAAGGGCTCTGGACGTGTGCCTGGCAGACGGATATACAGTAACCGCATTGTACACAGGCGGTCAGTGATTGTTCAATGTGGGGGATTTTCGTAACTAGGTCCATTCTAACACCTTTCCCGCAAAAGCAGATTGGGGGTATGCAGCCCTTTCTCCTTTATAGATAGTATCTGAGCAAGCTAAACGCTATTTTAAATATTTTGGTGTGGCGCTGGCTGGCTGGAACTTCCATTTTGGTCGTAGTTCATCGGATCGGAACCTACCAGATCGATATGTGCAGTTCCTTAACTGTTCCAGAAGTGAATTTTTGCGTTTTCAACCTCAGCGAAGGAGAACGATCGATAATTCAAAGATCACAAAAAATCATGTGAATCATGGTGGGCCCAGCCGGATTTGAACCGGCGGCCACCCGATTATGAGTCGGGCGCTCTACCTAGCTAAGCTATGAGCCCAATAATTGCCAGATAGGCTTCGCATTAATATCAATTTCCCTATGGGTCCGATAGTTATTTCGTGTATGATACCAATAACCCTACATCTTTGAAGAAAAAACGAAAAGTGGCGCCGTCGCACGGGATCGAACCGTGGACCTTGTGATTAACAGTCACACGCTCTACCGACTGAGCTACAACGGCTTATTCTGTGTCAACAATCCCCGATATATTAAGTTATCCCTGGACATTTTGAAAACGGAAATCTGGACAAAATGTTCCTGATCTCTTATTTTTCGTAGGTTTCTTTGCGGATCACATCGAGGCGTTCGATTAGTTCATCGATCTCGGTGGACACAGCATCAATGAATTCTTCATACTTTTCAGTGACCATGGCCCCTTCGGAGGTTGCGACGATCAATCCCTCTTTTTCGAGAAGCCTCAATGAGTAGCGGACCTTGTGTTTGGGTATATCCAAAAGTTCAGAAAGACGGATTATCCCCACAGGCTGGTTGCGTTTGGTTGTTTTCAGCATAAGGATGTGACGTTCTATACGGTCCATCTTGTCGAATGTTCCTGAAAACAGCTTGTCGCTCATCAGACCGTAGATTATTTCGGGGTTGATAATACTAACTAGGGATACTGTCTCCCCGAATAATATCTACGCACGGGGATCAGAATAGGTTTGGGGTTTGTTGGAAGGTGGGGGCGGGCCTCAGCGGCCGTACCATTTCTGGATTCCCCACCTTCTGTAGTTCACGTAGAATCCCTGGATGAAGGAATCACAACAATCCAATGCTTTCTGTTCCGCTACATCCTGGTCTTCTTTGGAAGGTCCATCGGCCTTATAGGTCCTGTAGCAGTTGAGACATTGGAAACACGCAGTAAGGGGAGCTTTCCGATCGAATCTCATTGTCCACTGATATGTTCCCCCATTTAAATAATCTGCGGGTTGGCCGGCTCTGTCAGACCGTGGCCGACAATGGCCTATTTGTTCGGATCTCACGGTTTTACGAAATGAATATCAAGAATATGGCTGAGTGTTCTCCATTCCTATTGGATGGATTATAGATACATGGGTATAATTCGTGTCCGACCTTTAATCTTGATGATAATTTCCAATATTCAAGCCGTCTTAGATAATTGACCCAGACTATTTTTTTGAATAACGGTTTGGTTGAAGAACCACTTTGTTCGGAGGGAATTTGGATGAATATTAAGGCAATACCGAAATGCTGTTAAAACCTGTCCAACTACCTTTTTCTTACTTAATGCTTATAATGTCGAATCTCTTAACCCCTCGCCATGAATAGAATAAAGGTCATCAACGAGCCGTCTGAGCTTGTGCCTATGCTCAGGGCTGTTGACACGCCCATAAAAAGGGATGTACTCAAAGAGGTGACCCTTGAATGGAAGACTGCCGATGAGATCGAGAAGAAATTCGGTCCCGAAGGGCGCGAAGCCACAATCTTCTTTGAGAAAATGAAACTTGTCGAAACCCGCTGGATGTCCGTTAACGGAAATTATCCTGAGAAATCATATCATACATATTACACTGCGTTCAGCATCAACGCACAGTGGCCTGTCTATGAGATCAGCGATGTTCTTTCTGCGGCGATGATGGGAGAAGAAGAATTCTCACTTATTGAATCCAAGATCCTCGAGCAGGTCGGAACCGGTAAATTCTCTGGTGACGTCGCAGAGGCTCTGGGACTCTCTTCAACTATGCTAAAAAGTCTGGTCCGTAGGTCTGTCAAGATGGACTACCGCGGACACAGAATCGAACCGATCAAAGATGAATGAACATGGCCGATATTTGGATTATGAGGATCGGTCATCGTCCTGAAAGAGACAAGCGTGTTACCACGCATGTCGCTCTGTCCTCGAGAGCATTGGGGGCCAAGGGTATTTATGTGGATGCCGGCGACCCGATACTCACAGAGAACATCCGTAGCACGGTCGAAAGATTCGGTGGGGATTTTCAGATCCAAACCGGTGTGTCCTGGCAGGAGGCATTGAAGGATTTCAAGGGAAAGATCGTCCACTTGACCATGTATGGTCAGAGGATTGATGAAGCACTCCCTAGAATTCCGCACGACGAAGATATCATGGTCATCGTCGGTGCTGAAAAAGTACCTGCAGAGGTATACCAGAAAGCTGATTTCAACGTCTCGGTCGGAAATCAGCCCCACTCTGAGATCTCGGCCTTATCGATTTTCTTGTACCTATATACTGGCGGTTCACATCTATATGAGGATCGTGACGGACAGATGACCGTAATTCCCAATGAAAGGGGGAAGACCGTTGTCAACAAAGACGACTGATATACCATCTGGAAAACAGTGCATCAAATACTTATGGGACGCAGGATGCAAAAAACGTGTTGTCATACATTGTGCCACGGTTCGTGCTGTGGCCGAAGAGATCGCTAATGGCATTCCGCAAGCTGATCGGGATGTTGTGATCGCAGGTGCCCTACTTCATGACATCGGGCGTTCGAAGGACCATAGCATCATGCATGCCTACATAGGATCTCAGATCGTTCACGATCTGGGTCTCTCCAAAGTTCTCGAAGACATTGTTCGTAAACACACTGGTGCGGGCCTAGATCAACAGGATGTTATCGAAATGGGTCTGCCTCCCGGAGACTACATGCCCTCGACCCTGGAGGAGAAGATAGTCGCTCATGCGGACAATATGGTTAGCGATAATCATGTGGTTCCACACACTTTCTCCGTTGACAAACTCCGCAATAAGGGTGCAGAACGGGGTGCTGATAGGATCGAGAAACTTCATCAGGAGCTTTCTGCGCTTTACGGCAGGGATCTCGATACCATTATCGATGATATCGGAGAGTATCCGAAGCTCAAACACGTTAAGACCTGACCGGCCATAGGCATTCCCCTATGGCAGGATTTCCTACTTGTAATAATTCTATAGTTTTATAGCATAGAATGGATATTCGATACAGTGATCACAATGGTTACTGAACTCAATGAACAAACGTTTGAAAGTTTTGTGAAACAGAATGGAATCGTCGTCGTCGATTGCTGGGCACCATGGTGTGGGCCTTGCAGGAGAATGATCCCCATTATCGAGGAAGTATCCAACGACCTTGCTGGAAAAGTTGCGGTTGCAAAACTCAACACCGATGAGAATCAGGTTGTCGCATCGAAGTTCGGCATCAGTGCTATCCCAACACTTTTGATCTTCAAGGACGGGGTTGCCCTGGAACCCCTCGTTGGACTTAGGCCCAAAGAGGAGATCATCGCTCACCTCAACTCTCTATGAGGCGTATCATGGATGTCGATGTTGCTATCGTCGGTGCTGGTCCGGCCGGTATACAGGCCGCGATCCATGCGGCCCGGAAGAAAGTGACCGTTGCATTGATCGGTAAAATGGCGAACAGTGCCATGTTCGACATCGAGATTGACAACTACTTTGGTCTTGGAAAATGCAACGGTACCGATCTTTTGAGAACCGGCATCGAACAAGCCCGCTCGTTCGGAGCGACGTTCATGGAACTGAACGTTCTTTCTTTGAGTCGTTCAGATCAGGGTTTCAATATATCTCTGGAGGATGGTACTTCGGTATGTGCCAGGGCCCTGATCTTAGCGACCGGCATCCGCCGTACCAAGCTCGGAGTACCAGGTGAAAAAGAGTTTGCCAACGGGAAAGGGGTCAGTTATTGTGCGATATGCGACTGTAATTTCTACAAGGGGAAAACGGTCCTGATCACAGGTGGCGAATCAGAGGCCGCAGTGGCCGCTGAGCTTATGACGAAATATGCTTCTAAAGTATACTGGGTATTTTCAGAGTTCAGTGCAACGGACAACCTCATTTCTGCCGCAAAGGTGGCCGGCGTTGAGAGGATCTCCGCAGATGTCACCAAGGTCTCCGGGGATACCAAGGTGACCTCTGTCACGCTTTCTGACGGGAGAGAACTTAATGTGGATGGAGTGTTCATCGAACTCGGTGGCAGATCTTCGGCAGATCTTGCAATGGATATCGATCTTATGCCTGAATTCGACGATTCTCTAAAGGTCGACCGTTCTTGCGCCACTTCAGTGCAGGGGGTGTTCGCTTGCGGAGATATTACGGGAAGGCCTTGGCAAGTTTCCAAGGCCGTTGGTGAGGGGGCTGTTGCCGGACTTTCTGCGGCCGATCATTCCAAGAAGGTGACCAAATGACCGTTCAGACATTGATCTCCACAATGCTTAGAGAGGAGGGGGGTTTTCAGAAGGCCTTCCGTGACATCCTTGACCGTGAATTGCATATGTCCTTGAACGAATTCTGTCAAGCCTCTGGAATATCCCAGAGTACCATTTACAAGATCCTGGAGGAACGTAGGGAACCAAATCTACGCACGGTCAGACAGATAATCAAGGCACTCGAAAGGATGACCCGTCAGGATGAGGCTAAATTCATTGCGGTGATAGCGTCGCCACAGTTCATGGAAGGGCTCCCTCAGACCATGGACACTCCTGAGAATGGAAAGGTTGCTCTGAGGGAATACGCCGTATCGACCGTGGAGGATGCGATAATCGCAGCCGTCCGTGCGGAACGCGAAGGCTCGCTTGGTGTTATCTGTGCGCCTATTGTGGCCAGTACAATCGAGAAGATCCTGACGATCAAAGTTTATTCGGTATATCCCTTGGACAGTGTCATTAAAATCCTTGATGAGATCAGAAATGATTTCTGAGTTGCTGATAATTGTTAATATACATGCTTAACTTTGTGCGTACTTGGTTTAAGCATGTTCGAACTTCAAGTTGTATCCAATACCCCGATGACCGGTGTCGATGATGTCGACGTCCTAGCAGAGACATTCCTTGTTCAGATCGGGTATCTTCCGAAAGGATATGACCCTCGTTCGGCTGGGGCTCTTACGGTCAGGGACAGTATCCCGTATCGTCTTTTTATGAACTATCTCATGAAAAATCCGTCAAAGGCCTGGACAGCTGAAGAGCTTGCCGCTCTGTTGGACACTTCCAAACCCACTGTCTACCGCCATTTGAACAAACTCCGTTCAATGGATATTCTTGAAAATGTCGATGTTGCCGGCACCGATGGACAGACCAGAAAGGGATTTCGTATCCGGTACGGTGATCTCGTCAAAGCTTGGAGTTTTACTGAAGCCAACGTGGAACTTGCCATGGAGAACTACAAGAAGACCATTGTTCGTTTCCAGCAGCTTGTAAAGGAAAAGGCGGAGAAAAGCTGAATGGCCGATAACGTTGCCGAACGTCTCTTGGAAGCCTTACGTACGGGAGAGGTGACCGACCGTGACGACTTTCAACGGCTGAAAATGAAGTTCTGTGCCAAATATGGTGCGGAGAAGGTTCCTTCGAACTCTGAGATCCTGGCACTTGTTCCAGAGGCCGAGAAGAAAGAGTTTCTTCCGATCCTGGTGAAGAAACCTATGCGTACCGCCAGTGGTGTGGCCGTGGTCGCGGTGATGACCTCTCCCTATCCCTGTCCGCATGGGAAATGCGCATACTGCCCTGGGGGAGTATCGAATAACTCTCCACAATCATACACAGGAAAGGAGCCTGCAGCACGTCGGGCGTCCATGAACCGTTTCGACCCATTCGATCAGGTGTATGCTCGTCTGGCACAATTGGAAGAGATCGGTCATGATACCGATAAGATCGACCTTATCATCATGGGCGGCACTTTCACCTCTCGTAATTCGCAGTATCAGGAATGGTTCGTCAAGAGATGCCTCGATGCTATGAATGGTATCTCCTCTTCAGATCTGGAATCCGCACAGGAGCTCAATTCCCATTCGAAACACAGATGTATCGGACTTACGGTGGAGACCCGCCCTGATTATTTCCGTAAGAAAGAACAGATCGAGAGGATGATGCTTTTGGGCGCCACCAGGGTGGAACTGGGGGTGCAGATCCTCGATGACCAGGTTCTCAATAATGTCGAACGCGGACATGGGGTGGCCGAGGTCGTCGAAGCCACGCGTGAATGTCGCGATCTTGGATTGAAGGTCTGTTATCACCTTATGCCTGGGCTTCCTGGATCCACTCCAGAGAAGGATCTGGAATCATTTCTCAAGTGTTTTTCCGATCCGGATTTTCGTCCGGATATGTTGAAATTTTACCCTACGTTGGTGATCCCGAACACCAAGATCTACGATATGTGGGTCGAGGGAAAATATATTCCGTACACGACCGAGGTTGCTGTGGAGTTGCTTTCCAAAATGAAGTCCCAGGTCCCCGAATATGTTCGTATTCAAAGGATCCAAAGAGACATCCCGGTGCCGGAGATCGCGTCGGGTATTCTCAAAAGCAATCTGCGCCAATTGGTTCAGAAGAACATGTCCGATAATGGGATGGTCTGTAGATGTATCCGTTGCCGTGAAGTGGGCCATACCGGAGCTGTACTCGAGGACGAATCCCTGGTGGTTCCAGAGGATCTGGAGTATGAGGCGGCCGACGGTATCGAACATTTTATCTCATTCACATACAAGGGCTCCCTTGTAGGTTATGTTCGTCTACGTATCGTGCCTAGCTCTGATGTCGCCCACATACGTGAGCTGAAGGTTTTCGGTAACGAGACCGCTATCGGCGCTGTGGCCGAAAGTTGGCAACATCGTGGTTTCGGTAGACGTCTCGTGGCACGTGCTGAGGAGATCGCCAGATCTGAAGGAAAGAAAATTGTCCGTATAACCAGTGGAATCGGTGTCAGAGAGTACTATCGTTCCTTGGGATATCACTTAGAACGGCCGTATATGGTGAAGGAACTCTGAGATCAGTTGTAAAGAGGGATATCGTTCCAACGGTCCTTCCTTTTCTTGATCTCACTGCCCATCTGCCGATATTGTTCCAGAACATTGTCATTCACCGACGGTTTTATTGTCTCCAACGCCAGTTCGAAATCACAGTTATCGATCGTTTCCGTGTGGGGATTGCGACGGTAGGCGTTAAGTCCGGCCTCACGGCAGAGTGCAAATAGGTCTGCTCCGACGAAACCTTCTGTCCTATCAGCGATCGTTTCAAGGTCAACATCTTGTCCGATAGGCATGTTCTTTGTATGTACTTTGAGTATGCTGAGCCTTCCTGAAAGATTCGGATTTCCCACCAGGATCATCCTATCTATACGTCCAGGACGCAGTAGTGCGGGATCGAGCATATCCGGTCTGTTAGTGGCGGCCATGACCAGGACGTGATTGAGCTGTTCGACACCATCCAGTGAAGTCAGGAGTTGTGCCACCATACGGTCGTCCCATGTATTGCATTCTCCGTTCCTTTTAGGTGCAATGGAGTCGATCTCGTCAAAGAAGATGATCGAGGGAGCCATCTGTTTGGCACGTCTGAAGATCTTTCTAATTCCGAGTTCACTTTCACCCACCCATTTGCTTACAAGCTCGGGACCGTTGACAAGGATAAAGTTCGCCCCCGATTCGTTGGCGACGGCTTTGGCGATCAGGGTTTTTCCAGTGCCTGGGGGGCCATACAGAAGAACGCCCTTTCCAGGAGATATACCCAGGCGTTCAAAATCTTTTTTTTCTTCTTCAGGGAGCAGGGTCTCTTTGAGTTCCTTGTGGATCTCCTCCAACCCCCCGATATCATCCCAGGTGATCTTGGGGATCTCGATCGAGACCTCTCTCATTCCGCTTGGTTCAACTTCGCCGAAGGCATCTATGAAATCTTTCCTACTAACCTTCATGGATTCTAATACTTCGGGGGGTATCGCACTGTCTGGATCTATGGTGTTTATGAACCTGCTGAGACATTTCATGGCCGCTTCTCTGGCGAGGGCCGCGAGGTCCGCCCCGACGAATCCTTGCGTTATCCGGGATAATGCGGCAAGGTCGACATCGTCTGCCAAGGGCATATTGCGGGTGTGAACCCCGAGGATGTTCTCGCGGCCTTGTCTATCTGGAATTCCGATCTCTATTTCTCTATCGAAACGCCCTGGTCTTCTAAGTGCTGGATCTATCGAATCTTCGCGGTTTGTGGCACCGATGACTATCACATTTCCACGGCCACCCATTCCATCCATAAGAGACAGAAGTTGTGCTACGATCCTGCGTTCCTGTTCGCCATAGGTGTTCTCGCGGTTCGGTGCGATGGAGTCGATCTCATCTAGGAATATTATACTAGGTGCTTTCTTTTTGGCACTCTGGAACAACGAACGGAGTTTGCCCTCCGATTCTCCGTAGTGTCCGCTCATGATCTCTGGTCCGCGGACCGAGAAGAACGTTGCGCCGGATTCATTTGCAAGGGCTTCAGCGATCAGGGTTTTACCTGTACCGGGTGGCCCGTAGAGCAACAGTCCTTTTGGTGCGGAGATCCCCATACGGTCGAAAAGTTCTGGGTGTTTAAGAGGTAGTTCACACATCTCCCTGATACGTTTGAGTTCCTCGTTCAATCCGCCGATATCGTCGTAGGTGGTGTTTCTATTGTCTCTCCCGACACCCCCGTTTTCGGTCTTGGTGGTGTTCTTTTGTTTTTCGGGTTCTTCCAGGACCACCAGGTCGGTAATGGAAGAGACGACCACTGGACCTGATGGTACAGTAGATACAACATTGAAAATCGCACGGGCACCCATCAGGGAAATGTTCTGGACGGTGATGTCCATTCCGTTGATCACCGGGCGGCTGATCAGGTTGTTTTTGAGGATCTCTGTGAAAGTTCTGTCAACATTCAGACGTGCACCATCTTCGTTCTTAGGTTCCAGGACGATCTTTTCTGCACGTGAAGGTTCACATTTTTTGACCTTGACGTTCTCTCCTATGGACACTTCTGCACTGGTGCGGGTAAGTCCGTCGATGCGGATGAAATTGGTCCCTTCATCTTCGACATCGCTTCTGAAAACTTTCGCCACGACCGTTTTTTTGCCAACGATCTCTATGATATCGCCAATGGTGAGGCCGAGTTTGGAGTATGCCTGAGGGTCTAGGCGGGCCCGACCGAATCCCGCTTCGTTCATGCGCTTCGGCATCTCTACTTTCATCGTGATGGTCGTAGAAGAAGTCATCATATGCGGAAGAGTTAACCAATATATCAATTATCATAGGCTATTTTGACGAAAATTCAATAAAACCTGCAATATTAGTAATATGTAAGTTTCACATATTGGAATACTATTAAATAGGATTAGCATTTGCCAACTTTACTAGCTTTGATATCAATGGGCCTGTAGCTCAGCTAGGTAGAGCATCTGACTTTTAATCAGGTGGTCGGGGGTTCGAATCCCTCCAGGCCCGCTTGGACTTCATGAGCGATCGGCGGCGGATCAAGTATGAGGAGCGAATTCAGAACATCGTTTTGTGAGTGTTTTTCCCGTTGACCGGAACGGGACCAATGGAATGGTGAATATTTGGCAGCATCTACTTCAGACCTATCGTATAATCCACGGCACGAACTTGTGCCTGAGCACCACCTTCTCAGTGATGAAGAGGCGGATAAGGTTCTCAAAGAACTTAATGTTGATAAAGACAAACTACCTAAGATAAGGGCGGACGATCCCGCCGTTCTTTACCTCAAGCAGATCCACGGAGATGTGAAAGAGGGAAGTATAATAAAGGTGGTCAGGAAAAGCGGGACCGCAGGCGATTTCTGTGCCTACAGACTCGTAATCAACGGGTGATATTTTTGAGGGATTTGGTTAAACTATATTTCAAGGACAAGGATATCGTAAACCATCACGTTGAATCTTTCAACGATTTCTTGGCGAACGTCCACGATTCTGACAAGCGGGGCACTGAGAAGCTCGTCAGCGAGAATTTGAACAGCAGAATGCAGATGATCGTTGATGACATCAGGGTTCCGACCGATGATGCGGAAAGGGGTGTCATCAAACTCGACCCTGAGCGCACCAACGGCAAGGATGTCGAGATCCGTATCGGACGTAGGAGAGATAAGAACGGAGTTTGTGTCGGCGAACCTACCATCAGGGTACATCCCCCGGAGGTCACTGAGGCAAACGGATACAAGCACAAGCTTTCCCCTATGGAGGCCAGGCTCAGGAATCTCAACTACATGTCCAGTGTCGAGGTCCACTTCGAGATCTACGAAGATGGCGTGAAGAAGGACCTCCCTGACGACGGATGGGTCCACATCGGTGAGATCCCCATGATGGTCAAGTCCAATGGGTGTAACCTCAACAAGAACCTTATGGAGGAATCCGAGGACCACAAGCTCACTCCAGAGGAGTACAATCTGGAACTCATTAAGCACAAGGAAGATCCTCGTGAGCCTGGAGGATATTTCATCATCGGCGGTACCGAGAGGGTTCTCATCACCCTTGAAGATCTCGCTCCCAACCGTATCATGGTCGAATACAGCGAGAGGTACGGTACCGCGGTCGAGACCGCTAAGGTATTCTCTCAGAAAGAAGGATACCGTGCATTGACCCAGGTCGAGAAAAAGAAGGATGGGATCCTTATGGTCTCCGTCCCTGCTGTTCCTCAGGCCATTCCGCTTGTCGCACTCATGAAAGCCCTCGGTATGGAGTCCGACCGTGAGATCCACGACCTCATCTACTCTGATGATGGGATGGAACTCACCATCATGGCCAACATCGAGAACTCCTTCAACACCAAGGACTACCCCCCGAACGGTTTCCACACTCAGGAAGATGCCATCAACTATCTTGAGAGGACCTTCGCACAGGGTCAGGCCAAGGAATACAGGACCAAAAAGGTCGAGTCCATTCTTGACCGTTCCCTGCTTCCCCACTTGGGAGACAGTAGTGAAGACAGGGAGAAGAAAGCCATTTTCCTCGGGCGTATCGCAAAATCCGTTCTGGAACTTTCACTTAACAAACGTAAAGAGGATGATAAGGACCACTACGCCAACAAGAGGCTTAAACTGTCCGGTGATCTCATGGAGGATCTTTTCAGGACCAGTTTCACTTCTCTCATCAAGGATCTGAAATACCAGGTTGAGAGAAATCTTGGAAGGAAGAAGGCCGAGTACAATATCGGTTCTACCATCCGTCCCGATCTGTTCACCCACAAGCTCATACACGCACTCGCAACCGGTAACTGGGTCGGTGGACGTGCAGGCGTATCTCAGCTTTTGGACAGGACCTCTAACATGTCCGCCATGTCTCATCTGAGAAGGATCACCTCTTCTTTGACCAGGAGTCAGCCTCACTTCGAAGCTCGTGACCTTCACCCTACACAGTGGGGAAGACTTTGTCCCTCGGAGACCCCTGAAGGTCAGAACTGCGGTCTGGTGAAGAACGCGGCATTGATCATCGATGTGTCTCACGCTGTTCCAGAGGAGCAGATCAAGAAACGTCTCAAGGAATTAGGTCTCGAGTCGATCATCAATGAGGATGAGACCCGTGTTTTCCTTAATGGAGATCTTGTCGGTTGTTCACGCGACCCTCAGAGGTTCGTGGATGAGATCAGGTCTCAGAGGAGGATCGGGGCCATACCCAATTCCGTCAACATCCACTATGATTCTGACATGAACGAGATAGTCATCAATTGTGATGATGGTCGTCTTAGAAGGCCCCTCTTGGTCCTCCGTGATGGAAGGACCTTGCTTACCAGAGCTCAGGTCGAACAGGTCAGGAACGATCTTGCTGGTGAGGACAATGCTCTCTCTTGGGATGGTCTGTTCTCACACGGTGTTATCGAGTGGATCGATGCAGAAGAGGAAGAGGACACATTGGTCCTCGTTTCTCCATACGATCTGCCCCACAGGTGCCCATGTTGTAACCACGCACTTTCCGAGACCGATGTTGATTGGATGAATCCTGGAAAAGCTGATGATTGCAAACTCAAATGTAATTGGTGTGGCGAAGAATTCACTCTCCCGAGCAACATCACGCCTGAACACACGCACCTCGAGGTCGATCCTATGATCATCCTCGGTGTCGCTGCAGGTATCGTCCCCTATCCTGAGCACAACTCTGCACCTCGTGTCACCATGGGTGCAGGTATGGCAAAACAGGCCCTGGGTATCTCTACAGCGAACTACCGTATCAGGCCTGATACCCGTGGGCACCTCATGCACTATCCGCAGGTGCCTATGGTTCAGACCCAGACCATGGATTTCATGGGTTATAAGTACAGGCCTGCAGGACAGAACTTCTGCATTGCGGTCATGTGTTACCATGGATACAATATCGAAGATGCTATCGTCATGAACAAGTCCTCTGTGCAAAGAGGTCTTGGTCGTTCCACCTTTATGAGGTCGTACCGTGCCGAGGAACGTCTTTATCCCGGAGGAGACAGCGATCATTTCAGCAACTTGTCCGATGCAGATGTCACTGGAATGCGTGATGAGAGCAAGTATGTCAACCTTGATGAAGATGGACTTATCTCTCCTGAATCCTTCGTGGAGGGGTCCGATGTTCTTATCGGAAAGATCTCTCCCCCCAGGTTCGCAGAGGAAGAGAATGCCGGCGTCTTGTCGACCCACAAATACCGTGAGACCTCTGTCACTGTCAGGCCTGGAGAGAAAGGATACGTTGATTCTGTAATCGTGACCGCCAGCGAAAATGGTTCCAGGCTTGTTCGCGTCAAGGTCAGGGATGAAAGGATCCCCGAACTCGGAGACAAATTCTGTTCCAGGTTCGGTCAGAAGGGAGTCGTTGGAAGGCTTGTCAACCAGTGTGATATGCCTTTCACCTCCAACGGTATCACTCCTGATATCGTTGTCAACCCCCACGGTATCCCGTCCCGTATGACCGTTGGACACGTTCTTGAAATGATCGCAGGAAAGGTCGGATCCATGGAAGCAAGGACCATCGACGGTACTGCATTCTCTGGGGAGTCCGAAGATTCCATCCGTGACGGTCTCGTAAAGAACGGCTTCACCAGATCTGGAAAAGAGATCATGTATGATGGAAGGACCGGACGTATGGTCGAGGCCGACATCTACACCGGTGTCATCTTCTATGAGAAGCTGCACCACATGGTTTCCGGAAAACTTCACTACAGGTCCAGAGGTCCGGTCCAGATCCTCACCAGGCAACCTACAGAAGGACGTTCCAGGCAGGGAGGGCTCAGGTTCGGAGAAATGGAACGTGACTGTCTTATCGGTCACGGTGTGGCCATGGTCATCAAGGACCGTCTGCTCGATCAGTCCGACGGAACCGCACAGTATGTCTGCAGCGAATGTGGACATATCGCTATTCAGAACAGGCAGGGAGAACGCCACTGTCCTGTCTGTAACAAGCCTACCAGAATACACCTTATTCAGACATCCTACGCCTTCAAGTTACTCATGGACGAATTGCTGTCCTTGGGTGTCGCTATGAGGCTTCAGCTGGGGGACCTATCATGATTGACGTTATTGACAAGAAAATCAAATCGATCAAATTCTCCTGTCTTTCTCCAGAGGAGATCAGGGCCATGTCCGCCCTTAAGATCATCACTGCGGACACCTACGATGATGAAGGATATCCATTCACCGGAGGACTTATGGACCCCCGTATGGGTGTCATCGAACCCGGACTCAAGTGTAAGACCTGCGGTTGCAAGGTCGATGACTGTCCGGGACACTTCGGACACATCGAGCTCGCGAGACCTGTGATCCACGTCGGATATGTCAAGGAGATCAAAGACATCCTTGAATCCACTTGTTGCGTTTGCGGCAGGCTTCTTCTCACTAATGATGAGATCAAGGAAAGGATCGAAAGGATGGATGCGATCCGTGAGCTTGGTGGAGATACCAACGATCTCAAGCTCTTTGTGAAGGATACTGTCAAAGTAGCATCCTCCAGGAACTACTGTCAGCACATTGAATGTGTCTGTGAGAATGGGGACCAGGAGAATGTATATTTTAAGTCCTCTGATGTCGAGCGTATTTCTGTTCGCCACCCTAATGGAGATATTGAGGAATTATACAACCGCGCCACTACCCCCCCTACTGAATGTGTTAAAGATGGTAACGTCGTCGAGATGCCCCCCAAGATACCCCCCAAGGTCTTCAATGACATGAAAAATGCTGTTCTGGTGTACACCCGCGTCAACGGATCGGAAGTTCCCCTCGAACAGTCTGTTGACCTTGTTGTCGAGTATACCACTGTCCACAAAGATGGTGAGGTTCTCCTCCAGGTTTCTCATAAGAAGCCGGTCGAGCAGAGCAAGATCAAACTCGACAAGCCCACCACCTTCAGGATCATCAAGGAAAACAACAAGAAGCTCACTCCTGAAGAGGTCCGTGAGAGGTTGGAGCGCGTCAGCAACGACGACCTTCCTGCTCTTGGTCTCGATCCTGCTGTCTGCAGGCCCGAGTGGATGGTCCTTACCGTACTCGCAGTTCCACCTGTGACCGTCAGACCTTCCATTACTTTGGAATCTGGAGACAGGTCCGAGGATGATCTTACTCACAAACTTGTGGATGTTCTGAGGATCAATCAGAGGCTTAGAGAGAACCGTGACAACGGTGCACCTCAGCTTATTGTAGAAGATTTATGGGAACTGCTTCAGTACCACGTGACCACCTACTTCGACAACCAGACCTCGGGAATTCCGCCCGCAAGGCATAGGTCCGGTCGTCCACTCAAGACCCTCGCACAGAGGTTGAAGGGTAAGGAAGGAAGGTTCAGGTCCAACCTGTCAGGTAAACGTGTGAACTTCTCGGCCCGTACCGTTATTTCGCCTGACCCCAACCTTTCCATCAACCATGTCGGTGTACCTGTACGTGCCGCAAGGGAACTTACTGTCCGTATGACCGTGAACGAGCACAACCTTGAGGATATGAAGAAATTCGTCGGCCGTGGACCTCTTGCGTTCGGTAAATTCCTGAGGGAAGATGGCAGCTACGACCTCGAGGCATCCCTCGAATATGTGTCCAAAGGCCTCAGTGATGTCGAGATGGATACCGACTATCTCACCGGAGTCAACTATGTCTTCAGGAAAGATGGAAGGAGGGTCAAGGTCACCTCTGAAAACGCTGCAACCGTTGCGGAGACCCTCGATTTAGAGTTTACCATCGAAAGGCAGCTTAACGATGGCCGCAACGGAGAAAGGGATATCGTTCTTTTCAACAGGCAGCCTTCGCTTCACAGGATGTCCATCATGGCCCACCGTGTCGTCGTTATGCCCGGACGTACTTTCAGATTCAACCTGACCGATTGTGCCCCGTACAACGCAGACTTCGACGGTGATGAGATGAACCTTCACGTCCTCCAATCCGAGGAGGCCCGTGCCGAGGCACGTATCATCATGCAGGTGCAGGAGAACATCCTGTCTCCCAGGTATGGTGGTCCGATCATTGGAGGTATCCACGACCACATTTCTGGTTCTTACTTCCTCACCCACGGTGATGTCAGGTTCAACAAATACGAGACCATGAATATCCTTTACAAGCTCAGCGATGTCGGTCTCGGTTCCAAGAAGAACTATCTGTTCGACGAGCTCAACAAAAATGGCGGAATGGAAGTACCTGAGCCGACCGGTGTTGACGAAAATGGAGAAGAATACTGGTCTGGAAAAGACCTGTTCTCTCTGGCATTGCCTTCCGATCTGAATCTTACCTTCAGGGCCGCTGTTTGTCAGTGCGGCCCTGGAACCGGATGTAGGATCGGACAGCCCTGTCCCACAGACGGGTTTGTCAAGATCCGCAATGGAAAACTGATCTCCGGAACCATCGACAAGAAAGGTATCGGAAACAGCGACGGTAAGATCCTTGAAAAGATCGCCCGTGACTATGGTTCCGAGCGTGCCGCCAAATTCCTGTATGATGCCACCAGGCTTGCTCTCGGTGCCATCATGAACCACGGATTCTCCACCGGTATCAGTGATGAAGACCTTCCTGTGGAAGCTGTCGATCAGATCACCGAATTCAGCAAGGAGCGTATCCAAGAGGTCCAGGAACTTGTTAAATCCTATCAGGATGGAACTCTTGCCGAAATGCCTGGAAGGAATCTTAAGGAGACCTTGGAGGTCAGGGCCAGTTCCGTTCTCGGTAGGGCCCGTTCCCGTGCAGGAGAGATCGCAGGAGAACACTTGGGAATGAACAACCCTGCGGTCATCATGGCCAAGACCGGAGCCCGTGGTTCCATGCTCAACCTGTCTCAGATGGCAGGTTGTGTCGGTCAGCAGAACGTTCGTGGTGAAAGGATCGCGAGAGGATACTGGGACAGGACCCTGCCCCACTTCCGTAAGGGAGATCTTGGAGCTTTCGCAAAAGGATTCTGCCTTCACTCCTACAAGGCAGGTCTCGATCCTACCGAGTTCTTCTTCCATGCAATGGGAGGAAGGGAAGGACTTGTCGATACTGCGGTCCGTACCGCAAGGTCAGGATACATGCAGAGGCGTCTTGTGTCTGCGCTCGAAGATCTCAAACTGACCACGGAGAATGATGCGACAATGTATTCCGAGGGGCGTATCACCAACACCATCGGTGCCATTGTTCAGTTCAAGTACGGAGAGGATGGGGTCGACCCGTCCAAAGCCGTACGTGGTGCATCTGTGAACTTGGATGATCTTTTCACAGAGGTTCTGGGCGAAGATGCAGACGTGTTGCTGAATCTTGACAAGAAAGAGAATGAAGGAGACGACTACGGATCCCGTGAGAAGGACCTTGAGAGTTTCGAGGACGATTCTGATTACGAGGGTGATGAGGACAGTCTTGATTCCGCGAGCGACTCCGACTATGAAGGAGGTGAGTGAAATGGCAGCTAAGGATACTATCAATGCATTGGTAAAGAGAGGCATTACAGAAGAAGTGGCCACCATTCTTGCAAAAGAATTCAAGACAATATCTGGGATCACCAACGCTGGTGTGGATGCCATCGTACAAGCAGGTCTTTCCAAAGAAACCGCCGAGATGGTCATGAATGTTCTCCCCAGGAAACCTACTAAATCTAAAGTGGCCGAACCTCTGAACGACGGAGAGGACTATGGGTCCCGTGAGAGCACCGAGAACTCCGATGTGCCTCCTGTCAAGACCAAAAAGTCTCGGGCCAAGAGCATTGCCAAAGAGGACATAACCCTCCATGTCAGTGAAGAAGACCTTGAAGTCGTGAAAAAGAAGGAAGTCCCAAAGGAAGAGTACTATGCCGAGCGTGAGCTCACTCCCAGTGAGAAGAGGCTTAGCGATCTTTGCGAACAGAAGCAGGTGGATCTTCCGAAGATGGTCGTTCGTGACATTGCAGATAGGATCAAGGATGCCGATATTGACGATGAGATCTGCACGAAGCTCCTTTTCCGTGCCCAGGAGATGTACAACGCTCACAAGATGGCACAGAACGAATCTGCTGGAGTAATGGCCGCCCACTCGATCGGTGAGCCTGGTACCCAGATGAATCTGCGTACCTTCCACGTTGCAGGAGATGCATCGGTCGCAGTTACCCGTGGTCTACCCCGTCTCATCGAGATCGTGGATGCAAGACGTGAACCCAGTACTCCTTCGATGAATATTCCTCTCGTAGGTCTCGCCAGAGAAGATAAGGCCATCGCGGAACATGTGGCATCCGAGATCGAGATCACCACACTTTCCAACGTCGCTGAGATCAAGACCGACATTACTCACATGAAGATCTACATCAAGTTCGACAGCAAGAAGCTTGACAAACTCGATCTGGACCTTGATACTGTATTGACTCAACTTCGCAAGATCAAGGCCGTCCGTGGACAGATCGCCAAGGCCGATCCAAGTGAGAATATGGATGGCGACCTCGTTATCAGTTCGGATGTTGAGAATCCAACACCATTCACCAAACTGCTTGAGATGTATGATGCGATCAAGAATGCACAACTCAAAGGCGTCGATGGCATCACCAGGGCATTGGTCATTTCCACTAACGGTTCTTACTCCATCGTCACCGAAGGTAGCAACATGAAAGAGGTGTTGAACATCGAGGGTGTGGATAAGGATCACGTGATGACCAACTCCATCCTGGAGATCGCTGACGTGTTCGGTATCGAAGCCGCCAGGAATGCCATCATTTACGAGGCGACCTCGACGTTGAAGGATGCAGGTCTTGATGTAGATGTCAGGCACATCATGTTGGTGGCCGATCTGATGACCAATGACGGTAATGTCAGGGCCATCGGTAGGAACGGTGTTTCCGGTAAGAAGTCCTCCGTATTGGCGAGGGCGGCATTCGAGATCACCGCGGCCCATCTGTTGCATGCTGCAATGGTGGGTGAAACCGATAAGCTCGAAGGAGTTACCGAGAACATCATCGTCGGACAGCCTGTTACCTTGGGTACAGGAGCAATCAAACTTTATTACGATCCAGAGAAAATCAAAAACTTAAAGGAGGATATTGAATGAGTGAAACAGTAGATATCAGTAGAGCATTGAAAGCAGCAATCTCCACCGGTAAGGTGGAATTCGGCGTCGACCAGACCGTGAAGGCCGTCAAGAACGGATCCGCACAGATGATCGTCGTCTCCGCGAACTGTCCCAGTTCCGACCTCGTCAACAACAAGGATGTCAAGGTCCACGTTTACGATGGAAACAACATGGAGCTCGGAGCTCTTTGCGGAAAGCCATTTTCCGTCTCTGCTCTTGCCATCATCGACAAGGGTACGTCCAACATCTTAACGCTGTGAGAAGTATGGCCGCAGATATCGTACTGACGGAGGACACCCTTCGCTACATTGCACTGTTCCAGACCCTCACCAAAACCAATGCTGTGGACTGTCTGGAGGCGGACGACAAGCTTGTCTTCGTGGTCGAGAAAGGACAGGGCAATATCGCTGTCGGAAAGAAAGGCGATCATGTGATCAAATTGAGCGAGAAGACCGGAAAAAGTATCCAGGTCGTCGAGTATTCGGATGACCCAGAGCAGTTCGTCATGAACGTCTTCCACGTCTACGGTCCCCAGAAAGTAGTTATCGAACAGCGCGGCAAGATCACTCACGCTACCGTGACGGTCGACCCCAACCTCAAGGGAAGGGCCATCGGTAAAAACGGAAGGAACCTGCGCATCGCCAGGGACATCGTCAACAGACATCACGATATCCAAAGCATCAGCGTGGAATGAATTTCTCTCAAACCCTTTACTATCCTCCCATTGGGGGATAAATCAATTCTTTTTTCTTATCGGGGTGCGTTCAACTTCTAATCTGTCCTCGGTCGGATAGACCTCGACAATATAACATCTGAACGGTAGTTCTTCTCCGATCTCTTCGAGGACCCACGATGCTATTTCCATAACATTACGGTCTCTGTCGATGAACATCAGCTCATCTGGAACATCGTAATCATCCCTTAGGAATCCAAATGCGTCATCAAGGTCGTCGGCATAGATCAAGCCTTTGATCAAGGTCCCATCTTCGGTCACGACATCATACTCCCGTGCGATATTCTCTGCTCTGCGAATGAGCCGGTTCCTGAGTTGGATCCCATCTTTGAATGTCGATGAGCAATAATGAATGGGAAGATCGGGAAGTTTTTCCATCACGGCGATGGCCGTTTCTTCCGATCCGAGGACAGCGGACGATAACTCGTTTTTTATCGAAAGGTGTTGTTCATCCATCATATGCCAGTTGCTTTCGGAGAATTCCAACTCGTTCAGGTTGGCGAATTTCACTCCCATTTCGAATGCAGATCTTAGTAGCTGGCACAGTTTATTTTCCATTCCCGGAAGGGCGGGGACCTCGACGCCTACATCAAGGCCTGATGAATCGATTATAGATTTCAGTTCTGTCGTCTCGATGCGGTCCCAAAGGTCTTCGGCAGGATGATATCTGATCTCATCAAGTCCTGCGGCCTTGAGTTTTTTGGCATTTTCGAGACTGATCACCGCAGTGTACATGTGGATGTGATGTTCGTCACCGAACTTATTTTTCAGAAGTTCGATGTAATGGAGCGTGCGGTCCAACACAAGAGATGGATCTCCGCCGGTGATGCCGGTGCCTTCTGCATTCATCGATTCGGCTTCGCGGATCACATCTTCATCGGTCGGAGCACGACCTTCGTTGGCAAAGATGACATCCTTTCCCTTTTTCTCTTTTGACACGGGGCAGTAAAAACAACCAGCATTGCATCTGCCTGTCACGAAAAGTACCATTTTGGAGCCTTTGATACAGTACTTGCAACCTTCTGCCAATTCTCCGTTGGCAGCGGAACCCGATTCGAACCTTTGGAAGGCCATACTCTTTCCATGCCAGAGAGAGTTATATAATGTTCGTGTGATGGGCGTTCATGCAAAAGAAATCGCATCTGATCCTGGCACTTGATGAGACCGACGGCGAAAAGGCAATATCGATCGCCCGTTCCGTGGCAGGTATCGTGGATGCGATCAAGATCAATTGGCCATTGGTTCTTTCTGCTGGACCAGAGATGATCACCAAATTATCAGAGATCTCCGATGTCATCTGCGATTTCAAGGTGGCCGATATCCCCAACACGGTCAGACTCATAGTGGAACAGTGTGTTGCCCGTGGTGCTTCCGCGGTCATTGTCCATGCGTTCCCCGGTAGTGATTCTTTATCCGAAGCCGTGAAGGTCGCCGGAAAAGATGTGGCGATATATGCCGTGACCGAGATGAGTCACCCTGGTGGAAAAGAGTTCACAGCCCCTAACGCTGAGGCGCTGGCACATGTCGGTGTCGAGTGTGGGGTCAGGGGATTCATCGCCCCTGCGACACGTCCGGAACGTATAGCTGAGATACGCAAGATAATCGGTGATAGAGAGATCCTCTCCCCCGGTGTCGGCGCTCAGGGAGGTTCTGCTTCGGACGCCATACGGGCCGGTGCGGATTACGTCATCGTCGGTCGTGCGATCTACAAGGCCGAGGACCCTAAGGCCGTGGCCGAGCAGATAGCATCCGAGATCGGTTCCGTACTTTGATTGGATGGTTATGCCATCTGGTCCCTGTCGGGCCGGGCACTATTTATATTAATAAAGTAGCCCTTAAATATCGATTCAGCTATGAGCGCGTACTCTAATCGAAATTATGGAGATTTGAGAATGCGCACACATGCTAAAGATAATGCCAGTCCCGCCGTATCTGAAGGCGAGACATCCAAACCGTCCGTGAAAACCGACGGTAATGGAAGTTGGTTCAGATTGCATTGGCGCTTGCTCTCCCTGCTCGCGATTATCATCGTGGCGTTCCTTTTCAGGTTCGTTTTTGCTTATGGGATATCCGCGGGGGATAATTATGCCCTGTCTGGCGGTACAAGCGCATCCAGCCACCTTCGTATCATTACGGAGATCCTTGCAGGTACCTACAACCCTGCTAACGAGATGTCGATGAACTACCCATTCGGAACCGCCAGTATCTCCGGCCCACTGTTCGATTACTTTATGGCCGCTATTGCTTGGTTGGTCACCTGTTTCGGGATCGACACTCCTGTTGCGGCAGCTGGTACCCTTGCTTGGTCCGCACCCATTTTCGGTGCATTGACCTGTGTTCCGGTCTACTTGATCGCAAAGAGGCTCTTCAAGGATGAGGTGATCTCCCTTGTCAGTGCTTTGTTCTATGCGGTTTTCGCGGCCTCGATCATGACCACGGCCTTCTCGAATGGTGCAGAGTATCCAATGCTCTGCTTCATCGTGGCCTGGTTCGTCTACTTCGTCGCATCTGCATACAGCAAGGCCGATGAGCTCAACGCGACCGGTATCGGTTCCGTTTTCAAAGTTTCCGCTGTCAGGAAATTCACTTTTGCTGCAGCAATTTCATTCGCATTCATCGTTCTGACCTGGACCGGATTCTGGGCAGCTGTTATGACCATGGCCATAATGGTTCTTCTCGCATCCGTTATCCAGCGTGTCGGTGGAAAGGATCTCGGGGTCCTTATCGGTATTCCCCTTGTTTCCCTTCTGGTCGGTATCGTCGTCGGAGCCGTTTACTACATCCCCACTGGTCTGTGGAATCAGATCTTCGAGGGAGGATGTATCCTTGCGGTCCTTGTTGTTGTATACAGCCTTATCTTCCTCGCTCTCGAGAAGAAACCCTGGGTACTTTCCATCCCGCTCACCGCGGCCATAATCTTTGCTGTTGCCGTCATACTTGCGGTCGCAGTACCCAGCGTATCCAGCGCCGTTATGTCTGGAAGTCTCCCTGTCACCGGTGCTCTTGCACACTCCCTTGCTGAGCAGTTCAGCAGGACCAGCATCTCCACCATGGCATCCTATTATGGTTGGTTGACCGTCTGGCTCCCCCTCTTCGCTGGGGTTTGGATGGCTTACAAATTCCGTGACCACTCCAGAAGTCTTCTTTACATGTTCACGATGATCTGGTTACTTGCCAGTTTCTTCGTCGGATGGTTCAGCACCGAGTATGCACTTGTTGCAGGCGCAGGTTTCGCTGTCGGGTCCGGATATGTCCTCGTGAGCCTCATTCGCAAGGTGGACATGAGGTCTTACCTCAAGTCTCTCAGGGGCAACGGATTCAAGGCCGGTGCCAGGAAAGCTCTCAACTTCTTCCCCCTCGTCACACTCCTCGTGACCGTCTTCCTCGTTGCAGTACCTACTGCAGTCTACGCGGTCGACGCATCCACTCCTACCAACAATGAACACGGGAACTACTTCGGTGGTCTCGGTTACACCATCAACACTTCGAACTCCACTCTCACCACCAGTACTTGGAACCACTATGCCGGTCTGGACAAAAACGGTGCCCTCGTCACCTGGTACGGTTATTCCGATGCTGCCACTCAGATCGGCAGATTCTCGACCGTTACCAGTTCGAACGGTGGCGGAACCTCTGCAATGGCCTCCGTCTACTTGTCCACAGGTAATGCTGGCGCTCTTGCTTCTCTGATCATCCGTCTCGTTGAGAACGATGCCATCAAGTATGCAGATCAGTTCGAGAAGGCCGGTGTGTCCGAACTCGTCAAGATCCTCAGCGATGAAAGCTATGCCAGGGATTACATCTCTCAGTACTCTGACGATTTCGTGAAATACAAAACCCAGCTTAGCTCTGAGACAGTGCCGTACCTTGCCGGTGTGCACTATCTGACCGCTCAGCTCGACAGTACAAAACTCGCCGATCTTTATGATCTGGTCTGTGGTGAGACCGGAAACAAGATCGGTTACATCGAAGTTGACGGATCGATGATCCCACTTTATGCCAATGACGGAACCTATGCTTCGACAATGGCCTACTTTGATGATTACGCCCTTGACAGTGACGGCAGTCCGTCCAGCTTGTACAATGTTACAGCCACCACCCGTCTCTACTACCAGTATGGATACTACGCTCAGTTGTACTACACCTACCAGGATGCCATGTATCAGACCTTCCTTTGGAACGCACTTATGGGTGTCACCCCCTCCGATTTCGGACTGAACAGCTCCCTCGACCTGCTTTCCAAGCTTGCCAACTCCGATGGAACCGTCAAGGCCCAGCCTGGATATGGCTTGGATAACTTCAAGATCGCATATTGGCATGTTATGTACAGGGCGAATGAAAACGCTGAATGGAAGGATATGGATGCTTACGAGGCGATCGCTGAACAGAACGCCAATGGAGGATATATTAACTATCTTTCCTCGGTCATCATGTATGAGTATGATCATTCCAAGACCGTCAAGTCCGGTCAGATAACTACCGGAACCGGCGACTCAGCAAAGCCTGTTTCCGACGTGAAGGTAGTCGTCTATGAAATGATCAATTACGACACTAAAAGCTCCATTTCATACATCCCGCGCTGTATTACTTACACAGATAGTGAGGGAAAGTTCAACATCACCGTTCCTGGCTATGATCCTGAAGTACCTTTGGAGAAGCAGAAGTATCTTGTGAAGTATTTCGTAGGTTCTGAGACCTTTAGGGATGGAGTTTGCGTGAATACGATCGAGACCGATTCTTCTGAAATCGTCGATTACAATTTCGTGCTCAAACCCGTGACCCAGACAGGTCAAATAGTTGACTCCAACAACAATCTCTACGTGACGTCTGATGTGACACTTAGTTTCGTTGGTAGCGACGGAGTGGTCAATACCGTGACCGTAACTGACGGAAAATTCACTGTTGAGAACCTCATTCCTGGTAAGTACACCATCAATGTATACGGGAAGGATGGATCCCTTCTGAACACTGTCAGCTCGGTCAGTATCATCGACGGTCTTGACTATCTGTCTGTCAGCCTCGGTGCGGCCAAGGCCACCATCACCGTCAACGATATGTATGGAAAGCAGATGGACGACCCTGTGCAGGTCACCTTTGCAGGTTCCAACGGATTTACGTTCGATCTTGAGATCACAGGATCCGAGGACGTCTATCTGCCTGTTGGGAAGTACACTCTGTATGTCAAAAACGACTATGTGTCCGTACAGGCCAAGACCATCTCTCTCGACAAATCCACCAGCACTGCCAGTGCGACACTTTCGGTGTATGCTGCATCGAGTAAAGAGTCCTCTGCTGGAAGTATCTGGTCAGCACTCGGATACAGTACCGTTGCCAAAGGTACCACAGTTTATCTTCCGAAGACCCTTGACGGATACCTGACAGAATATACTGGTACCGGTTCAGCGGTCAGTGGTGTTCTTAAGGACAATTCAGGAACCGCCCTTTCAGGAACCGTTGCGTTCATCGGTACCGGTACCACCACTGGAGTATACCTGTTCGCGGCCGATACTGATGGAAAGTTCAGTGGACATGTTCCCAATGGAACTTACACCATTTACGCCACCAACAATAGTCAGGCAGTATACTTCAACAAAGAGATCAGTGGTGATACATCTGATATTGAAGTCAAGATGGATGTCGCATATGCCGCCAGCGCTACTGTGAACTTTAAGACAAATATGGTGCCCAGTACTGTGGGGCTTGCATTCATTCCTTTGACATTCACAGTGAAGGTCGGTGAAACGACCTACACTATTCCTGCTGTGACCGGCTCTGATGGAAAGTACACCTTGTATGTGCCTAAGGATTCCATTGTCAGTTACAATGTGGCATTCGATCCTCTGGACAAGGCCTATGGTAAGAGCGGTACTGGTATTTTCAACTTCGTCGAGACAGAATCTGGTTCTGGACTCGTGTTCCAGTCGAAGGAGTCAACCTCTGTATCCAGTACAACGACCCTTGAGACCTTCTCTATCGATACAAAGTATGATGAAACGAAGAATACTGTGAAGCCTCTTTCCAAGGATGCTATCGATTTCATCAAGGATGATGAACTCAAGACCAAATTCGACGGAAAGCTTGTGTTCGATGCATATGCAGGTACTGATTACGATCTGCTTGTGACCATTGTGAATGGTAAGATCACACAGATCAACAAATACACAATAACCGATGAGAAGATCGGTGATGAGATCGATTATCTTATACCTGGGCGTTACGTTGTGACCGTTTACAAGAACGGCTACGAAGACGATTCTGTTCTCAATGGGCAGTTCATCGATTCACAGACCATCAACATCTACATCGATACCAAAGAGATCTCTCTCACTGCTGTCGCCTGTTTCAAAGTAACTTTGACCAAAGCGAATGAGAAAGATACCGTTACAGTTGTTCCCATCGAGAAAGATGAAAAAGTGGGTGCCTACGTCAGTGTTGAAGATAAGTCTGACAAATGTGTCATCAACTATTATCTTCAGTATGATGGAGATATCGATTACGAGTATTATTTCAAAGTGACCGATTCTGATGGAAAAGTGGTGTACTCTAAGACCTTTGAATCGAATGACACCTTCAAGGATTACACTTTTGTTGAAAGCAAGACCCTTAAGGGATATGTCGGTGCAGAGGTCGATGGTCACCTACTCATCTGTGATGAGTCACAAGATATACAGGTGCAGGTCGAGGTCAGTAAAGGAGTATACTCTGTTGACCTACCAAAAGGTTTCAAAGTGTCTAGTATGACACTTGAGGGCAAAGCTACCGATGATACCTATACCTACACTGTCTATGATATTTCGAAGATCGATGCGTTCACTGTCGATGAGGATATGACATTCAACCTTTCCACTACGACGACATCTGAGCTAACTTCTGATACTGTCACCGTCGATGACGCAACGCTGAACAATGGAGATGCTACAGTTGTCCTTAGGGTCAAGAACACTCATGATTACCCAGTCACTTATTTCGTGACGGGCAGTGGTGCATTGACCCTGGATAAGATGTATTCCATAACCATATCTGGTTCTGACACAAAGGAGAACACGGTCGAAGTCCACGGATATTACAACCAGTTCACCATCGGTGCAGGTAATTCGGATCTGACCCTTGAGGTCACATCTATTGATGGAACCTCCATCGGAAAGGTGGTTGTTGATAAAGACCATGCCGAGGGCTCTGGTGCCACCGGAGATATCTCTGTCGCATTTGCCGGAGATAGCGACGTATCTGACTCTGCCGATGGATATTCCTACAAGTACGCGATGCGTTTCTCCAACAATAACTCTGTTTACAAGACGGTCAAGATCACTGCGACTCCGAAGACCGATGCTGACAAATGGTATGTGATGTTGGTAGATTCAAGTGGATTGTTGATCAAGAATAACGGAGATTCTTTCAATCTCAACGGTCTCGGTGACACTACTCTGTACGTGATGTTGATCCACAAATCAGGTGATTCAAACGCTGGTGTGCCTTCAATATCATTGTCGATTACTGGGGACTATTCCAAATCTGTAGACCTTGATCCATCCATTGCTAAAGTCGATGGCTCAGAACACTCTGCTTCTGGTGCTGGATCTGACAACAAGGTAAAGGCCCTGCCTAATGGATTCTGGATCCTTACTGTTGTTGTCATTCTGCTTCTCCTTGTCACTATCTGGGGAGGCATGAAGAGGGGGGTGTTCTCACGCAAAAACTGAATCTTGCAATACTTGCGGCGACCGTCATGGTCTTCGCATCCTTTGCAACGGTGTTCGTAATCACTGACGACACCTCTGCAGATTCTGTCAGTTCAGGAGATATTCTTCTTTCGGACACGGTCGAGGCAACTGGTGGAAAGATCACTGCTACCATAAAGTTCTATGAGCAGGACCATGACATCTTCAGTAACATGTCCTACACCGCTAAATTGGTCAACTCCAAAGGTGTTTCACAGTCAAGTGCACTGTCAAGGACCGCAGGAAGTACTACCGAAACGGAGTTCTCTGAGGAGATCACCGTCACACTTCCCTCGACCGCAGGGACCTACACTCTTGAAGTCACCTTTACAGAGAGGTATAGTAGCACCAGTGATCTTCCGAACAAGGTATTCACCGTTTCGAAGACCCTTGAAGCAAGGGAGCCTGTCACCCTTAGTGTCACACTCAAGAACACCGGTAGTCTTGCTATCAACGGTACCACGGTGTACTTCTATGTCGACGGTAAGAAGATCGACGACAGTGAACAGAAGATCTCCATTGAAGCCGATGGAAGCAAGACCGTGACCTACAAATATTTCGACAAAAACCTGACCGCTGGCAGACATACCTACTGCCTCGATGCAGGAGATCATGCTTACACCATCGAAGGTCTGGGTGTCGAATATGAGTTCTATTACCATCAGGGAGACTACAACTACTTGATCTACCTGATAGTAGTGGTTCTGGTCATCTTGGTCGTATTTGCTGTCTGGGTATTCCGTAAGCCTGTCAAGAATTACGGTAAGCCCAAAGCAAGGCGCTGAAAAACCATGGGGGTGGCATAAGTCCCCGACCCTGGTGTCTTCTGATCACCAGGTTTTTTCTTAACTTATCTTTTCATAATCTTTGCTGTGGCAAGATCCGATCTGGAACGATCAAGGATCCCCCGCGCGATGTCTTGTTTTCTCCGGATAGGGACTACTGTATCCTTGATGTCGAACTCCATCAATGCATCGGTAAGTATCTCTATAGATCCGAATATCATCGTTGCCTTGTCAAGATCATCTTTGATTAGGGCCGTGAGCATATCTCTTCTTAATTCTCCGATGCTGTCCGCAAGACCTAGAAGCCATGCAGCAGGTGTTATTTCCAGATCATCATAAGTAGGAATCTCTTTCCCATCAAGAACCCGATCATATATGACCGTCTCAGCGAACTCGGACATTGCACCCTGGACATCGGTTCCGAAGATCAGTCCCGGATGTCCCCTCAGAGATGAGACCAGTCCTGCAAGATCACTTGAGATCTCATCGATAAGTTCTGGGTCTCTTGCCCCTACATGGATCCCATGTATCGCGGTCTTGGTCTTACGGATGATTTTGCGTGAGGATTCAAATGCAAGTTCTGCAGCCTTTTCCTCTTCAGATAGGGCATTGTTGACCTCAGTCAGGAGTTCTTGTAATTGCATATGCTCCAATATCTATACGATTACAAGGATTTATGGAACATTTGTCTGAGAGAATCTAGATAAAGGTCCTGTCTGAGACGTTTTTCATAGGGGCAATAAGGCGGGGTTTGGAACTCAAGGTCCGTGTATGTAACATCTAAAAGTGTAAGTCCATCAGGTTTTGCAATACCGAATGTGCCCTCTTCTCCAGCGAGTTTGGCTTTTACATCATCCAAGGTGGACATCCCTTTGCCAACTTGAATCACTGCAGCCATAATGCGTCTGATCTGATTCCAAAGGAAATAGTCTGCACAGAAGTCGGTAACAATGAGCCCATCAACATGTTTGACTTCAATACTTTCTATCGACATCACTGTTGATCTGCCTGTTTCGTTCTTTGCAAAACGTTTGAAATCATGATGTCCTTCGAAGAGTTTGGCAGCTTTTGTAAAACTTTCAATATCAATGCCGTGGTCAGGAGTTGTATAACGATAGTATCTTTTCCAGGCTATGCGGGGATTGAACACATCATCAATCTCCGCCACACTTTTGTAATATACTCCATGGGATATCGAGCTAGTAGCTCTAAGCAAAAGACCTAGGTCCTTGAATTCGGTGTAAAATGTGATGACATTGCCAAGTGCGCTAACACCAGCATCTGTGCGACTGGCAAATTTCAGGTCGATCTCTTCTGGGGGAACGTGGTCCACCAGCGTAAGATTTCCCAAGATCTCCCCTGCAACGGTGCGGAGATTGGTTTCGGCAGGTTGTATCTGGGATCCGTTGAATTCGTCTCCCAGATATGCTATTTTGACTGCTACGCGCCTCATTGTCCGCGGATCGATCTCATGTGGTCGATCCTTTTCTGGATCAGTTCTGCAGTACCAATGTCGTGACGGACCTCTATTGCATCACAATTGATGAATGTGAGTCCTTTTTCACAGTGTGCTTCAGCTTCTGCGATAGTGTCACCGATGCCGACAACCCCGATGGACCTGGAGGTTCCGGTGATAAGTTTGCCTTCATTCATATCCACGCTACCGAAGTATGCCACAGCACCAGCATTGTTGATGCTCTCAATGTTTATGGAAATAGTATGTCCGGGTTCTGGTGCGACACCGTATCCACGAGGAACTACATATTTGCAGACGGTGGCTTTGTTATAGAATGTCACACCGTCTTTCATCTTTCCGCCGGCCATCCATTTGATGATCTCGCTGAAATCCGAAGATAAGATGGTCAGAACGTTCATTGCTTCTGGGTCACCGAATCTGGCATTGATCTCGATGATCTTGGGACCATCCTTTGTAAGCATGAACTGGCCGTACATCGGCCCCTTGTACGGGCACCCTTCTTTGGCCAATGCAACAATGATCGCCTTTACTATGTCAATCGCTTTTTGACGTTCTTCTTCAGTGACGAACGGTAACAAGTGGTTTGCATCACTGTACGATCCCATTCCACCAGTGTTGGGTCCGGTATCTCCCTCGTAAGCCCTCTTATGGTCTTGGACCAGGGGCATAGGGAAGATGATCTCACCGTTCGTGAAGACCATCTGGGTGAATTCTTCGCCTTCGGCCTTCTCCTCGATGATGACCTTTCCTCCACCGATGTCATCGTTGAAGATCTCGTTTATGTACTCAATGGTCTCTTCGAGAGAGTTCAGCTGGTCTCCTTGGACCTTGACCCCTTTTCCGCCGGTCAGACCGACAGGTTTGATGGCGACTTTGTAAGGAACGGTCTTGACGAATGCGATCGCCTCTTCAGCGGTGTCAAAACTGTTGTATTTGAGATTTCCTTCGATGCCGTATTTCTCGACCAGATTCCTCATGAATGTCTTTGAGGTCTCGATCCTGGATGCGTCTTTTGAGGGGGAGGCGCATTTAACGCCGATGTGTTCCAATGCATCAACAATACCTGAGGACAGGGGGGCTTCGGGACCAACGAATGCATACTCTACAAAATTGTTGATCGCGAAATCACAGATGTTATCGATATCATCTTCTTTGCAATAACGTACATCCACTGCCTTCGCTTTGATGCCGGGGTTGACGTTCTTCATTACAGCGTAGATCTCAACGCCCGGACAGCGGGCCAATGCTTCAACGACGGCGTGTTCTCTGGCGCCGCCACCGATAGTAAGTATTTTCATATTATCTCCTCAAAAGCCGAACGCGGCAATTATCTCTTCTATTCCATCATTCTTTTTGGCACTGCAGGTATATATCTTCTTCAGTCCACCGGTCAGTTTCTCATAGTCATTGATGATGACTGAGGGGTCCACACCGACCGCATCGGCAATGTCAATCTTGTTCAGTATGGCAATGTCGGAATGTTGGAAGATCGCATGGTGCTTCCTCACCATATCATCGCCCTCGGTGGTCGATATGACGACCGCACGATAGTCGGTTCCCAACGGGAAATCCGCAGGACAGACAAGGTTGCCGACGTTCTCGATGATCACCACATCATATTTTCCGAGATCCATTGAATCAAGGGCCTTTTTCACGAGGTTCGCATCGAGGTGGCATTCTTTTCCGGTGTTGCAGTTGACTGCATCAAGTCCCGCCTCTTTGAATCTTTTGAAATCATCATCGCCGGTCACATCGCCGGCGATAACACAGACCCTTTTTCCCTTATCGACCAGTTTTTTCCCGATCTCTATGATGAGTGTGGTCTTTCCGGCGCCGATGGACCCCATGAAGTCCACTGTTTTTATCCCGTGTTCTTTGAACCGGTGGTAGTTTTCGTGAGCGACCTTGTTGTTCGCTCTGAGTACGTCGAACTCCATTCCGGCTTGGATGATGTGCATATAATTGGGGTACTGTAGCCCTCCTATAAGTATATGCACGCGTGCTATTAGCATGCACACCCGGTATGCCATTGTAGATTTTTCGATGATTGCAGCCGGAATCGTTCCTCGATTAGTTTAAAGTCATAATCAGCATAGTCTGGGCCATTATGAGCTATGCAGAGTTCCTGTCCAAGAAGTTGGCCGAGGCCGACGCCAAAGAGGGCTGTATGCTGAACGTCAGTGTAGGGGAGAAGGAATACAGAGGCGTTCTGATGCCCCATCACGAGTTCAGCGGTAAAGACATCCTTATCCTCAAGGTCAAAAGTGGATACAATGTCGGTATCAGACTTGATGAGAATTCCACGATCTCCGTAGAGTCAAGGCCTTTGGAGAGGATCAAACCCGAAGCACACGAAGGCCCGAAAGAGGGTCTGAAAACGATTGTTTTGATCGGAACCGGTGGTACGATCGCTTCTTACGTGGACTATCGTACCGGTGCTGTGCACCCTGCACTTTCCACTTCCGATATGATCAATGCGGTCCCGGAGATCAAGGAGATCGCCAACCTCAAGGCGAATGTTCTTTTTTCGATATTCTCGGAGAACATGACCTCTTCTCACTGGCAGAAGCTCGCCGAGGCCATCGCATCCGAATTGAACTCTGGTGCCGATGCGGTCATCATTCCACACGGTACCGACACCATGGGATATACTGCCGCTGCAATATCTTTCATGCTCGGAGATGTTCAGAAACCTGTTGTGTTCGTAGGAGCCCAGAGGTCCTCGGACAGACCATCTTCCGATGCAAGCAGTAATCTCATGGCCGCGGCTCGTTTCTGTGTCAACGGAAACCGGGCCGGGGTTTTCGTGGTCATGCATGATGGTTCCGGTGATGATTCGTTCGCTGTTCATTGTGGTACCAGAGTGAGGAAGATGCACACCTCCCGTAGAGATGCTTTCAAGAGCATCAATGTGCCTCCTGTTGCCACCATCGATGCAGCTGGAAAAATAACATTCAACACCGATGGAAGGCCTGTCGGAAACGCACCGGTCGAGGTTGCATCCGATCTGTGCCAGCAGGTGGTTTTACTTCAATTCTATCCCGGAATGGACCCTGAGCTTTTCCGTGACGTGTTCATGAAAAGCAAAGGGGTTGTCATTGCCGGTTCCGGTCTTGGACATGTCAATTCCAATATTGTCCCGTTGATCCGTGAAGCTGTTGGATCTGGCACCGTCGTCGTTGCCACGTCCCAATGCCTTAACGGAAGGACGAATCTCAATGTTTACAACACTGGAAGGGATATGCTGAACGCAGGTATCATCACTGTCAAGGACATGCTTCCGGAGACCGCCTATGTGAAACTTATGTGGGCTCTGGCCAATACCAACTCGGTCGAAGCCGCCAAGGAGGTCATGAAGACCGATCTTGCCGGTGAAATGAGCGACAGGAGGGAATTATTATGACCGATCAACCCGAGATGATGTGTGGTATCGAGATCCACCAGCAGCTTGATACCCACAAATTGTTCTGTGACTGTCGTAGTGAACTCTCCGAAGAAGGGTTCGGCGGCATTTACAGGCGTTTGAGGCCCACAACTTCCGAGATGGGGGAGGTGGACCGCGCCGCTCTGGCACAGTTCATGAGAGGGTACGGATTCAGGTATCAGAGTTGTAAATGCGAGACCTGTTTGGTGGAATTGGATGAAGAACCACCTCACGAAGTGAATGCCGATGCTTTGGAGACGACCTTGATCTTCTCCGAGCTAGTGAAGGCCCAGGTCATCGATGAGGTCCAGTTCATGAGGAAGATCGTTGTCGATGGGTCCAACACCTCCGGATTCCAACGTACCTCTCTTGTTGCTGTGGACGGTTCGATAGATGTTGCCGCCATCGGAAGGAAGGTGGGTATCCTCTCGGTCTGTTTGGAAGAGGATGCCTGTCGTAAGATCGAGACCTCCGTCGACACCGTCACCTGGAGGACCGACCGTCTGGGTATTCCCCTTATCGAGGTGGCCACCGCCCCCGATATGAGGACACCGGAGGAGGTTTACGAGGTCGCTTCCCGTATCGGAGCATTGCTCAGGGCCACCAAGAGGGTCAAAAGAGGATTGGGTACCATCCGTGAGGATCTGAACATCTCTATTCCGGAAGGGGCACGCATCGAGATCAAAGGGGTTCAGGAGCTCAGGCTTCTCCCCGATTTCGTTGCCAATGAGGTCAAGAGACAACAGAACCTTGTCCGTGTGAAGAAGATCCTCGCAGAACGGGGTACCAAGCCTGTCGAGATCAAGATCGAGGATGTTACTGCATTGTTCGCTGACTGTGAGTCCAAGGTGATATCCACTGCCCTCAAAGCCAACGGAAAGGTACTTGCTGTCAGACTACCTGGTTTTGCCGGGGTCATGAACGGGGATAACAAGACCCTGAGATTGGGTGCTGAAATGGCACAGTATGCTCGTACGGTCGGGGTCAAAGGTATCTTCCATTCCGATGAGCTACCCAATTACGGTATCGAACAACCATACGTCGATGCGCTCCGCGAGAAACTCGGAATGACCGGGGATCTGGATGGTTTTGTTATCTGTGCAGCATCCCAGAAAAAGGCCACCGATGCGCTCACTCTTGCTGTTGGAAGGGCGAACATGGCCATCGATGGTGTTCCGGAAGAAACCCGTGACCCTCTGCCTGATGGAACCACCAGATATTCGAGACCATTGCCCGGTGCCGCAAGGATGTATCCTGAGACAGATGTGCCGCCGACCACGATCACGGCCGCAAGACTCGGACGTATCAAATCCAATCTACCAGAGTTCCCCGAGCAGGTCGAGGCTAGATTGGTCAGTAAATATGGTATCAACGCACAGCAGGCCCATCTTATCGTCAAACACGGACGTGATGATGTGTTCAGCAGTATTTCGGACGAATTCGGCCTTGCTGCAGTAGCCGCCACTACCTTCCAGAACACTTTCCAGGAGTTGGAACATGAAGGCGTGGACACCGATCTGTTCTCTTATGACGACCTATATCAGGTGTTCTCCGGACTCAAAGCCAACAAATATGCCAAGGAAGCCATCCCAGCGATCCTGAAGGAGATCGCCGGTGGATCGGACCTCGATTCGGCTGTAAAGAAGCTTGGTGTCTCAGCAGTTGGTGTCGATGAGGCTGCTGCGATCATTGAGAAGATCGTAGCTGAACGCGCAGATTTCGTTCGTTCAAAAGGAATGGCCGCGATCGGTGGACTCATGGGCCCTGTCATGGGCGCCCTCAGAGGAAAGATCGACGGCAAGCAGGCGAATGAATTGCTTACTGCAGCCATCAAGAAACTACTTTCCTGATCTTTCAAGATCACTGGCCGGACGGGGTCATGCTTCGTTCCGGCCATTGAATTTTATCTCGAGAACGTCAAGACGTTCGAAAAATAACGGGAGGGTCCCAAGGACCGTGACCGTATTGTTTCCCAGTACTTCATGCAGACGATTTTGGTCCATTAGGGAGGATACCACGACAACCACACGACCGCCGGGCAAGAGATGTTCCGGTGCATGTGTCAGCAGTTCAGGTAAGGGCCCCAGCCCATCATCTCCGCCGGACCATGCGAGAGCAAGATCTCCCTCATCTTGAACCGGCAGGTAGGGGAGGTTGAAGAGGACCATATCATATTTTTCAGGGAATCCGGAGTAGACATTCGTGGCCCTCACTTCAAGGGTGACTCCGTTTTTCAACGCATTTTTACGGGTCAGTTCAACGGCATGTGGATTGAGGTCACCGCACGATACGACAGCACCGTTCACCGCACAATGAATAGAGACGACTCCAGAACCGCATCCGATCTCCAACACCTTTTCATCTTTGGTGATAGAGAGCGATTCTATGAGGAGAATGCTGTCATCAGAGGGGGGATAGACATCTGGGTCTTCTGTTATGTCGATGTCTGGCCGATATTCCATAGTAGGGGATTCTCCAAAATCCCTATAAAGTTGTTCTTGTGTCATGCTCTATGAATTCCCTTGACATATTGGTGTTGGGTCACATCGAACGCAATGAGGACATGAGTGTAGATCTTGAAAATACCTGGTCTTCATCTACTTTGATACGGACCGACGACGGCCACAATATCGTCGTCGATACCAGTACGCCTTTCATGAAGGCAGGGATCAAAACATCATTCAAACAGATCGGAAAGATATTTCCCGAGGACGTGGACATCGTGGTCCTGACCCATGCACACCCCGACCACTCAGGGAACTGTTCTTTGTTCAAGAATGCAAAGATCTACGTCAGAGCCGAAGAGTTGGACCATGTGCCAGATGCGATCGGGGTGGATTCCGATATGGATATTGCCAAAGGGGTCAGATTGGTTCATACACCCGGGCACTCACCAGGTTCGATGAGCGTCTTTGTCGAAGCCGATCGCAAGTATGTTATTGCTGGGGATGCCATACCTATGGCGAATAATTACTACAAGATGGTGCCACCGAGAGCCAATTACGACCCCGAACTCGCAATGGCGAGTATGAAGAAGATAATCGAATATGCCGATGTTATAATTCCTGGGCACGACAAACCCTTCTCTGTGCGCAAAAAATAAGTTAACGATGAGAATAATGGAACGAAGCGTGAGAATATGTCAGAAGATCTACCCGCATACATATACAATGAATGTCCGGATTGCGATGATGTCACCGAGCACCGGATCCTCCGTGCCAAGGAGGGTAAATCCAGTATATCTGGAACATTCCAATGTACTGCCTGCGGCCGTGTTTTCTCTGGCACCATCAAGCTTCCCAAAAAGTTCTCTGTGAAAGTGCTTTTCAGTGAGGGTGACGTCACAGACACCACTCAGACCACGCTTCGCGAGAATGAGATCCTGGCGGTCGGTGACGAATTCGATCTTGACGACGGACGTCACGTTCAGATAACCTACATCGAGATGCCTGATGGCAGCAGGAGGTCCAAGGTTCCAGCACCCGAGATAAAGGCACTTTGGGTCAAAGCGTTCGGCATTCTTCAGATCAAAGTTTCCGTGAATGATTACAAAAAGACCTACTCGATGATCAGTGACGCGGAACCGGATGATGAGTATACTGTCGGAATGTACATGCATTTCGATCTTTGGGATTGTGTGATCCATGCTATCAAGACCAAGGACAAGCTCCTTAGGAAAGGAACCGCCGAGGCCAGAGATATTGTTCGCATCTATGCGAAGATCAGGCGCCGTGACGGTTCTGGAGCTGTAATGGAAGACTTCGATGCAGACGAGGAGCAACTCGAATTCGCCGATGACGCGATCATGGATTTCGATGAGAACTGAGATCAGTTCTTCGGTTCGTCGATGATATGGTCGAGAATATCGGAGATATTGTCGGAACGTACTGTGTATGTTGCGGCATCCGAGGTATACACATCAAGTGGATTGAACGCTATCGAGAGCCCGGAGTTTTTGAACATCGGTATGTCCGTGAAGGAATTACCGATCGAAACTGTCCTTTCCAGCGTAGTACCATAACGTTCGATGAACTCTCTGACCCAGACTCCCTTATCTGCGAGGTCCACGACCTTGACACCCTCTCCGGTAAGTTTTCCCTCATCATCGGTTTTCAGACCATCCGCAATGAAATCATCAAATCCGAATTCGTTAGCAAGCATCTCTGCAGCGATATCGATCCCTCCGCTTACGATGACACAGCGCATTCCGCAGTCCTGAAGGGAGGCCACCGTTTCCTGGATGCCACCAACCAGTGGGGTCTGTTGGAATATTTTTATCAGGTCGCGGACACAAAGGTCTGGTTTTGCGGTCTTCCAGATCGAGATATCACTGCGCATGAATTCTTCTTCAGTGATCAGCTGGTTGATGAAATCCTGATATCCTTTTTCGTTCGAGGTCCCGAGGCACCGGTGGATCCACTGCCACGTACTTCTGATGTTGGTGAGGGTGCCGTCCATATCGAAACAGGCCAGGTCGTACTTGCTTGGCATGGGCCACGCAATCAGATGAGGTAATATATCGTTATCTAGTAGCACGGATTTCGGTTTGTATGCAGATCCCTGATGATTATGTCAGAATCCAATATGCGGATGGATATTACTGGGGGCAGGTGGCCGATGACGGCAATACGGAGAACGGCCATGGAATGTTCGCCTGGAACAATGGGAATGTATACATCGGTGACTTCCGCAACGGAAAGTTGTGTGGCAAAGGACGTTATGCCTGGGCTGACGGCAGGATCTACGAGGGTGATTTTCTTGATGACACCATATCTGGGAAAGGGGTCATGACCTGGCCGTCGGGGGACCGTTACGAAGGTGATTTTTCCAACGGAGTGATGTCTGGAAAAGGAATCAGATACTTCGCCAACGGGGACCGTTATAAAGGACAGTTCAAAGATAATGTGATGGACGGAGAAGGCCGTTACTTTGCATCAGACGGATCCATCATCTATGATGGCCCATGGATCGGTGGATGTCCCATCAATTCGGACGATCCCCGGTTTAAAGATTAAACCCATGTTTTAAAGGGAATCAGACATACGGGAACCATATGCTTACGATCATCGGCACAGGCCATGTTTTTCAGATCTCCGAGGCAGTATCATTCCTGACCCGTCAGAGTTGGCCCGATGCGGTCTGTGTGGAACTCGATATCCTGAGGTTCCATGCACTCACCGGTGACAAAGAAGCACTACGTAACGATCTTCGCGAGCGTGGGGTAGATCCGGACCTACCTCCAGAGGAACGGTTGAAGAATGCCCCCGCGATCTATCGCAACACCGCGAAATACCAGGAGAACGTATCAAAACAGAACAATGTGTCCGCAGGTGCCGACATGGTGGCCGCCATCGGTGCCGCGAAGTCTGTCGACGCGCAGGTGTTCTGTATCGATCTCGACGGTCAGGCATCACTTATCCGTATGTGGAACGAGATGCCCCGGAAAGAACGTTTCAGATACAAGATGTCCTCTATGGCAGACAATATCTTCAAAAAGTCCAGGGTTGAAAAGACCCAGAAGGACTACTCCAAAGACCAGGCTGCTTACATTGAGGATATGAGGAAGAAGTTCCCGACCCTGGTACGTGTTCTTATCGACGAACGCAACGAACACATGGCCAAAGAGATCGCCAAGGTCTGCTCCGATCATGAACAGGTCGTGGCTGTCGTAGGTGACGGACATGTGGATGGTATCCTTCGTCTGCTTCCGGATGTGGGCGAGATCCGTACCGTCCGGTTGGCGGAATTAATGGATTCGGAAAAATTGAATAAGATCAAAAGTGAATTTTGGGAGGCTCCCGAACATTGATAGTCAAATTACTTGCTTATACCCCTGATGCGGACCGGGTCTGCGCAGCTGCTGCCCGTTCCTGTTATTCTGAGAATTCTTCTGCGATCATGGCAGATAAATTGAAAGATCCTGCAACCACACTCAGCCATATCGTCTCGATGGGACATCATTCGGTCATAGAACATGCCGTCTTCACATTCTCCATAGAAGGTGTTTCCCGTTCCCTTACCCATCAGTTGGTCAGACACAGGGTGGCCTCGTTTTCTCAGCAGAGTCAAAGATATGTGTCTCTCAACGAACCGGATTATGTGGTTCCAGATACCATTGCCGGAAACCCCGAGGCCAAAGCATTGTACGACAAACTCATGGCGGACATTTGGAAGACCTACAACGAGCTGGAGAATCTGGGTATTGACAAAGAAGATGCAAGGTATGTTCTTCCGAACGCATGTACCACCAACATCACTGTGACCATGAATGCCAGAGAATTGATTCATTTCTTCAAATTGAGGTGCTGCACCCGTGCTCAGAAGGAGATCCGCGATCTTGCTGATGAGATGCTCAAGTTGTGCAAGTCTGTATCTCCTGCCATATTTGCCTATGCTGGACCATCCTGTGTCGCTGGACCGTGCCCGGAAGGGGAGAAGTCATGCGGTCATTCGCGTAGGGCCGAATTCCTATCTATGGGAGAACAGCCTCATAACTAATGTTTATATAGCGAATACCTATCACACAACTCATAACTCGGTGAACGATATGGGAAGAATAAGACCCACCTACATCAAGAGAGTATCCATCGAACTCATCAACAAATATCCTCAGGCATTCAGCAAGGATTTTGACAACAACAAAGAAATGGTCGCTCAGCTGACCGATGTCAAGACCGTGCCCATGAGGAACAAGATCGCGGGATACATCACTCGTTACCTGTCTCACCCTGAGGCATGAAGGTAAAACCTCTTACTTATCTTGAATAAGATCCGCATTTAATTGGGCTTGTGGGGTAGCTTGGATATCCTGAGGGCTTGCGGAGCCCCAGACCCGCGTTCGAATCGCGGCAAGCCCGCCATCCACTTCCCGATTTGTTTTTATCAGGAAGGTTGAATTCAGGGTTTTAACCCCCTTTAAGATGATGCTATTGTCTCAAAGGCAGGTTTGAAACCATGTCTATGTCGGGGGCGAATATTGATCTTTGTCATTCGCTGGGAACTTCTGTCTCTTCAGATTCTTCTTTAGGCCAAACAGTAGAAGATATTGCGATGGACCCTGGCGGGATTATCCTTGAGATCTCTTCTTCCGGTACATCGAATTCTTTGGCCATCCGACCAGCAATGGTGCCGTTTTTCTCTTTCGAAGGCTGGATCACGAAATATTTCTCACTTACCTTTTCGATGACCTCGGTGGGTGCACACATGATTTTTCTTGAACCTTCATATTGTATTTCCCCTAAAGCGAGTTCTAAAGGAAGGTGATAGATCCAATTTCTCTTACCCCGGATGATGAATGCACCTTTTGGTACGAATTCTCCAGAGTTCGGTGTTTTGCTGACCTGGTCGGGATATGCCCAGAATGCGCCACCCTCTCTCGAACCTGCCATCCACGCTTTTGATTGTGCAAGGGCAAAATCGCATGCTTCACGCAGTTCTTGGTCGGATGCTTTGGAGCCGTCTTTTAGGATCACAGATGGGGCTCCGTGTATGTCGGCATGGACATAGACATCTGGATCTTTCAGGTGTTTTTTCACGATGGCATCATTTGAACGTACATCCCTTCCAGCAATGACAAGTTTACCTTCAGATGTGATAAACCATTTGAATGTCTCAAACCAAAACCTTTTGGTCGGTTTGGCCTTTGAAAGTTCCAATGCTACCTTTTTGTCAAATCCTTTTTGCTTTTTCTCAAGTTCGGCTTTGCTGTCATCCAGTGCTTTCTCTGCATTGTCAGCTTTGGTCGATTCATTTTTACCTTTTGCATAAATATCAGATGCATTGGTCTCCAACCCTTTGGTATAGTCAAGTTCCACGCTAAGGATGCCCAGATTTACAGCAACTATCTGTTTACTTGGATCGATATAGTCGACGTAAGGGATCTTCAATGCACCTTCGGTTAGTTTTTCCCAAGAAAGTTTCTTGCTTTGTTCGTTGAGAACTGCAAGGAGCTGTGTGACCTTTTGGTATTCTGTATAAAGCATATCTGCCTGAGCCTTCAGCCGTTCAGCAGACTGCCGATAGTTCTGAACGGTCTCGGTCTGGCGTTCTATACGTTTCTTCAGTTTTTCAATCTCAGGATCTTTGAATTCTTTTTTCTCTGCGGTCGCAAGTTCCGCCATATATTTTCCGATGGCGATAGATATAGTGTCTGCAGGTTCCTTTTCACAGTCTTCATAGATCTGAAGATCTACCGGAGCCAGATCGACGATTTTTCCTTCTTTACGGAAGATCATAGTTCTGGGATCGGTACGGATCTGGTTGACGATGTCTCCTACAACACTGTACATCTTCGCAAGATCGGCATCCGAAACTTCTGTTGCAGGGAGGTCCTTGGGGCAACCAGATCTTTTGCAGACCTCTTCAGCGTACTGTCCACCGAGGTTGGTAACTGTCGCCAAGGTACGGACGGTATCCGATTCGGACGTCCGGAAGGTATTCGAGAACGCATCTTCCGTTGAGGTGAACGGATCGAACCTCTCCTTGGGGAGAACATAATCTTCTCCGGGACGTGTGACTCTGTCCCTGAAGGTCCTTTGGGTCAGACAATTCACGATCTTTCCGTCCTGAACGAGAAGGACGTTTCCTCCACCGAACATCTCGAAGATCAATTTGTAATCAGCTTCCGATTTGAAAACCTCGATCACGACCACACGGTCAAAGCCCATCTGTGTGGTCTTTCCGATCCTGGCATTTGTGAGATATTTTCTCATGAATGTTGCGAAGGAAGTGGGAGTAGTGGGTGTGTCCGGCCTATCTGGGGAAAGATAAAGCCATTTCTTATTCTTGAAGAAAAGGTCGATCTTACCGTTGTTCTTTGAATTGATACGGAAAAGGACATTGTCTTCCCATTGGTATGTTTTATCGAGGTGTGCATCTTCGAGGATGGCCATCTCTCCGACCAGTGAGCTGACATCGAATGAGCTCATTTCCTTCTTCATGTCCGGGGAGATAGGTTGCATTTTCAAATAAGTACTGTTTCGTATGAGTGGTTTTATGGCTGGAACAATCACATCTTGTATTCTATTGGTGCCAGGAATCTAGAAAGGTTTATGTAGAGTCTATCATTATGCGACTTTACTGCCGCAGTGGCTAAGGGGTATAGCGACGCCTTGGTAAGGCGTAGGCCGAGGGTTCAATTCCCTCCTGTGGCTCCATTTTTCAACTCTACTCATTTGTTCAACAAGATTTGGGTGGCTATTTGCAGTAGAAATTGGGGAGTTGGACCTATTGATCGGCCCAGAACCCAATAAGTTTGGGAAGATCAGTTCATTTTGTAGAAGACCCAGCCAGACCAGATCTTGGGGAAGAAATAGGTGGTCTTCTTGGGCATTCTCTTTCCAATGGCCGCCAGGTCCCAGATAGTTTTGAGGCTGGGGGTGTTGAGTATGATCGCAGCATCATGTTTCTTTTCTTCCATGGCCTTTTTGACCGATGGCAGTTCTGCATCGTAAGATACTTTGGATTTACCTTCATCGGATTTGTATATGCCGTAGAGAATGTTCTGCTGGGCGGAATAGGTGTCAAGCTGGTACATGACATCATCCTGCTCCTGGGGGTTGTCAATGAGGAAACACCGACCTGATTTGAACATCATACCGAACAGGTGCTTCCCGAGCTCAGCTTCCATCTGTTCCTCAGAAACCTCTTGAGTGACCATATTCTTCTCGATTTTCTTGATAGCACTGGTCTCCCCGATGTCTTCAGCATCGATCAATCTGTGGGTAGGCCAGATCACAAGTCCGGTGTCAGTAGAGGCGACCATTGTGCACAGGACGTGCTGTTTCGCCTCATTATCGGGATTTTCCTTGGCATAGTTAAGAGCGGTCTCATACCTGTGGTGACCATCTGCGATGAGCATGTTCTGATCTTTAAGTTTCTCTGAGATCGCTTCGCAGAGTGCAGGGTCAGAGATCCGGCTATACCTGTGTTCGACACCATCGCTGTCGACATATCTGTAGCATAGTCTAGCTTCGTTATCGACCTTCTTATCCAGTTCCTCTCCGAGCCCTGGATAGATGCCGAAGATGGATTCGAGGTGGGTCTCCATGTCCCTGAGGAGGTTGAGCCGGTCTGCTTTTACTTTGGAAAAGGTCTCTTCGTGCGGGATGATGTGGCCTTCGCTGTAGTCTTCGGTCTTCAAGATCCCTACCAGTCCTCTTCTTGAATATTCCTTTCCATCAGAGGTGAACTTTTGATCATAGAGATAGAACGAAGGTTCGTCAGGCATCAGTAAATTTTCTTCTATCATCTTGTCCAAGAGTTTTCTTGAGTGAGTATATCTCTTGTCCGCGTCTGGAGAAAGGGTCAGGTTGGTTACATTGAATTCATTGGATTGGAGTTGCTTAAGGTACTCTTCTCCGATAACATCATAAGGGGGGGAGATGCGAGCATCTATTTTTTCACCAGCTTGGAGTCTGGGCCTGTATCCTTTGAATGGGCGGAATGTGACCATAGTATCTGGTTGAGGATTACACTCACGTTATAAACCTTATAGGTAAGAAAGGTTCCATCGAAATCATGCTGTCAACACCCAACCCTATTTCGATCTGATCGAATTCGCAACGTTGAACGCTACCACAGTAAACAGTGCACGTTTCTTTTGCTGTTGTCTAACCTTTCCCTGATTTGTAACTGTTCGGAGTCCCCTCAGGGGATTCAAAATGATCTAATTTGAAAAATGAAAAGACCGACCCTATGATCAGTCATTGAGACCTGGTTTCAATGGGGCCGGTTTTCAAAACTTTATAATATATAGGGTCCCCCAGAAGGGGGGAGAAGTTTAGTAAAACCGGATCAAGGTCTGTGTTTGTATATAAGGAATGCAGCACCAACAATTGCCAGCACCACAACTGCACAAATTATTATGGTAACCGTATTTGATGACGAAGGGTGGTTGTCTTCCCATATGGCATACAAGGTCACATCGGATGTCACATTGATGGTGGTACCAGATATCACAGGACCGTTCGAAGAATAAGCCCAACCCAAGAATTTCTTACCATCAGGGGCAGTGAACGAACATGCAGGCAAAGAGTAGGTACCGGGGAGGACCGACACGTTAGCCATGGTTCCAGAGCCGCCATTGGCATTGAAACTGATTGAATAACTGGAATCGCCCCATATGGCATACAAGGTCACATCAGCGGTCACATTGATGGTGGTACCAGAGATAACTTCCCCTGTCGGAGAATAAGCCCAACCCAAGAACTTCTTACCTTCGGGGGCAGTGAAGGTACATGCAGGCAAAGTGTACGTGCCGGAAACATCGCCTCTGGCCATATCACCACTTCCTCCGTTAGCATCAAAATTCACATAGTACGACTTAACATCTTGTGTGATACAATAAAGAACTGAGTTGTTCTTTGCAAAAAGAAGTTCCCCATTTGGACCGATCTTTATAGTGTTAGCGGTGTTAGTTTTGGTTTCACCCACATTGAGTTCAAAGGCTTTGATTTCATTTGTGGATATTCTGTATTCAAAACCAACAATTCCATCAGCCGCATCTGCAAGAGTTGTTGGTACACCTGATGGAATCGCATACCCATAGACCAGATCATTGCTTCCGTAGGCAATCGCGATATTGCTGTAGATCTTGGCGAGCTTTTTATCGGCAGGGGTCTGAGCAAGAATCTTCATATTATCATTCAGATCAAAAACGATAAAGTTGCTTCCAGTATGGACAAATCCAAGGTTTCCGACCTTCACTACTGCTGACGAATATGAATTGTCGATACCACTGCATGTATATTTCACAGTGCTGGGATCGAATTTACCGTCACTGTTGGTCTGTATCTGAACAAATACAGGCTTGGTTCCGTCTCCAATAGGCCAGAACATAGTGTCCCAATGAGCAGAAACATAAACTGTACCATCATAATAAGAAATGAATCCAGAGTTCCAGTAGGTGGATCTGATCTCGGTCATTTCAAAAGTATCCAACTGTTCACCGGTGGATTTGTCGACACAGTAGATGATGCGCTGATTCTGATCGCTTGCACCGATTCCTGGGTAGTATAATGTTGTTTCACCAAAAGCAATGGACAGAGCCATCGTATTTGCATCGATGAAGAATGTAAATGTAGTGGACCATACAGGCTGCTGAACATTCTTTGCATCAGCAGTATCTTCATCCTCGACTGTGAAACATTTACAAGTTTTGTCCCTCTGAACAACATACCAGTGCCCATCATTATAATATCCATACTCGCAAGTAGCATTAATCTGGTATTTTTGATTGAGATCGAGATCATAGACATTACCAGTTATTGGATCTAAGACCAACTCATCGTTCACTGCAGGCCAAGCACTGGAGGTAGAGCCTCTCTCGACAGATTTGATGATTGTACCATCATCAAGACTTACTTTGTTGAGCTTGCCGTCGCTGGTAACAACATATGCATAGTTACCGGATATTGCATATCCTATAGAATTTTCCAGGGACCAATTTACTTTGTAGTTATCGCTACTGATGCCTCTGGAATTCGATAAGGATTCCATCATCGCACCGCTATAGTAGTAACCTGAACTGTCGTTTAGTTCGCCACCTACCGAACCTTCTGCCTTATCGCTGACGACCATTGTGAATGCCGTAACGATAAGCATCAGGCAGATCAGGGGGGGGGCAATCATGCCGCTTTTGTTTTTCAAATTCATTTTATCAACCTTTGGATGATAAATCCAAAACCAAGTTATTAAATAAAAAGATAACTACATAGTATCCAACAATTGTAGTAATTCTCTCAATAATTAACGTTCATTATACTAATTCACCGATGCTATGGTGCCCGACCCATTGAAATCATTTCTCAATAACTGATCTTGTCGTCACTCTTTTCATTTTTCAAATTACATTATTTTGGATCCTTGAGGGGACTCCGAACAGTTACAAATCAGGGAAAGGTTAGACAACAACAGAAGATATGTGCCCTGTTTACTGTGACAGTGTTCAATGTTTCGAATTCAATCAGGTTGAAATTAAATCAGGTGTTGACGGCATGATTTCAATGGGACTAGGTAAGAAGAAAGGAAGATGTGGGGGCTTTGGGCCCCCGGGTAATAAACGAATTAGGCCGAAAGGGGTTTGTTGCGACCAAAATCTCAAACGTGCTATTTGAGATCTTAATGAACAGAAACGCATTCAAAGGTAAGCGTCATTTTACTGACAATCCTGAAACATCCACGATCTCTCGCAGTGTTCCAGCATATTTCTTTGCTTATATTTGCGTCTCCGCAGATAGATATCCAAATTAATGTATATATACCTATTTTTTTCGAAATTCGAATGATGCAAAACGATCTATATTACCTTGGTAAATCATTTGGTACGTAAATTCAAAAAATGCCGGGAAATTCCCGGGAAAAGGTTTCAACAGATGCGTGGAACCGGATCACCAGATGGGGGTTCAAGGATCCTTTTTCCCCCAACCTCTGTTCTGAGAACCACACGAGATGGTCCGTCCACGGCCCTTCCAATGATTGCTGCATCCTTTCCTTCAGGAGTGGATCTGAGGGTTTTGAGGACCTCTTCCGCCATTTCAGGGACGACGGAGATAATACATTTTCCTTCGTTCCCGATGTTGAGCGGTTCGATACCGAGAAGTTCGCAGGCGTTCTCGACTCCGTCCCTGATCGGTATATCTTCCTCATTGATATCGAGCTGACACTTTGATTTTTCAGCCCATTCGTTCAGGGTATTGGCGATCCCACCTCTTGTTGGATCTTTCATTGCAACGATACCTCCGACGCGAAGAGCTTTTTCGATCATTTTGTTGAGTGGCTGCACATCTGATCTCACATTGGATTCAAAACCATATCCTTCCCGGAATGACAATAATGCGATACCATGGTCTCCCATATACCCAGATGCTATAATCGCATCTCCGGGCCGGGTATTGGAGTCTGCGCACCAGCGGCTTTCGACCTTGCGATATCCGTTCGCCACTTCCATATCATGGTCGAGGTAGTCCGGCCTGATCCCGATCGCAGAAGTGGTCACGATCATCTTATCAAGTTCACCCGCACCCATGACCTTTGTATCACCTGTGACAACGGGGACGCCACATTCGAGTGAGGTCTTACCCATACTTTCCATGACCTTGTCAACGATATCTGAGTCGAGCCCTTCTTCTAAGATGACAGAGCTTCCGAGTCCGACGGGTTTGGCCCCCATGACCGAAATGTCATTAACTGTTCCAGATACTGCAATCCTCCCAATGTCTCCACCAGGGAAGAACAACGGATTGACAGTATGTCCATCAATAGTGAAGACGATATCATCGACGACCGCGGAATCATCTAATGCGTCAAGTGGTACCTCTGTTTTCATTTTGGGAAAATGGCCGGTGATATGTTTGGAGATGAATTCCTGCATGATATCTCCACCAGCACCGTCGTTCATGATGACTTTGGACATGCTTTCTGAATTGCACAAGTCCGATTAAAAGATATAGATGCCTGTTGATTACAGCCCAGGGCCTGTGGGGTAGCCAGGATATCCTGCTAGTCTTCGGAACTAATGACCCGGGTTCGAATCCCGGCAGGCCCTCCTTCTGACAGATAAAATAGATTGCTGGGACATAACAAATGTCCTAGGATTGTACGTGCTCAGATGCCGGGGTAGGTGATCAAACTGAATACGTCGTACCCACTGAGGACCTTTTCTCTTGCTTTGAATCCTGCAAGTTCCATGACGAATCCGATCTTGACAACGGTCCCATCAAGTTTCTCTATCATTTTGCAGACCGCCTTGGTGGTTCCGCCAGTAGCAATGAGGTCATCGAGGATAACGATCTTGGATTTAGGTGGGAAAGCATCTTTGTGGATCTCAAGTGTGGCCTGTCCATATTCAAGATCGTAGGTTTCGGAGACACATTCTCTGGGAAGTTTTCCCTTCTTCCTAGCAAGAATGAATCCTTTGTGGAGTGCATACGCCACAGGTGCACCGAAGACAAATCCTCTGGACTCTGTTCCGATGATATAATCGAAATCGACACCGTCAAGTGCAGCGATCAATTGGTCCACGGCCATCTTGAATCCATCTGGGCTCTGAACAACGGAAGTGATGTCTCTGAACATGATCCCTGGTTTGGGAAAATCTGGAATCGTGGTGACGTATTTTTCAAGTTCGTTTGTCATATGTGCGGGGATAAATTCAATCCTTAATAGTGGTTTCCGCTTCTGGGTGATTCTTACACGCCTTTTTTACGATATTTCTGACGAACTGGAGACTATTATCGCAGTTTGCAGCGATGACCGTGCAAGGAGCATAATAGTCAAGTACCTGTTTATTGGAGGTCATGCAACCCCCTGCTTCATACAGGATACAAGATGCCGCGGCATAGTCCCAGGGAGATAGATTGATCTCGAAGTAAAGCTCGCAGGCGCCTTTTGCCATCAGACATAGTTCATAGGCCGCAGTTCCAAGCCTACGGATATCTTCACAGATCTTGTATAACTCGGTGGTGACCTGAAAACAGAGTGCGGATTTTGTCTTGTTATAACAAGACCATGCAGTACAACATATGCCACGTTCTTTGGGTCTGTCCGAGACGTGGATCGGAACATCGTTCAAGAACGCACCTTTTCCTTTTTCCGCTTTGTACAGTTCATCTAGATATGGTTGATAAACGACGCCGAGAATAGATTCATGGTTCTTTACCAATGCAATGGAAACCACGCTCATAGGGATCTTATGGGCATAGTTGGCGGTACCGTCAATGGGGTCCACGATCCATACTGGGTGGTCGATGTCATAATGCTCACTTTCTGTTGAGAGGAGATCGTTCTCCTCCCCCATGAACTCTGAACCTGGAAGAATTTCAAGAAGTTCTTTTCTAAGGTATGTCTGGATCTTCAGGTCAGTGGATGTAACATAATTCTCCTTAGATCCTTTGTTCTCCACTGTGATGTCCGTCTCAGTGATCATCATTTTTCCTGCAGTTCTAGCTACGGCGACCACAGCATCCAATAATGAACTCAAAATATCACTTTATAAAATGGTCCGGCCCGAAGGCCGGGTTAATAGGTTTACGAAAGTTCCTCAGAACAGTATGGGCAGAACTTAGGGGTCTTCTTGAGAGTGCTAAGATCTTCGCCACAATAGGGGCAACGTTTGAATGTGCCAGGTGCTGCAGTGGCCCCATTGGTCGCAGGTGCGGCCTGAGCGGTAGGGGTGGGTGTTGCAGTCGCAACGGGCTGAAGTTGGGGAGAAGGCTTTCCGCAGTTTCCACAGAACCTGTATGGGTATTCATTGAGCGATCCGCAGTATGGGCACATGACCTTCTGTGCCTGTGCAGCGGCCTGTTGGTTCTGCACACCTTGTACGGACTGTTGGTTAAGCTGCTGGTACATCTGAGGGAACAGGAGCATTCCTGCACCCATTGCTGCACCACCTTGCGAATCTCCGATAGCATCTGCCATTCTATCCATGACCTCATACCTCTTGAACGCTTCTCCGTTGCTGCTGCTGAACTGGAGATATTCGAATACCTTGGTTTTCTCTTCCTCAGTGGTGGAGACCTCGTTGATCTTCAGAGAGAGAAGTTCGATACCCCTCTGCTGGAAATAGGGGTCGAGGAGGATCTTGGTGCTGGTGGAAGCAACCTCTAGATTCTGCATGACCTCCATGTAGTACTTCTGTGCGAGCTGTTGGGTTATCTGCTCGTTGATGAAGCTCTTCATGAAAGCATTGACATCTCCAGTAGAGTAGGTTTTCATTCCACCCAATACCTGGGTGTAGAACACGGACACGTCGGTGATCCTGAACTGGAATTCTCCATTGGCCATGAGGGTGATGGGCACATCGTAGCCCTGTGCGGCCTTGATCATTCCGCGGATACCCCATTTACCGTTGAACATCTTCAGGGAAATGAAGACGATCCAAACTTTGAACGGGGTGTCCCTGTATCCGAGCATCTTGTTGTACAATGCAGTGAGCCAGGGGATGTTGTTCGAGGTGACGACATGCCTTCCGGGCTCTAGAACTCCCTGAAGCTGTCCATCCCTTATGAAAAGGGCGACAGCGTGCTCGGGAACGGTCACCGAGGTGATCACTCTTAGATCGTCGTCTGGTGACACATAGATGATGTCATTGGGACCTTGTTCTTTCCAAAATACCACATTGGTCTTTTTCTCTTCTTTCTTTCCTAGTGCCATGTTCAAGCCTCCTCGACAAGGTTCCTCATAACGTTGTCTCTCTGGCGGAATGTGTTGATCATTTCATCAACGGTCTGTTCGATGAGTCTCATGTCTGCTTTGATGCTGAGCCCTTCATCGGCGTCATGCATCATTTTCTCAGACTGCTGTTTGAGCAGTTCGACATCATCGATCAGGTTTGCATCCCACTCGATAACACGGTCGAGCTCGGACTCGAGGATCTTGACCGTGGCGTGGATCCCACTGTATCCTGAGACCGCTTTCTTCACATCAGTACAATATCTGTCGACCTTGGTCTTGATACGTTCCATATCTCTCATTGCATCAAGGTCCCCTATGGTGGCCCTGGAAGCGTTTGCCAGGTCGTTCTTGATCGCAGTAAGGACCTTGGCCACGACCTCTCTGATCGCGCGGTCCTCATCCCTGCGGAGATTCTTCTGTTTGTATCCTTTGTAGAACGGGACATACATCGAGATCCTCTCGATGAGCGTCCTGTTTTTTGCGATGGACTCTTCTGCGCTGTTTTCCAATGCATTTGTCATTTTGATTCCTCAGTATTTTGAATTCTTACCGTTCACAAGTGCCGCACAAAGACCGACGACCGCGATAGCGATGATGACGACCGCCACGGTGATGTACCATTTTACATCATAGGCATGCATCAGACACACAACTCCGGCGACGAACATAAGGGTGCCGAAGACCATACGGTACAGCATCTCAGAAGGTCCGAATTTGTCAGGGGTACTGTCGAAAAGCGTAGACAATGCGGCAAGTCCGACACCTGCCACAGCTAGGAATGCGCCAAGGGCACCGACAACTCCTGCGTCGGTGGCCCCATATATTATGACCGCAAAGGCCAAAGCGATGAGCACGAATGCTACCACCACGGCCTCGCGTGTTCTGTATTTGTTACCTGTGTTCTCCATGTTCTCACCTCATATTACTATCAATTGAGACAGATCTGTATTGGCAACCCTCTTGGGGAGAAGTATGCCGAACGAATCATTGGGCTGGTACCTGTTGTTGGATTTAGTGAAGGGGATGTAGATCAGGTCGATCACGTCCGGGTTGCTGAGTTTGAGTTTTGATTCGACCCTCGAGACCGCCTGAACATAGGATTCGCTGATCCTTTCTGCTTCACGCCTGGTGCTCAACGGTACAACAACTTCCCTGCCATCTGCGGAACTCTGGGATGCAGACTCGATCAGTCTGTCGATTCCTTGAGAGTTGCTGATGCTGGTTTCATTGCCGGTGAGTCCTGCGAACATTCCGTTGTTTCCTTTGACGGAGAACACATCGGTCACGGCAGTGCGAGGGTTGCTCAGGCATTCTCCATCGATGACGAAGTCTGCAGGAACAAGCAAGGGTTCTTCAACCTCAACACTGTGTTTCTTCCACAGAGACCCGGTCTGGAAACTGTATTTTAATTTGACATACCAGAAGGGGACAAGGATATTCCCCGATCCAGATGTAACAGGAATAGTGCCAGATCCAGAACGGGCCTTGACCGCTGTCGACATGAAAGTGAATATCTCGGAGAACCTGTCACGATTCTTCAGAAGGAACGACCAGTTTCCCGTGGCAGGGAATTGGTAGGTGAATATGCGCCTGACCGCATCGAAAACCTCTTTTGAACCGCCCATGTTGTTGACATATTCTGCCAGTTCAATGAGGACGTCCGCTTGTTTGATCTCCTGCGACACGGCCTGACTCATCACTGCGACCTTGAGGTTTCCTGTGATTTCTTTGGAGGCCTCTTCAAGGAGGGATTTTCCTTTAGAGAAAAGTCCGAAGGAGGAGGCAATATCTCCATTGGTCAGTTTTTCACATCCCTGACATAGAGCAGCAAGTCCTTCGAAACGTTTCTGTGCAGGTTCATATCCTTTGATCTTGGCGAAATCCTGGGAAGCGATGGTGAAATTGCTGGCCATGAGAGTGAATCTTCCAGGTTTATCGTTCTGAATGAGCTCTGTGTTGTTGATCAGAAGTGCATAAGCATCCGTGACCCCAGAGACCTCGTTCATGATCGATGTGGACTCGTCACTGACCGCAAGCGGGGAGATCTCCTTCATCTTGGCACCGAACTCGAACACCGAGTTCGATGTGTCGTTGGACTTCACATTCTTGTCTTCAGTGAAAGGCAGGACCATCATGACCTGGGACAATAGGTTGTTGAATCCGAATTTGTACTTCGTGAACTCCATATCGATACGGGGTTTGAAGTTGGTCATGAAGATATTGTGTCTTGCAACACTATCGACATTCTGGTTTCCGGTGAATGAGGCCATTCCCCCAGGCATTGCGCTGTTGACCCAGGAACGTACCTGTCCCATCAATTGGTTCAGGTATTCGCGGGCGTCCAATTTCTGCTGAGTGGTACCGCAACTGGTACATGTCACATACGGACTATCATCCTTTACCGCGTTTTCATCAAGTGGGGCACCGCAGTATTTACACCTCAGTGCCATCATTTCATCCATTCAATCACCTGCGCATTGCTGCAGAGAATCTGAGGGATGAGATCTCGGCCTCAAGCCTAGCTTCCATGGCCCTCATCTCTGCCATTGCACTGTCGTAGTAGTATCTCGAGATCTCATCGGATTTGTTCGAGATCGCAGTGTAACAGGGAGTGCACACATAGATATTTTCCATGTCTTCGGAGATCGGTTTGACAACATCGTTCGTGGTCATGCTCGCAAACACTGGTTCGATCGTACTCCGCATGGCCATGAAGTGAATACCTTCTCCGTTCGCCGGCCTGCCACAGATCCAACATTTGGCGGACCTGGCATAGTCTTTGGACAGCCCAAGTTCTTCTTCTCCTTTGTCTCCGAGTTGTTTGCGGAAGTTGTATGCCATCTGCATATATTCCGCAGCGAGTTTAGGGTCAGCGTTGACGGTTCCTTTACCGAGGATGCTGTATCCCTCTGCCTGGAGGATGAGTCCTTCTCTGGTACCGGTGGCAACCGAGTTTCCTTTGAAGATCTCGTCGAGAGCAAGGCTTTTATCACCTATGAGTGATGAGAACTTTCCTGCGCACTCGATGTATGCGTTTCCTTTAGTCTGGTAATCGGAATCATTGATGTTGCTAGCATTGATCTCATCAATGTCCAGTTGGACCTCAGTGCGAAGGTCCTCTGTGACAACATCTGTGAGACCGAACTTGAAAGATCCAACGGGAAGGTTGTTCAGATCGTCGAGTAATGATTTGTATGCGCCTATATTGGACCTGTTCTCACCTACTGTGATCAGTGAGGCATAGACGTTTGCCAGTCCGTCCTTGTTGTATCCCTTTTCGATAGCATCGAGGAATTTGCGTTTTGCGTCTTTGAAATTTTTTCTGCCGACGAGGTCGATACCTTCGTTGAACAGCTGTTCGCCACCTTTGAAAAAAATCGCCACTGGTGTACCTCCTTATTATATGTAGAACCTGGTACTAATATTAAGACCTGTCCCAGATAACAATGCCTTGTTATTCCGAGGTATTTATGAAAATGAATTTTTAATCTGGCACATTTAGTGTATGTGTGTATTTTTGGTAATAATTACACAAATTGACCTTAGTTTAAGTATGCTTAAATTTTTATACTCCCTACTGCCCCGAAATAGGGACATTGATCGACCGAGGAAAAACAATCTAGTGTTCTTCTCAGTTATTTTGCGGACTTGATCCGATCTAGTGAGTTATCTTGGTTTCTGGGCCCTGGATATATGTTCGCCACACATTTATAACAGAACTTTGTTCGAGGTTTATGGTAGATTCGGAGAAAACCTATCAGCTGAATCGTTCCGCGGCAGAACGCGGTAAAAAAGCGTTGGACGACCTGGAGGCATTTTCCAAGGACCCCGGCAGTATCGGGGAGAAACTTCTCTTCAAGATCCTGGCAGACAACGGGAATACTGAGTATGGAAGAAAGTACGGGTTTTCCGAGATCAAGACAATTGAGGATTACAAGAAGAAGGTACCGCTCACGGTCTTCGATGATTATGCAGAATATGTGGTCCGTGAATTGACAGGTAATGAGGAGCACCTTCACTCTGTATATGGTGTGGCCCAATACAACAGGTCCTCTGGAACAATGGGTAACCCTAAGAGGATTCCCATGTCCTCCATATCTATGGATTATATGATCGATTACGCTTTTGCGAGCCCTTATGCTATGGCGGTGAGGAGGTTCGGTACCGATTTCCTCAAAGGAAGGGCACTTTCTGTGTCTGAAGCATATGCCATGACCGTTATCGGTACCCCACCTAAGAGATATTTTGGTGTTTCGGGGCAGGCCGTGTATGATTGGCAGGTAACGCAATCGGGGATGTTCACCTCCCCTCTTGAAGCGGTCTGTCCGGATAAACAGACGGACACCAGATACTTGCATGCAAGGTATGGTCTGGTATGCAGGGATGTGACGAGCTTGCAGACAACCTTCATCACCTTCCTTTTGGATATGTTCCATTACATCCGGGACAACTGGAAAATGCTATGCGACGACATCGAGTCCGGAAAGATCGATCCTGCGGTGAAGATGACAGATGCTGTCCGTACAAAGCTAGAATCGGAATTGATTCCGATGCCTGAAAGGGCACAGGAACTTAGGAAAATATTCACAGAAGGTTTCGATAACACGATCGCTAAGAGGATCTGGCCAAACCTTGTTTTCATTCTCGGGGTCAGTACCGGAACATTCTCGGCGTATCTGCGTAAACTCAGGGATAACTTCATTTCGGAGGAGGTACCGATCTTTATGACCGGGCTTGTCGCATCTGAGGGTGCGATCTCCACTCCCTATGATTTCAACGTCTCGGACTTCGCACCACTGGGCAACACAATGTTCCTAGAGTTCCTTCCCCTTGGGGAAGAGGATCCGTCGAAGACATGCACCTTGACCGAAGTGGAGATCGGAAAGGAATATGAGGTCATTTTGACCACTATGTCGGGATTTTATCGTTACAGAACACGTGATGCTATCCGTTTCGTAAAGATGTACAACAACCTTCCCACCATGGAATATCTATATCGTATAGACCTGTGCGTCAACCTCAACGGTGAGAAAACCTATGAACCAACTCTTAGAGCTGCAATGGACGCCACCGCGAAGGAACTGGACTTCGACTATATGGACTTCTGTGTGTATCCGGACACTGATATGGCGCCACCATGCTACAGGTTCTTTATAGAATGTCCTAGACATCCCAAAGTGGGCCTCAGTGAATTATCCGCCCGTCTGCAGAAGGAGCTTGTGAAGGTAAATCCATTGCTTGATTACAGATTTGAGATGAATCTTACCGGACCGGTCGTATCCCACTATCTGCAGGACGAGACCTATGCTCTGTGGAGAGACAAACAAATTATGATGGGTGGAGCATCCACTCAGGTAAAACCAGTTAAAATAATCATGAATGAAGTACAACTCCGCTTCTTCAGGGTGCTTATTGACAGGGAGGGAGAACAGTGAAGATCTTAAAGAACGGTACAGAGATCAAAGCGGTTATTGAGGGTAAATTGGACAGGACGACCTCTCCTGAATTCGAGGCTGATATGAACAAACAGATAAGTGATGATACCAAGAGCATCATACTCGACCTGTCACCATGTATCTACATATCCAGTGCTGGTCTCAGGGTTGTTCTGGCACTTGAGAAAAAAATGGTCAAGAATGACGGAAAATTAACTCTCAAGAATGTGCCAGAACTCGTTATGGAGGTTTTCACGGAGACGGGCCTCGACGAGATCCTCACTCTGGAATGAGCGATGCATACCAACACCTATCTGATCGAGAAGGTCCTGCACGGTCATTTGGCTGTTACTATTTTAGTGACGCTTACAGCCACGCTGAGCATGGTCATCAATGGTCTTATCATCGGGCAACTGTTAGGTTCCGACGCCCTTGTTGCCTTCGGTCTCACATCCCCCGTATTCCTTCTTCTAGGGGCTGTATCCGGCATCTTCAGCAACGGGGGTGCGATAAAATGTGCCAATCATATCGGTAGAGGGGACATGACTGCAGTTCAGCTGAACTTTACTGCGACGACGTTGTCTTCTATATCGGTGGGCGCAGTGTATATGCTGTTCTGTCTTTTACTCGCTGATCCGCTTTCGAACCTGTTCGGAGCTGGTGACAACATCGAGGGCATGGCGGCCGGCTACATTCGCGGTCTTGGGATATCCGCCATACCCTTTCTACTGTTACAGAACCTGTTGATCTATCTGAGGATGGATAGCAACCAGAGAATTTCCTTGATCTCCATGATTGTGGTCATTGTCGCGAACACCGTGGTGGCACTGTTCTGTGCATCATCCACCAATCTGGGTCTTTTTGGTATCGGGGCCTCCATCATGGTCGGCAATCTTGCCGGATTGTTCATTGCCATGACCCATTTTAAAAGAAGGGAACGTATGCTCAGGTTTTGTTCCCCCTCTGGTTCCCGGACTGTACTGAAAGATATCTGTATGGCCGGTCTTCCCACCGCTATAAACAGGGGATCTCAGACCATCAAAAACCTCGTGCTCAATGTGTTCCTGCTGTCCCTTGGAGGATCGGCGGCCGTGCTGGCATTATCGGTTCAGACCAATGTATACCAGTTCTTGATCGCCATTTCCACCGGATATGGACTCATGGTCGCCACGATGTGTGGGATCTTCTTCGGAGAGAGGGATCGGAGGGCTATCACAGACACACTTCGCGTCGCTTTGAAATCTGGGATCACACTATCCACAATAGTGGCTGTTTTGCTGTTCATATTCGCAAAACCAGTCGCTGGGATGTTCATCGCTGACGGGGGGGATCTGGACCTCGCGGCCAGATGTCTCAGACTTTTTGCCATCTCTCAGCCAACTTCGACCGTTTGCCTGATCTTCCTTTATATGTATCAGACGATGGGAAATCTCCTGATGTCGAATGTTATCTCTCTATCAAGGGGTGCACTGTATGTCATTCTAGTGTCTTTTGCCCTCGCCCCGCTCATAGGTCTTGACGGAGTGTGGATCTCCTTCTTCCTCGCGGACGTGTTATCCGTTCTCACCATCATGCTGTTCATCTGGACGAAGTCGGGAAAATTCCCTCGTCATATGGAGGACTTCGTTGTCGCGAAATCCAGCGTCTTCGACATTGATACGGTGTGTGAATTGTCCATAACAAACAAAATGGAAGAGGTCTCGGGGCTAGTTGGGAAGATCTCTGAAATGTGTGTGGAGCACAACATCCCTCAGGACCGGGCAGATCGTATTGCTCTCTGTATAGAGGAGATGGCAGGAAATGTCGTGGAACATGCTTTCAATGATGAGACGGATCACTCTATCGATATACGCATCGTGAAGGAAGGAGATGATGTGATATTTCGTATGCGGGATGACGGTGTCAGATTCAATCCCATTGTCGCTGACACGGACGGACATTTGGGGATCAAGGTCGTACATGCTGCCGCGAAGAATATCGAATATAGTTATTCCCTGAAACTGAACAATCTCACGGTGACCGTATGAAAATCGATAACAAAGTGGCTGTTCTACAGAATTTGTTTATTCTTTTGACGCTTATTTCGGTTTGTGCCGCATACGTAAATTACAATCTGGGAGTACAAGAATTTCCATATTACAGAGTCACGAGTGGCATGAGTGACGGTGTCGCGTGGACCATTGTATCCATGTTGATCATATACATGTTGTTCCGCGGGCGCATGTTCCACGAACTTACGGAATCCAGTTCTTCTAAGTGGTATTACAAATGTGCTTTTGTCGCTCTGATGGTCAGTATGACCATTATGGATAGTATCCTGGTAGGTTCTCAAGCATTATTCCAAACTGCGTACATTCCGATCATACTGACAGGTATGATCGGTGGACCTGTGTATGTGGTGGTGGTGTCTGCCATCTCTCTATCGATCCACGTTCTTTTTCTACACAATTGCATGTATCTCCAAGCGGAGAACTATGTAGATCTGTTGGTGATCGCCGCAACAGCAATTTCTGTAGTACTCGGTCTTCTAAAGAAATATAAAATATGGTATGTGGCACCTTTGCTGCTTGCTGCCATATATGCTTTTTTCATCCCGTCTATGATCTCGGAATGGCACCAGTGGGACCATCCTGAACAGCTCTGGACCCTTTATATTTGGTCCGATCTATCCATCTTAATATTCGGATACTTGGCTCTTGTTCTGTTTTACAAGTATATGCGGTTAATAGAAACTCAAGAGAATGTTAAACGTGCAGAACATGATTTTGTTATTGCAAGGGACATACAATTAGCATCACTCCCGGCTGAATTTCCTATCACCCGGTCTTTGGATATCTATGGGATAATGGTGCCTGCTACTGAGGTTGCAGGGGATTTTTACGATTGTTTCGCTATTCGGAGGAACCTCACTGCCTTCGTTGTTGCTGATGTGTCTGATAAAGGGCTCCCCGCTTCATTGATGATGATGAGCGCCATGGGAGCTTTAAGGGCCACAGCCATGTTGCGCAATGATCCCGGACGTATCCTCACCGCATTCAACAAAGAGATATGTTCCAGAAATGCTGCGGAGCAGTTCATTACAGTTTGGATGGGGATCTATGATTCCGATACCGGTGTTTTGCAATATGCCAACGCAGGGCACCCTCCGCCAATGGTCAGGCACCTTAATGGAAGCTTTGAAAAACTTCCTGTGAAAAAAGGATTGATGATCGGTGTGAACCGGTCAATACACTACAAAACCGATACGATCGCTCTGTCTGATGTCGACACCTTCTTTTGTTACACTGATGGTGTCAATGAGGCATTTAATGAGGCGGGCGAACAGTTCGGTCGTGAACGTTTGGAGAATGTTCTCAACAGTGTGGGAGACAACAATGCGAAATCTATCGTGAAGGCGGTCCAATCTGCGGTAAAAGAGTTCGTAGGAACGTGGACACAGTCAGATGACATAACAATGCTGTGTTTCATTGTTAACCGTCCGCAGTATCACAAATTTGTCGTTCCCAGAAATGTGGAGGAACTTGTGAATATCAATGCCTTTTTGGAATCCCAACTAGTCGCTCAAGGATTTAAGATCAAAGACGTTCTTAAAATGGAGATCGTCGCAGAGGAGATATTCGTCAATATCTGTGACCATTCCAAAGGCGATCAGGAGGGAGATGTTACCGTCTACTGCAGTTCACGTGATAATGAGATCAAACTGACCTTTGCAGATAGTTCGGAATCGTTCAATCCTCTCAATTTAGAGGAGATCACAATTGATGAGAACCTCAGTGATTGGCCTATCGGCGGATTTGGTATCCATATGATCAAAAAACTAGTGACATATGCAGATTATAAGTACTTCAATGGACAGAACATATTCACAGTGTGGAAGAAACTTGACTGTTCTAATGCTGAATGAAGTATTTTGAGCGATCCAAACGATCTTGTTGAATGCAATCTCACATTTTCAGATGGGGGCTCTGCCCCTCTTTCTTTCAGCCTATTGATGTAACTGTCTTATCAATCAACCACAATCAATAGTTAGTTAGACAAATGTCTAAATTAAAAAGATTTTTGTAATTGTTTAAGCAATAAACGGAACTTAATCTATATTTTTTGAATTGATTTTTAGAAAAGTATATTAATAAACTACGGATTGCTCTCGTTATGATAAATTTCAGATTCGAAGCAGTTAGCAAAGCTACTGCAAAAGAACCGGTTGTTGCCGTCGCCCCGAATCGTGAGACCTCTGCATACTACGGATGCAATGTTTTCAACAGGGCCGCTATGAGGAAATACCTCGATGAGGACACCAGGAGGGCCATTTATGAGACCATCGAGCGTGGTGCGACCCTGGACAAATCCATCGCAGATTATGTCGCAGCCGGAATGAAGAGGTGGGCCATCGACAAAGGCGTCACTCACTACACTCACTGGTTCCAGCCTCTTACTGGCGGTACCGCGGAGAAACACGACTCTTTTGCCGACCCTCGCGGACGTGACGAATCGATCGAGAACTTCAGCGGAAAATTACTGTGCCAGCAGGAGCCTGACGCATCATCATTCCCAAGTGGTGGATTAAGGAACACATTCGAAGCAAGGGGATATACCGCATGGGACCCCTCATCTCCCGCATTCATCATCGGAGACACGCTTTGTATCCCGACCGTGTTCATTTCTTACACTGGAGAAGCACTTGATTACAAGACCCCCCTCCTCAAGTCAGATGCTGCTGTCACCAAGGCTGCGTCCGATCTTCTGGCACTTATGGGGTACCCCAATGAGGTCACCCACTCATATCTTGGTTGGGAACAGGAATATTTCCTCGTTGACAAGGACCTTTATGCACAGAGGCCTGACCTCGTACTTACCGAGCGCACCCTTCTCGGTCATGTCTCGTCCAAAAACCAGCAGCTTGAGGACCACTATTTCGGATCCATCCCTCCAAGGGTCATGGGCTTTATGAAAGATCTCGAGTATGAGTGTTACAAGCTCGGTATTCCCGTAAAAACAAGGCACAATGAGGTTGCGCCCGGACAGTTCGAGATCGCCCCTGTTTATGAGTCTTCTAACCTTGCCATCGACCACAACCTCCTCTTGATGTCCGTTATGAGGTATGTCGCCATGAGGCACGGTTTCGCGGTCCTTCTCCACGAGAAGCCTTTCGCAGGTGTCAACGGATCCGGTAAGCACTGCAACTGGTCCATCGGAACCGAGAGCGGTATCGGACTCATGTCTCCCGGAAAGACCGATGCGGAGAATCTCAGATTCCTTTGTTTCATGGCCAACACCCTCAAGGCGGTCTATGACAACAATGCTCTTCTGAAAGCGTCTGTGCTCACTGCATCCAATGCACACAGGCTTGGAGCCAATGAGGCCCCTCCCGCAATTATTTCCTCATTCCTCGGAACCCAGGTCCATGCTGCATTTGAGGAACTTCTCAACAGCAAGGACATGGTCAAGATCGCCGGTAAGAAAGGGTACAGCCTCGGCATTCCCCAGGTTCCCGACCTTATGGTCGACAACACCGACAGGAATAGAACCTCTCCGTTCGCATTCACTGGTAACAGATTCGAGTTCAGGGCCGTCGGTTCATCCGCCAACTGTTCTGGACCCATCACCATCCTCAACACCATCTTGGCATATCAGATCCACAAATTCACCGATGCGGTCAAGAAGAGGATCTCTGCTGGCGATGACGCACTCAAGGCCGTTCTCGATGAGACCCGTGAGACCTACCGTGCCTGCAGGGACATATGCTTCGATGGTAACGGATATTCTGACGAATGGAAAGTCGAAGCCGCCAAGCGTGGTCTCGACTGTGAGAGTTCGGTTCCTGTATGTATGGATGCGTACACCAGCTCCCAGACCGTCAAGATATTCAAGTCTGAACACGTTCTCACCAAGGTCGAACTCGAGTCAAGGAAAGAGGTCTTCCTTGAGATCTATTGTAGGAAGATCGCCATCGAGGCCAAGACCCTCTGTGATCTCGTGACCAACCATATCATCCCTGTGGCTATCCGCTACCAGAACGTCCTTCTTGAGAACGTTAACAACCTCAAGGCGATCTATTCCGCAAGCGAGTTCAAGAAGATGGCTGCTTCTCAGAGCGACCTCATCAAATGTATCTCCGAGGACATTTCCGGTGCAGAGGCCATGATCGACAAGCTCGAGGTCCTGGTCGATAAGTTCGAACACATCGGTGAGGGACGCGCAGAGGCTGTCAAGTATCACGATGAGGTCGTTCCCCTGCTCGAAAAGATCAGGGCACATGTCGATTCGCTCGAACTCCTCGTCGATGACCAGATGTGGCCACTCCCCAAGTACAGAGAACTGCTGTTCATCCACTGAGTCGGAGTGTGGCCCCTTGATCAATCGCAAGACCGGCCTCTACGACCCCGCGGATGAAAAAGATTCCTGCGGGGTCGGGATGGCCGTCAACATCAATGGGGCCCAGGACCACGGAATAGTCGAATACGGACTTACCATCTTGGAGAATCTGGCACATCGTGGTGCCGAAAATGCTGACGGGCGTACCGGAGACGGTTCCGGTATCACCGTTCAGGTTCCGCACGAGTTCATTCTAAAGTGCGGGATACCGGTCCCTGACGCAGGGCGTTACGGAACCGGAATTCTTTTCCTTTCGAAAGATCCCGCCGAATCCGAGCGCGAACTTTCAGTCCTTAAGGATGAGTGTTCCCGCCTGGGTCTTTTTATGATCCAGGTCAGGGAAGTACCCGTTGACCATTCCGTTCCTGGGCCTTTGGCTTTGGAGACCGAACCTCATATTGTTCAGGTCTTCATCAGCAGTTATGACGAACAGTCTGCACTCGAACGGAAGCTGTTCATTGTACGGAAAAGGGTCTCCAACAAGGTCACGGACCCTTATTTCTATATCTGCAGTCTGTCCACTCGCACCCTCACTTACAAAGGTATGCTGACCCCTGAACAGATCCGTGATTATTACGCAGATCTTACCGATCCCGCGTTCAAATCTGCCATTGCAATGGTGCATTCAAGATTCAGCACTAACACCAACCCGATGTGGAAACTGGCCCAGCCTTTCAGGATGTTGTGCCACAACGGAGAGATCAATACCATCAACGGAAATCGTTCGTGGATCTCCGCCAGAGAAGGAATTCTCTCGGTGCCTGGATTTTCTGGCGAGAATTCCGTGTTCCCGATAGTTCAGCCGGGAATGAGCGACAGTGCATCATTCGACAATGTTTTCGAGTTCTTTGTCAGGTCCGGACTCAGCATGGCGAACGCCATCACTGCCATGGTCCCCGAATCCTGGAACAATAAGAACCCTATTCCTGATTCGCTCAAAGCATACTATGAATACAACTCGATCCTGATGGAGCCGTGGGATGGTCCTGCGGCCCTTCTCTTCACCGATGGTGTTCTGGCAGGCGGAATGTTGGACCGTAACGGTCTGCGCCCTGAAAGATATACTGTGACCAAGGATGGATTATTTATTCTCGCATCGGAGTCCGGAGTCGTACCTATCGCTGATTCTGATATCAAGGAGGCTGGCAGATTAGCTCCTGGAAAAATGATACTCATCGATACCGCATCAGGCAAGATCATCTATGACCCAGAGATCAAATCCGCACTTGCGGCCGCCCACCCGTACAGGGATTGGTTGGAGAAGTATTGTCTCGATCTGACCACCGTTTCATCCGGTCGTGAGGTCGGCCGTGACCTTGATAATGCGGACCGTTTGGAAAGGGAATTCCTTTACAGCAAGGAGGATGTCGAAAAGATCATAATCCCTATGGCACAGACCATGAAGGAACCTGTGGCATCGTCCAACAGTGACATTCCGTTGGCCGCTCTTTCGGACCTTCCGCAGCTATTTTACAATTACTTCAAACAATCCTTCGCACAGGTCACGAACCCTCCGATCGACCCGATCCGCGAGGAACTCGTCATGTCCTTGATGGGCTACATCGGTTCGGTACACAGTTCTATCCTCGAGGCATCTGCCGATACCTGTAAGACCGTCAAAATAAGACATCCTGTGTTGACCAACCGTGAATTGGACCTTCTCAGGAATCTCGCATACCGCGGATTCACCTCCGTCACGATCCCGATCGTGTTTGATATTTCAGGCAAGAACGACGGGTTGAAGGGAGCTCTTGATGAGATCTGCCGTAAGGCGGAGGAGGCTGTGGACGAAGGACATTCGTACATTATCCTCTCAGACCGTTCAGTTGATGCGACGCACGCATCGATCCCATCACTTCTGGCACTGTCCGCAGTGCACAGCCACCTGGTCAACAGGAAGAAGCGTTCTCAGACAGGTCTTATCGTGGAGACTGGAGAAGCGAGAGAAGTGGAACACATGGCCCTTTTGTTCTCTTATGGGGCCACTGCCGTCAACCCTTACCTCGTGTTCAATATCATTTCCAAGTGTTGCTCTGAAGGCAAGATATCATATGATCCAGATACTGCGGAATGGAGGTATATCCGTTCGTTGGAGAAAGGTATCGAGAAGGTCATGTCCAAGATGGGTATCGCCACCATCCGTTCCTATCGTGGTTCTTGTCTGTTCGAAGCTGTCGGTCTCGATCAGGATTTCTGTGGAAAATACATGTCCGGTACGAGATCCAGTATCGGTGGAATAGGGATCGAACAGATCGCTGAGGATTCCATAGCAAGGCACGAATCTGCGTTCGGTGACCTGTCCCAGGACCTTCCGGATTATGGTTATTATGCATTCCACAAAGGTGGAGAGAGGCATGCCTGGTCTCCAGAGGTTGTGAAGATCTTGCGTTCCTCCGCCGAGGACCCTTCCAAGTTCAAAGTATTTGCAAAAGATATGGAATGCGAAGCCGCCCAATCTTTCTTTGTACGCGACCTCATGGATTTCAAGCACGGAACGAAGGTACCTCTTGAGGAAGTGGAGTCTGCATCTTCGATCGTCAAGAGGTTCGTTGTCGAGGCCATGTCGTTCGGTGCCATCAGTAAGGAAGCACACGAAACTCTCGCGGAGGCCGCCAATACCCTCGGCTGTAAGAGCAACTGCGGTGAGGGCGGAGAGGACCCTTCCCGTAACGGTACCTCCACTCGTTCTAAGATCAGGCAGGTCGCTTCAGGAAGATTCGGTGTCAATGCCGACTATCTGGTCCACGCCGATGAACTCCAGATCAAGGTCGCCCAGGGGGCCAAACCCGGTGAAGGTGGGCAGCTTATGGGGTTCAAGGTGGATGCGGTCATCGCTGCCACCCGTAACACGATCCCCGGCATTACCCTGATCTCACCACCCCCTCATCATGACATATATTCGATCGAAGACCTGAAGCAATTGATCTTCGACCTGAAATCCATCAACCCGACCGCTAAGATCAGTGTCAAATTGGTCTCCGAATCCGGTGTGGGAACTGTTGCGTGCGGTGTTGCCAAAGCAGGTGCCGACCTGATCCTCATTTCTGGAGGGGATGGAGGTACCGGGGCCGCCCCCATGTCGTCCATGAGGTATGCAGGTATGCCTTTTGACATCGGTCTTGCCGAGGTTCAGCAGGCCTTGGTCTGCAACGGCCTTCGCGGTCGTGTCACTCTTCAGGCTGATGGGCAGATCAAGACCGGGAAGGATGTGATCCTTGCAGCATTGCTCGGTGCTGAAGAGTATGGTTTCGCCACCGCCGCCCTCATCTCCATAGGGTGTATCATGTGCCGTAAGTGCCAGACCAACACCTGTCCTGTAGGTATAGCCACTCAGGACCCTGAGAGGCGGGCCAAATTCAAGGGCAAGCCCGAGCACCTTGTGAATTACTTCAATTGTGTCGCAGAGGAGGTCCGCAACTATCTCTCAGAGATGGGATTCCACACACTCGATGAAGTGATCGGAAGGCCTGACCTGATTGTCCGCAGAGAAACCCCCGGCCGGGCATCCATGATCGATATCAGCAAGATCACCGTGAAGGCCGAGGGAGAACGTATGCGTTCCACCGGACAGGCAGATATTCTGAAAGGTGTCTTTGATAAGAGGATAATCTCCGATGTGGGTGCATCCCTCGACAGTGGAAAGAGGGTCGATCTTCAGTATTCGATAAGGAATGTGGACCGTTCGGTAGGTACCATGCTTTCCGGAGAGCTCATCCGTCGCGGATGTGCTCTGAAGGATGACACCATCAATGTGAGGTTCAACGGTTCCGCCGGCCAGAGCTTTGGTGCATTCCTCTGCAAAGGTATCACCTTCTCCATAGATGGTCAATGCAATGATTACGTTGGAAAGGGGCTTTCGGGAGGAAAGATCGCAGTTTATCGTTCCTCTGATGCCGACCTGTCCTGCAATGTCATCGCAGGCAACACTTTGCTCTATGGTGCCACCGCTGGTGAACTGTATGTCGCAGGTGCGGTCGGTGAGAGGTTCTGTGTGAGGAACAGTGGTGCGATAGCCGTCGCAGAAGGCGTTGGTGACCATTGTTGTGAGTACATGACCGGAGGACGTGTCGTCGTCCTTGGTAGCTGTGGAAGGAATTTCGCTGCCGGTATGTCCGCAGGTATCGCCTATGTCCTGAATGACAGCGGTGATTTCGATCGTCATTGCAATATGGATATGGTCGAACTCGAACTTCTCTCGGTCAGAGACAAAGATGAACTCCGGACGATACTCGAGAACCATGTACGTTACACTGGTAGTAAGAAAGCTAAAGAACTTCTCGATAACTGGTCTGAGAACTGTTCGCGTTTCCTGAAGGTCATGCCTATTGGGTACAAACAGCTCCTTCAGGCCCGGAACTAAACCTTTTAATTACCCAATTAGGATAAATTTACATTTTAATTCCTAATTGGGAATGTGTAAAAATAATACAAATTTTGACTGTTTTCAGACAAGCCAGACAATTGATAATACTCATCCAATATGTTTGTAACCAAGAGTTATCAACTCTCGATATGTTTATATAGAAGAACAATCCATTACTATCTCATCTTCTGCGCAAAGCAGAACAAAGGAGAAACTATCATGGGAATGGGTAACGCACCTGTACTGATCCTCAGAGAAGGAAGCAAAAGAGAGAAAGGAAAGGACGCACAGTTCAACAACATCACCGCAGCAAGGACCATTGCTGACGCTGTCCGCAGCAGTCTTGGTCCCAGGGGTATGGACAAGATGCTCGTCGACTCCATCGGAGATGTTGTGATCACCAACGACGGGGTCACTATCCTTAAGGAAATGGATGTTCAGCACCCTGCAGCAAAGATGCTCGTAGAGGTCGCCAAGGCTCAGGACCAAGAGGTCGGAGACGGAACCACAACCTCCGTCATCATCGCTGGAGAGCTTCTTAAGAAGGCGCTCGATCTGATCGACTCCAACGTCCACCCCACTATCATCACCGCGGGATACAGGCTTGCTAACGACAAAGCACAGGAGATTCTCAAAAAGGTCTCCAAGAAGGTCTCCATCAAAGATGAGGCACTCCTCCTCAAGATCGCTCAGGTCTCCATGAACAGCAAACAGATCAACTCTTCGAAGGACTTCTTCTCCAAGATGGTTGTTGAAGCTGTCAAGACCATTATCGAGAAAGATGAAGAGGGTAAGTATTTCGCCAACCTCAAGAACATCTGTACCGTGAAGAAGGCCGGTGCCAACATGGAAGAGTCCGAGCTCGTCAAAGGACTCATCATCGACAAGGAACCTGTTTCCCCCACTATGCCTAAGATTGTCAAGAACGCGAAGATCGCACTCATTGACGGTGCATTCGAGGTCAAGAAGCCTGAGATGGACGCAAAGATCCAGATTACCGACCCTGAAATGCTCTCCCAATTCATCAAAGAAGAAGAGAAAACCCTCAAAGCTCTCGTCGACGCATGCAAGAAGGCCGGTGCCAACGTGGTCTTCTGTCAGAAAGGTATCGACGACCTCGCCCAGCACTTCTTCGCCAGGGAAGGCATCTATGCCTGCCGCCGTGTGAAGAAGAGCGATATGGAGAGGCTCGGCAAATCCTGTTCTGCCAACATCGTCAGCAAGATCTCCGAACTCACAGCTGATGACCTTGGATATGCAGACTCCGTTGAACTCAGGTTCATCGGTGATGAACAGATGACATTCGTCACTGGTTGCAAGGACCCCAAGACCGTCTCCATCCTCGTAAGGGGAGGAACCAACCACGTCACTGACGAGGTCGAGAGGTCTCTCGTGGATGCCTGGTCTGTTGTCAAAGTGTCCATTGAAGATGGACTCATCTGCACCGGAGGCGGATCCACTGCAATGGAACTCGCCATGGGAATCAGGGATTACGCCGCATCTGTCGGCGGAAGAGAACAGATCGCCATCGAGGCATTCGCCTCTGCAATGGAGATCATCCCCACCACCCTTGCTGACAACGCGGGTCTCGACCCCATCAACATGGTCATCGAACTCAGGAGGCAGCACAAGGCCGGAAAGATCTATGCAGGTATCAACCCGTTCTCTGGCAAAGTGGAGGACATGTTGAAGCTCGATGTCATCGAGCCTTACAGGATCGGAAAACAGGCAATCAATTCTGCTACCGATGCAGCCATCATGATCCTCAGGATCGATGACGTCATCGCATCTAAATCCGCCCCCGCACCTGCTGGTGGCGGAATGCCCGGTGAGTGAGCAAAAGTACCGATAAATGGGGCTTCGGCCCCTTCAAAATTACTCAGAGAGGATATGTATGACTGGTAAGTCTAAAGAAAAATCCGACGAGAAGGCCAAAGTCGCTGACCCCTCCTCTGCCGAAAAGGAAACCACATCACAACCTATTGCGGAACTTGAGAAGGAACTCGAAAAGTTCAAGGCTGAAACGAAGGAGAATCTCGAACGTTACCAGCGCACCTTAGCTGAATTCGATAACTATCGTAAGAGGACCGAAAGAGAGATGGCCGATTACAGGAAGTTTGCGACCAACGGTCTCGTCAAAGAGCTGTTGGATGTCTCAGACGACCTGGAAAGGGCTCTTTCCACAGCCAAGGATCCAGAAGATCCGTTGGCCGTCGGAGTGAAAGCAGTCAGAGGAAATTTGATCAAGATCCTGGAATCCCAGGGTGTGACCGAGGTGCCTACGGACAAGGGTTTCGACCCAGAAATGCATGAGGCGCTGATGGTCATAGAAGGTGAAGAGGACAATAAGATCGCCCAAGTGTACCAGAAAGGGTATTTGATGAACGGCCACGTGCTGAGGTTCGCCAAGGTCGCGGTCACCAAGATGAAGGAGCAGGAAGCGGCTCCTGAGCAGGATGAGAAAACTGCTGAGAATGATAACAATACAAACTAAATTGAGGTGAAAAATATGTCTAAAATTATCGGAATCGATCTCGGAACCAGTAACTCTGCCGCATCTGTGATGGAAGGTGGTAGGCCCACCATCATCCCCAGCGCAGAGGGTACCAGTGTAGGAGGAAAATCCTTCCCTTCCTACGTTGCATTTACCAAGGATGGACAGCTTCTTGTCGGTGAACCCGCAAGGAGACAGGCTGTCACTAACCCTGATGGAACCATCAAGAACGTCAAGAGGAAAATGGGAACCAACGAGAAGGTCACTGCCCTCGGAAAAGAGTACACCCCTCAGCAGATCTCTGCATACATCCTCGGAAAGATCAAGAAAGATGCGGAAAAATTCCTTGGTGAAACGGTCGACAAAGCTGTCATCACCGTTCCTGCATACTTCAACGACAATCAGAGGCAGGCCACCAAAGACGCAGGTGCCATCGCAGGTCTCGATGTGGTCCGTATCATCAACGAGCCTACTGCGGCAGCCCTCGCATACGGTCTTGACAAAGCAGGAGAATCACAGAAGATCCTTGTCTTCGATCTCGGAGGAGGAACTTTGGATGTCACCATCATGGATTTCTCCGATGGAGTGTTCGAGGTCATGTCCACTTCCGGAGATACCGCTCTCGGAGGATCTGATATGGATGAGGCCCTCACCAACTACGTCATCAAGCAGTTCCAGAACGAGACCGGTATCGATCTTTCCAAAGATCATGCCGCATTCGTCCGTGTGAGAGAGGCCGCAGAAAAGGCAAAGATCGAACTGTCTACAATAATGCAGACCGAGATCAACCTCCCGTTCATCACCGCCGATGCTTCTGGACCTAAACACTTGGTGCAGACCATCACCCGTTCGAAACTCGAGGAACTCATAACACCTGTTGTGGAGAGGTGCCGTGCGCCTATCGAGCAGGCAATGCGCGATGCAAATCTTTCCTCCGACAAGATCGACAAGGTCATCATGGTCGGTGGACCTACCAGGATGCCGATCATCCAGAACTTCGTCGAGAACATCGTCGGGCCCAAGATCCAGCACGGTGTCGATCCGATGGAATGTGTTTCCATGGGTGCGGCCATTCAGGGTGCCGTCCTTTCCGGAGATGTCAAAGACGTTCTCCTGTTGGATGTCACTCCTCTGTCTCTCAGTATCGAGACCCTCGGAGGTGTCGCCACCAGGCTCATCGAGCGTAACACCACCATCCCCACTAAGAAATCGCAGGTGTTCTCCACCGCTGTCGACAATCAGCCCTCTGTGGAGATCAATGTCGTGCAGGGTGAGAGGAAGATGGCCGCTGACAACACCAGTCTCGGTAGATTCAACCTTGACGGAATACCCCCTGCAAAGCGTGGTGTACCGCAGATCGAGGTCACATTCGATATCGATGCCAATGGTATCATCAATGTCTCCGCAAAGGACCTCGGTACCGGAAAGGAGCAGAAGATCACCATCGCTTCCTCCAACAAGCTTTCCAAAGAAGAGATCGACGCTGCCATCAAGGACGCGGAACAGTTCGCTGATGCTGACAAGAAGAAGGAAGAGCTCATCAATACCCGTAACCAGGCCGAGACCATGGTGTACACCACCAACAAAGCTCTCGAAGAACTCGGTGAGAAGGTCACTCAAGAGGAGCGTACTCAGATCGAGGGTGCCATCAAAGATCTCGAGTCGGCCATGAAATCCGATGATATCGACGACATCAAGGCTAAGACCACTGCCCTCACAAATGCTATCGGACCCATCTCTGAAAAGATCTACAAGAATGCGTCCTCTGAGCAGCAACAGGGCGGCCAAGAAACCTACAGCCAGCCAGAGCAGAACAGCTCTGAAAACGGTCCTAAGGACGCATCTGATGACAATGTCGTCAATGCGGACTACAAGATCGTCGATGATGACGACAAGAACTGAGTCTATTGAGGTGAGCACCTATGGCAGAATCGAAAAAGGACTACTATGAGGTCCTCGGGGTCTCCAAGACCGCCACCTCCGATGAGATCAAAAAGGCGTACCGTACTCTCGTCAAGAAATACCATCCTGACGTTTCTACGGAGCCCAAAGATGTTGCGGAGGCCAAGTTCAAGGAGATCTCCGAGGCTTACGAGGTCCTTTCGGATGAGAACAAACGTTCCCTGTACGATCAATATGGTCATGCGGGCGTGGACGGATCGTTCGGGGCCGGTGGATTCGACATGGGTGATTTCACCCACGGAGATGACCTCAGCGAGATCCTGAACGAAATGTTCGGTGGGATGTTCGGCGGTGGGGGCAGGCGTTCCCGGGGCCCCAGTGGCCCGCGTCAGGGGGACGATCTCCGTTACGATCTTGAGATCGGCCTTCTTGATGTCCTGAACGGAAAGGACGTCACCCTCAGCATAAGACATGCCGTCAAGTGTACTCAATGTGACGGATCCGGTGCAAAGGATGGGAAGACCCAGTCGTGTTCGCAATGTGGTGGACAGGGTGTGGTCCAACAGGTCCAACGCACAATGTTCGGGCAAAGTAGGATGGTCACAGACTGTCCTCGTTGTAAAGGGCGTGGAAAGATCCCTGTTGAGCCATGTTCTCGCTGTAATGGTTCGGGACGTATCAACAAGGAGCAGAAGATCAGCATCAACATTCCCAAAGGTATCGATGACAATTCGCGTATGCGCATTTCAGGAGCTGGTGACGCAGGTCCGAACGGCGGTCCTGCTGGTGATCTGTATGTGTTCATACACGTCAAGGCCAACAAAGATTTCGAACGTAACGGATCGGATCTCTGGATGGTCGCCGAAGTGCCATATCCCAGATTGGTCCTTGGGGGAACCATCGAGGTCAAGACCATCGATGGCAAGAATATCGAGGTCTCCATACCTAAAGCCTCCCAGGTCGGGACCGTGTTGAAGGTTTCGGAACAGGGACTTCCAGGACTTCATCGTTCGACCCGTGGCAACCTTTACATCAAACTTGGGGTCATCATTCCCAAAAGCGTTTCGGCCGAAGAGCGGGAACTCCTCGAGAAACTAGATCAAGATGCAGGAAAAAGGTCATCTAAAAGGACCAAAAAAGGTATTTTCGACCGGAAATCCTCTGTCTGACATCTCCCCCCACCTGGGGGGTTTTTAAACTATTTCGGGATTGCATGGATTATAATGGTATCTGAAACTACTCTTTGGTTCGTTTTCATAGCAGTGTTCTTGGTGCTTATGGTGTTCGATCTGTTTTTCGTCGAACGCAAAGGTGGCACCATCAGTGTCAAGAAAGCGAGTGCATTTGTAGCATTGTATGTCGCTGTGGCGATCGCATTCGGTATTCTGATCTATTTCAGTTTGGATGCAGACCATGCAACCTCCTATTTTGCAGCATATGTGATAGAACTGTCGATGTCGGTCGACAATCTCTTTGTGTTCATAGTCCTGTTCGGATTGTTCATGATCCCGGCCGCTGATCAGCACAAGGTCTTATTCTGGGGGATCTTGGGAGCTATATTTTTCAGGGCGGTATTCATTTTCATCGGTGCGGAGTTACTGTCCAGATTCGACTTTATGATGTATGTGTTCGGACTGTTACTCTTGTACACCGCATTCAAGACCGTGTTTTCAAAGGAGGGAGATGATGATCAGAAGAACTCCCTGGCTTACAAACTGAGCAAGCATATTCGGGCCACCGATGATTGTTCCAGCAACAAATTTTTCACTGTCGAGAACGGGGTCCGTGTGGCCACACCTTTGTTCCTTTGCTTGATCGTAATCGAGTTGAGTGACATTATGTTTGCTTTCGATTCGATTCCCGCTGCACTTTCCATCACAACCGATATTTTCATTGTTTATGCATCCAATATCTTCGCGGTGCTGGGACTTAGGTCCATGTTCTTCGTGATCAACGGTGCCCTTAACGCTTTGGATTACCTCAAATACGGACTAGGGGTCATTCTGGCATTCATCGGTGTCAAAATGCTCATTTCTGCTGCGGACGTCTGTGAGATAAGTGTGTTGTCCTCTCTGGCGTTCATACTTGTTGTTTTGGCTATCACGATCGTTGCATCCTTACTTCATCGCAAGCATACCATGGGGTCGGTGGAGTGATCGCTGTGACCGGCGACTCCCGGGGGCAGGCTGGTTACAAACGCCTTCTTTCCGACCCTGTTGTTCGTACAATGGGGGAGGAAGACTATCTTGTGATCCTGGGCGGGTGCGGGGTCACTGAACCGCATGTCGATCTTGATAATGTGATCTCTGCATATCGCGATCTTCCATGTTCCGTATTGTTCCTCGACGGAGCATATGATGATTACGATCTTTTATCGGAGTATCCGGTTTTTCCTTGGAATGGTGGAAAGATACAGGTCATTTCTCGTGGGATATATCATATAATGCGCGGACAGGTGTTCACGATCGGTGGTAGAAAGATTTTGACCATGGGGGGAGCACTTTCGGAAGATCATTCCGAATCCGAAAAATATTGGTCCTGGTGGCCTGAACAACAGATATCCGATGAGGACCTGTCCGAGGCTAAGTCCAATCTTGATCGTGTTGGAAAAAAGGTGGATCACGTGTTCACTTCAACATACCCTCAATCTTGGGGCAAAGGTGGCGACGAAAGGCTTGACACCCTTCTCAACATGGTCGATTACGGTCATTGGTACAGTTCCAGCATATAGGGTGTTGATAGGCATTTGGAACATAGGGCAGAACTTGTATCGAAGGTCGTTGTTCCCATCGAACCATGAAGACATGTTCCGATTCTTGTTTTGAACGTACACATAATAATATTAAACAATGGTGCAATTGAACATACAATTGGAGATCTCATGCACAAGGTCAGTTCGCAGGATATCAGCAACTTCGTTCATTCTTCGGTCGGTTTTGTTGTCAAATTTTACAATGTAATTCTTGCAACATTGATGGTCGTATATTCTGCGGATAGGTTGTATGAAAATTTTGTTTATTACTACTTGAGGTGGTATGAGACCTTAGGATATCTTTTCCTGCTTATCGGTGGGTTGATCATCCTTCTCGACCGTAACCGTAATCTCTTGCGTTCTGTAGGGATATATGCGCTTGCTCTTGGTGGATATAGATTTATAACTTATGCGCCACACATCCACCCAGGCCCCATTGGGTTGTTCTATCTTGTCGTCACTGGGTTGGGGATCAATCTGATGGTCTCAGGACGTTATTATCTTCGGGGGGTCAGCCGTAATCGTATAAGTCTGATGATATCCACTCTTACGATCCTTCTCATATACTTATTGGCGCTTGTGTTCACGTTGCACATGGGAGCATCTGTACATGATATTTTGACCATATATACCGGTCAGGTGCTTGTATGCCTGATGTATGCGATCTACATAGGTCTCCTCGATTCGGAGACCTTGCGTGCATCAGATATCCTTGCTATTCACAATGAAGTGCTTAATAAGATACGTTGCACACAATATACCGATTCTGAGACATACATCTCTTTGGATGTGGCCAATGTACTTTCAAGGGCTTTTGAGGATAGGTCTGGATGGACCCCGGTCACCGACGGTGGGCCCGCGACCTGCGAATACCGGTTCGGTATAATGAACAAGGATGGTCGGTCCGAGGTCTTGGTTCAGAAATGGAATACCTCTGATGAATTGTATTTCACAGTTTCAGACCATCTTGATGGAACTTTGATTCAGGCCTATCGGTTTTCTGCAACATCCTCATTACTGTTCACTGACGAACTCGATTGCAGATGGTTACGTGTTTTTGGAAGACAGGGGGTATGCATGCAACTCCGTGTGGATGATCCTGAGATCGAGGTTGCATCATGAAAAATATTGACCTTACGATCAAGGGCACATCTGTCGTTCTCATCTTAGGTTCGGCTTTGGTCTTAGCAGAAGCGTATTACCTTCTTCTAGAGGCATTTTCTTTCTCGTTCGAGTCCGAATCTATCCTGTATCTGATCTCCTACTCTATCCTACTATTGTTAGGATTATGGCTTATCCTGCATAGGGACATGAATGTGCACCTGTGTATTTTCCTATGCGGTACAGCGTTGGGTTTTTCAACCATTTTACAGAACCTTCTTTTCTTGGATTACGCATATGATATCGATGTTATCCTAGCGTTCTTAACATTGCTTCTGGGTATTGCTGAGATCGGGTTCTCCGTGGCTTACTTGTTCGAATATCGGAGGTATGTTGTCAAGATCTGTGTGGCGGCCGGAGTACAGATGCTCATGATCATTATTCCGTTCTTTATTGACTGGTACAACCGCATCACCTGGGCGGAGATGTTCCTGGAATATTCGAGTATCCTTCCGATCATGTTCGTCAATGCGGTATTCATATGGATCCTGACACGTAGGGGAATATGGGTCCCGTTCCCGACAAAAAGGATCGAGTACAATCTTGAGGCATTGGAACCTGTCCTTCACTCCGATAAGAACATGTACATAACCCCAGACAGTTTGGATATGCTTTTGGACAAAAGTAGTTGGGCCGTCTTTGACGTGGGGCCGGTGGAGAAAGAACTGAGGTTGAATCTTCTTGGAGGAGATAATGGGGTCAGGGTATTATTCCAGCAGATGAGGGGAGATCCGATCCTTCATGGGAGGATAATCCCTTACAATCGCGGGCAGTTCATGCAGGGCCATCATTTCGATGTGGTCCAGATGATAGTTTCTCCAGAAAGGGACAATCTTCGTATCTACGGTAACGATGGTGTTTTCATCAATATCTTGGTCAGGGAGCCACCAGTAGAGAAGGAGGATTTCATGGCACGCATTCACCACCACCTTCCCAAATTGAGGCACGATGACGATCTCGATGATCAGGTCAAGCCTTGATACCTATGAACTCGATCCAGTTTTTATCTTCTAAAAGGGTCATCTGAATCTTCAGACCACATTGTTCCAGATAACCTTTCAGGATATCATTTTCAACGATGTTCATATGGTATTTTGCACAGGCTGCATTCAGCTCAGATCTATTAGTGTCAGTGAAATACTGCTCGGATACGATACAAAGGACACCGCCTTTCTTTAAACGAGATGTCACATGGAAAAGTGTTTTTTCCAGGTCGGGCCAGAAAAAGTAGGTCTCCACCGCAGTGATGATATCAAAGGTCTCTTCAGGGAATGGGATCGCATCCACTGAAGCAACGGATGCGTTCACTTTGCCCCATTTGTGGAAGACCGAATTCGTTTCCAAAGTGATTTTCACAGCCTCCTCGGAAATATCTATGCCGTCAATCGTCGCATTAGGGTATTTCACGGAAAGCATCTTGATGGTGTTACCTCCTCCGCAACCGATATCCAGGATACGGGTGGCATGCATGGAGGGGATATTGGAAAGGCCCCAGATCGTCAGATCCCGGTGGTGTTCGTTCATATCCTTTAGTACTGTTCTGCCTTCTTCGCCTTGTGGGTTGCAGTATTGATCTTCTCTTGCCATGCTATCACATTTTGTAATCGATGATCGGATATCTGTACCTCAAAACTTGATATCCGATACATACTCTTATGCCCATATTATCGTGGCAGGATTAATAAACCTCTTTCTCACAAGAACTGCTAGGTACTGATCGATCGAAGACCCAGATATTTAGAAATCATCATGAGTTCAGTAATCTCCTGAGTATTCTTCGACCTCAAGTGAATAGAATAATGGCGCCGAGAGAGAGATTCGAACTCCCGAGGTCACAGACCAGCAGTTTTCGAGACTGCCGCCATACCGGGCTTGGCTATCTCGGCTTAAAGGCTCAATCGCGTTCACTTATAAATACCATCTTGCAAGGAACATGTGGTTTACTGGTCTTTCTAGAAAAGAACAAGGTGCGTGTAAGAAGAATACTATAAACCAGATTGTAATGAAGATACATGGTCGGTATCGAATCCGAGATAAAATGTGCCAAGGCCGCGTCATTGAAATTGGCGGCACTCGGAACTGGGGTGAAAAATTCTGCGCTCCGTTCGATGGCCGAGGCGATCCTTGTCAATAAAGATGAGATCCTTCGCGTAAACGCTGAGGATGTGAGCGAATCCACAGGGAAGATAGCACCTGAACTTCTGAAACGGCTGAAGTTGAATGAGAATAAGGTGCAGGATATGGTCGAAAGTATCCTTAGTGTCTCTGAATTGGACGATCCGATCGGGGAGACAATATCCTCAATGGAAATGGATATGGGGCTGGATCTTTATCAGATTAGATGTCCGATCGGGCTGATAGGCGTGATATTCGAATCCCGTCCTGAAGTGGTCCCGCAGATCATGTCACTTTGTCTCAAGACCGGGAACGCGATCGTTTTCAAGGGAGGAAGTGAGGCGAAACGTTCCAACAAGTTCCTTTTTGACATTCTCCGGAAGGCGGCATGGTCGGAAGGTGTGCCAGAGGATGCGTTCGTTCTTTTGGAGACCAGGGAGGAAATTTCCGAGATCTTAAAACTCGATGAATACATCGATCTTCTCATTCCCCGTGGTTCATACGGGTTTGTCAAATACATAAGCTCGAACACAAACATTCCTGTGCTGGGTCATTCGTCCGGAGTTTGCAGTGTCTTCGTGGATTCGGAGGCAGATCTCAATGTCGCACTCAATGTGGCCCTTGATTCCAAGATCCAATATCCCGCTGCTTGCAACGCGGCCGAGAAGTTATTGGTCGATGAACATATCGCATCATACTTCCTTCCCCGTATGGCCGATCTCTTTGTTGCAAACAATGTGAAGATGCGGGTCGATGAACGCTTGACCAAATATCTCGTCGGGTTCGATTATGAGCTTGCCACGGACGAGGATTGGAGTGCAGAATATGATGATCTGATCATTGCCATTCGTCAGGTCAGTGGCCTACAGGAGGCCATCGACTTCATCAATACCCATGGGTCCCATCACACCGATTCTATCATTACCGAAAACAAAGAGAAGCAGTCGGAATTCGTCAGGTCGGTGGACTCGGCAGACGTGTTCATAAACGCATCTACCCGTTTTGCAGATGGATATCGTTTCGGCAAGGGTGCGGAGGTAGGGATATCCACAGGAAAGATCCACGCTCGTGGGCCGATGGGGATGGAAGGTCTTACCAGTTACAAATACGTCTTGGTGGGCCACGGACAGGTGGTCAAGGATTATTCTGGAAATGAGGCCCGTCCGTACAAACATCAAAAGACCTGCCGTAAGTATGGGGAGTGAGAATACGGTATCGAGAAGGGGCCATTTGGAGTCTGTGGAACGTATCGTGATCAAAGTCGGGTCTTCTACCATAACTCGTGGAGGACCCACCATCAGCGAGGAGTTCATGGACGATGTCGCAGAACAGATACATCGTTTGGTGGAAGCAAAGAAAGACGTCCTGATAGTATCTTCCGGGGCGGTCGCCATTGGATTACAAGCCATGAATGCTCGTCCGAAACCTAATGAAGTGCCCATTAAGCAGGCTGCAGCCTCTGTCGGACAGGGCATATTGATGCAAAAATGGAATGACAGCTTCCAGAAGTTCGGACTTCATGTCGCACAGATCCTCATTACCATGGACGATTATTCTGATCGTGAAACTGTGCGTAACCTTAACAACACAGTATCCACTCTTCTAAAATATGGCGTTATACCGATCTTCAATGAGAACGATGCGATATGTATCAAAGAGATCGGTGTCGCGTTCGGTGATAATGATACTTTATCTGCTGTCATCGCAAGCAGGGCCGATGCGGACCTTTTACTGATCCTTTCAGATGTGGACGGATTATATTCCGGCAATCCACGTAAAGATCCAGATGCCAAACTCCTAGAGGTTGTTTCAGATATCGACGACACGATCGAGAACATCGCCGGCGGTCCTGGATCAAAGGCCGGTACTGGTGGAATGAAGACCAAGATCAAGGCCGCCAAAATCTGCCAAGATGCAGGATGTATGATGGTGATCGCATCTGGTGCCACGCACAATGTGATCGAACGTGTGGTCAATGGTGAAGCTGTCGGTACGCTTTTCCTTGCCGATTCTGCGATCACCAAGAAAAGACGTTGGATGAAGTCTGTATCTGTAAGTGGCAAAATAATAATCGATGAGGGGGCATCAAAGGCACTTCAATCTCATAGATCTCTTCTGCCGGTAGGTGTGAAATTTGCATCTGGCTCATTTGAAGCAGGTGATGTTGTCGATATCGTATGTGGTACTGCGGTCATCGCACGCGGAAGTCCGGATTACAGTGCCGAGGAGATCAACCGCATCCGTGGGATGCGGTCAGATGAGGCAAAGGCAATTCTCGGTACCAAGATGAAGCACAAGGATATCATTAGTAGCGAGAATATTGCTTTGATGCCTTGATTTTTGATATCTGGCACTACGAACCATTCACCATTTTTCAATACCCTTGGGGCTGACCCCCAAGGGTCGGACATGTATATCCTTACAGGTTTTTGGCTCAGCCTTTTCTCGTTCTGAGCATAGAAATAGAAATAACGCCGACCACTAGAAGGATCGTTGCTGATACTAGGCCGAATATCGTTCCAGGTTCAGCACATTTTGCAGAGATCACCAGATCTTCTGAGGAAGTTTCTTTTCCATCAATGAAATCTTTTCCACATAAGGTGCAATGTTGGTGTGCTTTAGATCCATCATCAACGAAGGTGGCTGCTTTTCCAGGCACGTCGGTCAGAACATGAGCTGATATGGGGACTTCGGGATCGAACCCTGTGGAAAGGGTTCCGTTGCAAACAGAGAATGTCTTTCCATTCAGATCAGTGGGGGCGATGACGGTTTTTCCCTCATATGTAAATGTCATGGCGATGAATGATATGTCTTTGCTTACGGTATTTAATCCGTTTCCGAATGTGATCCTGCATAGAGATTTACATCCTATAATGGGAGAAAAAGCCCATTTGCCTTGGAATGCGCTGTCGCAGACCTCTGTGACAGAATCAGCAATGTTCAGAGCAACGAGATTCTCTGCAAACACGAATGCGAATTTCTCAATTTTTTTGGTTCCCTCGGGAATAGTGTATTCTCCTGTTTTTCCTGATGTACAAAGTAGTAGGGTTTCGCCGTCTTTACTGAATACCACTTCATCTACAACCTTTATATTCGGATTTGTATCATTTATCGTGATCTTGCAACCTGCTGATATCATTCCCAACTGAGGTACACAGTCGTCCTGGAAGGAATCCGAGACCACAATTTCGGTCAAATTGGTATTTCCATAAAACGGGTAATCCTGAGAGGTACGTTCTAAGGTTTCAGGCATACTGTACATAGGATCTGTCTTTCCACTCGGGTATGCGATCAAACACGTTTTGTTCAGATCATACAATACACCCTCATCTGAACAGTAGTTGGAATTCTGTTTCACTTCAATGGATTGAAGGTAAATACACCCTACAAAAGCATCCTCACAGATCTTTGTGACCGTGCTCGGAACAGTATAATTTGTGTCTGTCTTTTTGGAGGGATACTGGATAAGTTCGGTTTGTTTTTTGTTGAAAAGAACACCATCGACAGAACAATAATTGGGGTTTTTCTGATCAACAATGAATGATGACAGAGATATACAGAAATAGAATGCACTGCCGTCAAACTTTGTTATCGATTCACCGAGTGTTACCTCGGTCAAGGAGGTACAATAAGAGAATGCGTATGAACCGACACTTTGTAATGAATTTCCGAAGACGATCTCTGAAAGTGATGTACAACCCCAAAATGCGAATGGCATTATGGATGTGATCGAGTCAGACAAAGTTATGGATTGGAGTGACGTACAGTTATAGAATGTGTGCCAGTTTATGGTCGTGATCTTGCTGGGTATATTGATGGAACTAAGAGAAGAACAGCTGTCGTATGCATATTCACCAATGGTCGTTACCGAATCAGGCAAGGATATCGACTCAAGTGAAGTACAATTCTGAAATGCATGATTATTGATCTTTACAATAGATCCTGGGAGGGTCACACATTTAAGGAATGTACATCCTTTGAATGCAGCGTACCCAATAGTTGATACTGTGTCAGGTACTGTGTATGTCGTAGATGGGTTGGCTGCTGGGTATTGGACCAGTTCGATTGCGTCACCTTTGGTGTAAAGTGCAACTTTGTCTGACCAATAATTGGGGTTGTTATCCTCGACATCGATCGAAGTAAGGGATGTACAACCATAGAATGCAAGCATGCCTATATTGGTCACTGATTTTGGAATATTCAAGGATTTAAGCGAGGTACAATTTCTGAAGGCCTCTTGATCTATTGTGTTTACAGAATTTCCAAATGTAACCTCTGTGAGGGCCGTACATCTGGCAAAAGTACCGAATCCAATAGATGTGGCTGTGTCGGGAATGTTCACCGATTTGAGTGAAAAACATCCATAGAATGCATAGTCCTCAATTGTGCTGACAGATCCGAGTCTCAGTGTTTCTAAGTTATCGTATTCCATGAACGAGTACTTGCCAACGGACGTGATCGCGCCACCAATTATGATCGAGCGCACGTCTTCTCTGTATTGGTTCCAGGGAGCCTTTGAGTTCGCATCATCTATCTCTCCAGAACCGCTTATTGAAAGTGTCCCAGTTGCAGAATCAAAGCTATACTCCAAGTCCCCCCAGGTGCCTGAAGTATTCGAAATGGCTTCAGCTTTCGATGATTCTTCTAAAAATATATACATGGACGTACACACAATTATCGAGACAACTAACAATATCAAACGTTTCATGACAGCTCCTCCAGGTTGGGTATCTCAGTGTTTATCGGGGATCCGGCAATTCTACAGAATTGTGTAGAGTGTATTAAACTGGTTGGTAAAGTACAGCCTTTCTTCGGAGCAATGATCTGTGTGTTCTTTATGTCCGGTGGTGAGAATATGCCCCTAACTTCTGCACAGAATGGTAAGAACTCAATGAAGGTGCTGTGTTGTACGAGAAAAGACAAGGCTCTGCAAATGCAGAGTGTGTGTCTTTTCTCGCACTCAAGTTGCGGAGGGGTTTGTTGAAGGTGTTATTTTTACTTTAGGAAGGTTATGTTTGCACAGGGAACGGTCTGGTTCCTTCTCATGATAACGATGACCGGTATTATCGCAATGACAAGTATGGCGATGATGATAGCGACCATTCCCAGATCGGCGGGGGAGATCTGCTTGACCCATTTTCCATCAACCTTCTGGAAGGTCGCTCCTGCCAGCTCATCGGCGGTCGGGTCGAGCACTGTGGTACCATTTGAATCATAAAATACCATGTCCTCGCCAAACACATCGGTTCCGAGTTCTGTAACAGAGTCGGGGATCGTTATGGATGTAAGGGAAGTGCAATCTTCGAAAACACCGTCATCGATCGAGGTGATCGTGCCTTCGATATCGATAGATGTTATGCGATCTTTGTAATCAGACCAGGGGTATGCACCATTGGCTGCCCTGATCGCTCCGGAACCGTTTATGGTCAGGGTACCGGTCTCTTCGTTGAATTCCCATGTGACCTCGCTACTTCCAAGTTTAGCGGGCTCCGCATTCAGAGATTCCGTGTGTGTTACTACAGCATATGCTGATAAACACAGCAGTACGGAAACAATCAATATCATAGATTTCTTTGTGATCGTCTCACCTTCAGTGTAATAATTGTTTATTCATGTATCAATTATATATTATTAGTGAAGACATAGAATAGACATGCTTGGAACCTATTTTATCAAAAAGACGGTCCAGAATATCGATTTGCTATCAAAATTATAGATCAGGGACTTGGGCACAGATACATAGTTTCTATAGGTCTCCATATAAATCCATATTTCTAACACACAATATTCTGAGGGTTCCTCAGTACACTGATATATACTTTCCTTCAATCCCGTGATCATGGAAAAGCAGTCCTTGTTCACACGCAATTTCAATCTGTGTTCATTGGTCTGCTTCTTTTACACAATATATTTTATCATGCTCTATACAGCAATGGCCTCCTACTCGAATGATGTTCTGTGTACAAGTTCTATGCTTGGAGGTTTCATTGCAAGTATCTTCATTGCTAGCGATATAATATCACGTCTGACGATCGGTGGGCGGTTGGACCGTTATGGGAAGAAAAGATTGGCCAACCTTTTCTTTGGGCTCGGAACCATCGTATCATTAATGTACCTCGTGACGGATAATGTGGGTGGACTTTTGATTGTGAGGTTCGTCCACGGGATCACCTATGGTGTGGGAGTATCTGCGATAAATGCTCTTGTCGCTCAATGCATACCTGCTGAAAGAAGGGGCGAAGGCATGGGGTATTTCATGCTGAGTTTGACCCTTGGGTCTATTGTAGGGCCTTTCCTTTGCATGTACCTTCAGGGCTTTGGAGCATATCACGAGATCTTTGTGATAGGCATCATTGCTAATTTTGCGGCATTCATAGCCTCTTTGTTCTTGACCAATGATAGGGAAGGTACTGTTTCCGCCCCGTCGGAAAGAACCGGTATATTCGAACGGAGTGCACTACCCATATCGATCGTGGCATTCGTGTTCTTCTTCTCTTATTCTGGAGTTCTATCGTTCCTATCTCCATATGGAAATGAGATCGGCCTGCATAGTTATGCGGTCTTTTTCTTTGTCACGCTATCTCTCGGCACTCTGATATGCAGGCTGTTTTTGGGTAAGATATACGATCTGCACGGGGAGAATCTGGCACTTACGCCAATGTTCATTCTTTATCTCATCGGAATGGTGATCTTGGCGAACACTACGGACGGATATCTTCTGCTGTTCTCCGGTTTCTTGATAGGTTTCAACATCGCACAACTCAACTCGGTCGGTCAGGCCGTGGTGGTAAGGGATTCGTCTACCCAAATGGTTTCTGCGGCCGTGACGATGTTCGGGATATTCATGGAACTTGCATATGCGGTGGGTGCGGTGATCAACGGGTGTATCATTGACATCGTCGGGTATCGGACCAATTATATAATCATGGCAGGGATCGGGCTTTTTTCCTTGATCCTGTACTTTGCCATTCACGGAAGATATCATCGTGGACGGCCGGACCATTGAACAGTGGATTAGACAAAATCACTGAAATTCTTTAAAGAGGGGTTGGCAGACAATGACTGATTAAAACCTGGTGGGCCCGGCCAGATTTGAACTGGCGACCTTCACAATGTCAATGTGACGTCATAACCCCTAGACCACGAGCCCAGTAAAATCAGGTAAAGGCTGGACGTATATAAAACATAACTATTGTTTCAGGCTCGGTGATCTTGTGGTCGATAACAATGGTTAGCTCGGTCAATACGAACTTGAGGGTCTGAGAAAGGTCTCATTCACAAAGGGATGTTGAAAGTTAGCGTATTCTGTTGTTTTCATTTCGTACAGGGTTTTGATGTAGTGATTTTCTTCTTATATCTCTAAAATGTGCAACCTTTGATGATAACACTAGGGATCGAAGGAACGGCACACACTCTCGGTGTAGGCGTGGTTGATTCAGATGCCAAGGTTCTTTCCAATGTTATTAACATGTTCAACCCCCCGCAGGGCGGACTCCATCCACGCGAGGCTGCGAACCATCATGCCGATGTGGTCGCAGATACCATCGTTCAAGCGGTCGAAAATGCAGGAATATCATTGAATGAGGTGGGCCTCATTTCGTTCTCAATGGGTCCGGGATTAGGTCCCTGTTTACGTGTCGCAGGTACTGCCGCAAGATCTCTGGCACATTCATTGAATATACCGATCGTCGGAGTGAATCACTGTATCGCCCACATCGAGATCGGGAACGCCCTAACTGGATGCAAAGATCCCTGTTTGCTTTACGCTTCAGGAGGTAACACCCAGATCATAGCGTATTCCGATCATCGGTATCGTATTTTCGGAGAGACCCAGGATGTCGGGATCGGCAATATGTTGGATAAACTCGGTCGTGATATCGGGCTGGGATTCTACGCTGGGCCGAAGATTGAAAAACTGGCGGCCGACGGTGACAAATTATTGGACCTTCCCTATTCGGTCAAGGGCATGGACATCTCATTCTCTGGCATCTTAACTGCAGCTGTGGCCTATCGGGATAAAGGGTGCAGGTTGGAAGACATCTGCTATTCGGTGCAGGAAACTGCATTTTCTATGTTGACCGAGGTCACCGAACGGGCGATGGCCCACATCGGTAAGGACGAAGTGCTTCTCGGCGGAGGTGTGGCACAGAACGGTCATCTGAGGGAGATGGTCGCCACCATGGCCAAAGAAAGAGGTGCCCGCATGTATGTTCCAGACAGAGAATTCTGCAGGGACAATGGGGCCATGATAGCATGGTTGGGATCTATAATGTATCGGTCCGGTGTCAGAATGAACTTAGAAGATACCGAGGTCCGTCAGAGATATCGTACCGATGAGGTGCCAGTGACTTGGCGCGATTGATCAGTTTGTGGGCGTCAACTGCTCACCGATGATCTTGTTCACGACAGCAAGGAACACATCGCGCTTAGTGCTGTTGAACGAACCGCCTGCAGCGATACGGTGACCTCCACCTTCTCCGCCTACCGCGGCACAGCCTTTGTCCATAGCTTCAGCAAGGTTCAGTCCACGATTAATGAGTGGGAACGTCCCTCTGGAGGATACTTTTGCCATTTCTTCAGAACAGTTTATCCCAATGACCGGTTTGCTTGGATCACCAGCATAACTCATGACGATCCCACAGATCATCCCTGTAAAACCTGAATCGCTGGTATCGAACCATTGGATATGTTCCATTTGGATGACCTTGTTCTTGTTCACGATGGATGCGACCCCGTTCATGACCTTCTGTCTGGATTCTGAATCGATACGTTTTGCTTGTTCCAAAGCAGTCGTGTCTCCGAGACATGTGGCCAATCCGACCCCTGCCTGTTCCTGACGTCCGCACGCATTGATTATCGATGACAACGTTTCTGCATCAGTGCCCCATGCAGGGAGAAAATATCTTGTTCTGACGCATTCTTCGAGTTTATCTCTTGTGACTCCTTGCTTTAGGAGTTTAAGACACATCATGGAGGAGAGTTTGGCATTTTCTTCTGGAGTGAGGTCTGAATTGCTCTTACCCGGTTCAATATGGGCCTCTTTCAGGAGTTTGGCGACCCCATCGATATCACCGCTTACGCCAACGATATATGGGTCAGTGCACAGGATCAGTTCGGAATTGAGGTTACCGACCGGAATCAGGGAACCGGGCTGTGTTTTGATGAACCCTTTCTTTGAAGCATTGTTGAAGATATATGTGTTGATCCCGGACAACCCATTGATATGCTGACGGTCTCCGACAATACCTGTGATCGCCAGGTCGGAAAGGTCCCAGTTGTTTTCGTTAAGGGTGATCGCAAAGAGCAATGCCATACTAGCACCGCAACCCGAGGTCATTCCGTCGATACCATACTTGTGGGGGTTGGCATAACATATCCTCTGAGCATCATCTTTGACAGTATGGTGGTCAAGGACGACCACATCGCAGTTCATTGCATCGAAGCGTGAGATATATGATGCACCAAGGTCTGTGACGAGGATGCATTCGCTTGGTGTACTTTCAATGATGCCCATCTGAAGTTCGGTGAGCGTGGGGAAGATCGTAACGGTGAACTGTTTTCCTTCACGATATAGTGCTTTGGCGACAATAGATGCGGAAGTGATACCGTCGGTGTCAAAATGAGAATAAAGATGAATATAATCGTGGCCACGGACGATGTCCGCGGCCAGATTGAGATCTGAAAGAAGTTTTGGAGGGAGGACGAATTCGTCCATGTAGCTCACTTAAGCATCAGTTCTGCGTTAGCGAGAGAGTATCTCCATGTGGCGGGGAGAACTCCATTGTCCTTGTAGTATTTCTCGAGCCTTCTGATCTTGGCCTCGATCATTGCAAGGCCTCTCTTGTTGGAGATGTCCTTGGGGTTGAGTTTGAGGTGGTTGTTCAGATTGATAGCGCGGACCATGAGCTGGGACAGGTCAGCGGGAAGGTCTCCTTTGATTCCTTTCTCTGCCTGAATCTCAGTAACGGTCTTACCGGTTGCGAGTTTTACGTTGGGAACTGCATACTGGTCCCTGAGGATCATCCCGATCATTGCGGGACCGACTCCATCCTTTGTGAACTTCTCGACAAGGTCCTCTATTTCGGTGGCGTTCAGAGGGACCCAGGAGGGGTTCTCGGAGATCAGGGGGCGTTTGCTGCATGCTTTACCCTTTCTTCTTGTGTGCATTCTTGCCATAATGTTCACTCCATTAGGCGGCGAGGCTAAACCTCCCCAATATATAGCTATATATAAAGTAGGCGGGGCACCCGGTCCCATTGAAATCATACTGCCACATCCGATCTACTTTCAACCTGATCGAATTCGAAACATTGGGTGTAGCTACAGTAAGCAGAGCATATTTCTCTCTGTTGTTATCTGGCCCGAATCGCATTTGAGCAGGTGACCTTGTTGGTTATAAGTGGGTTTCTTTGAGAAGGATAGTGGCTGTTTTTGCTTTGAATGCAATTCCGTACAGCAAGGTCTTTCCTTTCAAGCCTCTGCAGTAATCTTTCTTTTGGATCTGTTCCAATGCTTGATGTGCCAGACCATCTACGACAGCTTCGTTATCATTGGAATTTGCTTTCTTGATCTCTACCACGATGTTCGGATACCTGGGGAATTTGCTCTTCATGAGAATATCGTGTCTTCCATCGCCTGATTCGCGGTCAATGGAAATCTCATATCTACCTTCCCGGCTGAAAATGATCGTTGCTAGGATGATATGGTAACGTC